>NZ_JBFCVS010000010.1:0-174729 GCF_040704725.1 Leisingera sp. JC11
CGGGCCGCCGCCCCTGCTCCCGCGACTTACAGCGCACCCGCCACGCGGCCTGCATCGACGGCCACGCCAGCCCAGGCCCCGGCTCCGGCGGCCCCAACCGTTGAACCTATTGGCCCGCCGGGCGGCCGGTGCAGCGCTCGGCGGCGGCGCGATCGGGGCCGTTGGTTCACAGGCTGCGGTAACGGCTGCCACGGGCAGCGCGGCGAACAGGAAATGAATCCGCATCGGGTACCTTTCTCTTTTGAGAATACTGGTCAAAAAACAATCGGGTTCAGCTTACTTGAACTTAGACCGCAAATCAAAAGTGTCCCGCCGTAAAACGGCTGTTCACAGCTGCGGGGAGGCCGGGCGCTCAGCCGCCGGTGCGGATGATGACGCTGCCATCCCGGTTGCGCTGTGCGCAGGACGCCTCGGTCAGCGGTGCCAGGCGCGGGCCGGCGGGGGCCGCCGCGCTGCGCTGGGTGCAGCGCTTCAGTGCGATCTGCTGATACCCTTTGGAGGCCATGCAGGATTTCTCCAGCCGACGGCGCAAGGGCTTGTTCACATCGACCGTGTAGATACCGCCATCCACCCAATAACCGGGCCGGTAATAGCAGTTGCCGCCGTGGCAGACCTGGCGGCCCGGGTAGTAGACAGGCGGGTGCTGGCGGATTTCATTGGCAACGGGGGCATCCTTCAGCGCCTGGGTAGCGCAGGTCAGCTCATCGCTTTGCAGACGCGATACCTCAGCCCCCTGCTTGTAGTAGACCGGCAGCGGTCCGCAGGCCGCTGCGAGTGCCAGCAATGCCGCGCCCGCGGGGATCGTCACACTCTGTCGCATGGAGCAAGAATGGCCGCAAACTGAGGAAGTTACAATTAATTTGACCGTGAAAGCGGCATCTGTCATTCACATCACGCAGAACTCTGCCCGAAACTCCGCCAAGGGACATGTAAATGAAGGTCATTATCTGCGGCGCGGGCCAGGTCGGCTGGCAGATCGCCCGGCACCTGTCCGGTGAGCACAATGATGTCACGGTGGTCGACAACAATCCGGACCTGGTGCGGCGCGCAACGGATACTTTGGACGTGCAGGGCATTCACGGCTTTGCCTCCTACCCGGACGTTCTGGAGCGGGCCGGAGCGCAGGATGCCGACATGATCATTGCCGCCACCCACTCGGACGAGGTCAACATGGTGACCTGCCAGGTGGCGCATTCGGTGTTCAAGATCCAGCGTAAGATCGCCCGGCTGCGGGCAAAGAGCTATCTGACCGCGATCTATTCTGACCTTTACCAGCGCGAGCATCTGCCGATCGACGTGGTGATCAGCCCTGAACGCGAAGTGGCCGCGGCGGCGATGCAGCGGCTTTCGGCACCGGCTGCCTTTGACACCGAAACCTTCATGGGCGGTAAGGCGCAGCTCCTGGGCATCCAGATCGATGCCGAATGCCCGGTGGTGAATACGCCGCTGCGCCAGCTGACCGATCTGTTCTCCACCCTGCGCGCGATTGTGGTAGGGGTCCGCCGCGACGGTACCCTGTTTGCGCCGGAGCCGGGCGACCAGCTGTTCGTGGGCGACAGTTGCTATGTGTTTTCCCACGTGGATGACGTGCCCCGCACCATCGAGGTCTTCGGCAAGAAGGAAAAACGCCAGGACCGGGTGGTTGTGGTCGGCGGCGGCAACGTGGGGCTGGAAGTGGCGAAGGCGCTGGAGAGCAGCACCGCAAGAATCCGCGCCAAGGTGATCGAGCGGGACCGCAGATGCGCTGAACGCGCCGCCGAGGAACTGGAGCGCACCATCGTGCTGAACGGCGACGGTCTGGACCGGTCGCTGATGATCGAGGCAGGCATCGACAAGGCGGATGCGCTGCTGGCGGTGACCGATGACGACAAGGTCAACATGCTGGCCGCGGTGCGGGCCAAGGCCGAGGGCTGCCCGCTGGCGATCGCGCTGATCAACGACCCGACCCTGGTGCCGCTGCTGCCGCACCTTGGGATCGACGCCTATATCAACCCGCGCTCCACCACCGTCAGCTCGATCCTGCGCCACATCCGCTATGGCCGGGTGCGGCAAGTCTATTCGCTGGGCGATGCCGAGGCCGAGATGATCGAGGCGGAAGTGCTGTCGACCTCGCCGATCGCCGGACAGATGATCCGCGAGACCGACTTTCCCGAAGGCGTTCTGGTCGGCGGCATCCTGAAAAACGGCGAGATGCTGCGCCCGTCGGGCGAGACCCGGATCGAAGAGGGCGACGTGATCGCGCTGTTTGCTATGGCCGATGACGTGCCCGAGGTGGAGCGGCTCCTGCAGGTGTCGATCGACTACTTCTAGTATGCGCCGCGTGGTCCAAGCCCCCATCGGCGTCTTGCGCCTGCCGCTGTTCCTGCTGATCTGGGGAATCGCCTCGCTGGCGATGTGGCTGCCGGCCGTGCACGCGCTGGTGCTGGACG
Organism: Leisingera sp. JC11; assembly: GCF_040704725.1. Classification (NCBI taxonomy): domain Bacteria; kingdom Pseudomonadati; phylum Pseudomonadota; class Alphaproteobacteria; order Rhodobacterales; family Roseobacteraceae; genus Leisingera; species Leisingera sp. JC11. Next base: position 2,430 of record NZ_JBFCVS010000010.1, read on the forward strand.
ATCATCATACATCGCAGAGCTTCTTCTACGCCGGCCTGGCGGGGCTGATCCTGGTGGTGCTGATTGCCCTGTCGATGGGCAACCGGGTGCCGCGCTACGGGATGCCGGGGCAGCTGCTGTCGCTGCTGGCCACCTTCACGGTGCTGCCGCTGTTCCTGGCGGTGCCGGTGCAGGAGGCGCTGATCAGCACCCGCTATGTGAATGCCTATTTCGACATGGTCAGCGCCATCACCACCACCGGCGCCGATATCTGGGCTGATCCGGGCCGCCTGCCGCCCAGCGTGCATCTGTGGCGGGCGATGGTTGGCTGGATGGGCGGGCTGTTGATGTGGGTGGCCGCCTCGGCGGTGCTGGCGCCGATGTCGCTGGGCGGTTTCGAGGTCACCGCCAAGGGCGAGCCGGGCGGCGGCACTGCGGGGCCGGGCCATATGGAAAAGGCGGATCCGCGGCGCCAGCTGGTGCTGGTCACCCGCACTCTGGCGCCGGTCTATGCCGGGCTGACCATGGTTCTGTGGCTGTTGCTGATGATCACCGGGGAACAGGCGCTGACCGGCCTCAGCCATGCGATGTCGGTGATGGCGACCTCCGGCATTTCCGCCACTGGCGGAGTGGAGAACGCGGCCAGCGGCATCGCCGGCGAGATGGTGATGTTCCTGTTCATGTTCTTCGCCTTGTCGCGGTTGACCTTCTCCAGCGATACGGTGACATCCGGGCAGGGGCGCCTGGACAAGGACCCGGAATTCCGCACCGGGCTGCTGATTGTCTTCGGTGTGCCGCTGCTCTTGTTCCTGCGCCACTGGGTGGCGGCCTATGAGGTGGACGCAGGCGAGGATCTGCTGCAGGCGCTGAGGGCACTTTGGGGGACGGTGTTCACGGTGATGTCCTTCCTGTCCACCACCGGGTTCGAGAGCCTGCATTGGGAAGCGGCCCGCACCTGGTCCGGGCTGGAAACCCCGGGCATGATCCTGCTCGGGCTGGCGGTGTTCGGCGGTGGCGTGGCCACTACGGCGGGCGGGGTCAAGCTGCTGCGGGTTTATGCGCTCTACCTCAACGGGCTGCGCGAAATGGAGCGGCTGGTGCACCCGAGTTCAGTGAGCGGCGAAGGCGACCGGACCAAGCGTCTGCAGAAGAACGGCGCCTTTGTCGCCTGGATTTTCTTCATGCTGTTTGCCCTGTCGCTGGCGCTGGTCAGCACCGCGCTGGCCGCTGTCGGATCCAGCTTCGAACAGTCGCTGGTGCTGGCAATCGCGGCGCTGTCCACCACCGGTCCTCTGACCGAAAGCGCCAGCAGCGCGCCGATTGTGCTGAACCTGCTGACCGACCCGGCCAAGCTGATCCTGTGCATTGCGATGGTGCTGGGACGGCTGGAGACGCTGGCCTTCATTGCGCTGCTGTCCCCGAACCTCTGGCGCAGCTGATTGCCGCGGAAGTGAAAAGTGTTTTTCGGCTGGAAACTTATTTTTTCTTTGTCCATACTGAATTTTAACGTGCGTGCTGGTCCGCAGCGCGCAGCAAGAACAAAGGCGAGATAATAAAAAATGGCTTCGGACAGACAGAATCTTCAGGATGCCTTCCTGAATCACGTTCGCAAAACCAAGGTTCCGGTTACAATCTTTCTGATCAACGGGGTCAAGCTGCAGGGTGTGATCACCTGGTTCGATAACTTCTGCGTGCTGCTGCGCCGCGACGGACAGTCGCAGCTGGTTTACAAACACGCGATTTCGACCATCATGCCGGCCCAGCCGATCAGTCTCTATGAGGGTGAAGACTCCAATTGATGGAGCATGACAGGAAGCAGACCCGCGCCTGGGTCCTGCATCCGGAAATCAAATCAGACAGCGGGCGCCGCGAGGCTGCTCCCGCGCTGGAAGAGGCCGTTGCGCTGGCAGCGGCCTTGCCCGATCTTGACGTGATTGGATCAAATGTGGTGCGCCTGCCCAAGGCTCACCCGGGGATGCTGTTCGGCTCCGGCAAGATCGAAGAGCTGGCAGGCATCCTGAAGGCGAATGACATTGAACTGGTCCTGATCGACGGGCCGGTTTCCCCCGTGCAGCAGCGCAATCTGGAGAAGGCCTGGAAGGTCAAGATCCTCGACCGGACCGGGCTGATCCTGGAGATCTTCTCGGACCGTGCGGCGACGCGTGAAGGCGTGCTGCAGGTCGAGATGGCAGCGCTCAGCTACCAGCGGACGCGGCTCGTGCGGGCCTGGACCCACCTGGAGCGCCAGCGCGGCGGCCTGGGATTTGTCGGCGGACCCGGTGAAACCCAGATCGAGGCTGACCGGCGTGCCATCGACGACCAGCTGGTGCGGCTGCGCCGGCAGCTGGACAAGGTGGTGAAAACCCGGACTCTGCACCGCGCCTCGCGCGCCAAGGTGCCGTATCCGATCGTGGCGCTGGTGGGTTACACCAACGCCGGCAAGTCGACGCTGTTCAACCGGCTCACCGGCGCTGAGGTGATGGCCAAGGACATGCTCTTTGCCACCCTGGACCCGACCATGCGGCGGGTGCAGATCCCCGACGGGCCGGAGGTGATCCTGTCCGACACGGTGGGCTTCATCTCGGACCTGCCGACGGAACTGGTTGCCGCCTTCCGCGCCACGCTGGAAGAGGTGCTGGCGGCGGATGTGATCCTGCATGTGCGCGACATCAGCCATGATGAAAGCGAGCAGCAGGCAGAAGATGTGGAGGCGATCCTGACGTCGCTGGGCGTGGACGAAAACCGCGCTCGGATCGAGGTGTGGAACAAGCTGGACCAGCTGCCGGAGGACGAAGCCGAGGCTCGGCGTCAGCGTGCTGCGCGCGAGGAAGGCATCCATGCGATCTCCGCCCTGACCGGCGAGGGGCTGGACGGCCTGCTAGCCGACATTGCTGAGAAATTGCAGGGGGTGCGGCACGAGGAACTGCTGCAGCTTACCTTTGCGCAAGGCAAGCAGCGCGCCTGGCTGTTCAAGGAAGATCTGGTGCAGCGCGAGGAGCAGACCGAGACCGGGTTTGACATTACCGTGCTGTGGACCGACCGGCAGAAGGCCAAGTTCGAGAGGCTGTGAAGCCTGCACCATTCAGAAAGAAAAACGGGCGCCGCAGCGCCCGTTTTTTATTGCCCCGTTCTTATTGGCGGGGGGTGATCCTGGTTATGCCGACAGCTGCGGCGCGAGCCAGTTCTTCGTCCAGTGACATCGGGATGTATTCTCCCCGGCGCCACAGCTGGGCCATGTCGTCATAGTAGCGCGACAGCGGGTGGCCGGACTGCCCGGTGGCGGTAATGAAGACGGAGCTGTCCGGGTCGGCAAAATCATAAACCCCGCGGTAGCCGGCCGCGTGAATGTTCTGGTAGGGATCCGGGTCCTTGCCGGAGCTTTTGCCGCGCTGCAGGGTGTTGTCGCCGCCGCTGGTGGACTGGCGGATATTCACGAAATAGCGCAAGAGCGGCACATCGCCCAGAACCGGATGGTCCTGCACGGCCTGGTGGGCGTCGCCCCAGCGGAGAGATTCCAGCGCGTCCCCGTAGCGTTCTTCGATCCAGATCAGCGCATCATCCAGCGCCAGCCGGGCCATGTCGGTGCAGGTTTCCTCCGGCGCGCTCTGGCGAACGTCGCACCAGGCGGCTGCACCTTCGACATTGCGGAAGACACGCTCAATGAACAGCGGTTCCACATGGCGGAAGGACTTGGCGACCGGGCCCAGCTCATCGGTGATCAGCCGGGACTGCAGGGCGCGCAGCCAGGCGGCATAGATCAGCGGCTCCGGCAGATGCTCGTTCATCTCGCCGTTCCACTCCGACAGCAGGGTGAGGGCAATCTGGCGCTGGCGCTCGCGGGTACCTGCAGGGGCGGCCTCACCGGTGAACCACAGGTTCGCCCCGATCAGCGGCAGCAGGGTGCGGGCGGTGTAGGAAACCGTGTCCAGCTGCGCCTCGATGAAGCTGTCGCGGGTATGGACTTCGCGGTTCTGCATCAGCTTCTCCCAACGGTGGATGCGCTGGGTGTCGCCCCAGTCAAAGGAGACGTGCCGGGGGAAAGGTCGGTCGAGGATCTTGTTGTTGGTGTTGCCCAGGATGCCGCCAGCCGGGCTGACGAACTCGGGGTTTTCCGTATAGGGCGCGCGGCCCTGCCAGAGGTTTTCCGGGCGCCAGCCCTGGCTGGGCATCCGGCCTTTGCTTTGATGCGCCGCGTCGCGCAGCGGAAACGCTCCGACGGTCTTGAGCGCGACGGTGTCCTTGTCCGCCAGCGTCAGGTTCTGCGCCGGGGCAACAAAATCTTCGCCCGCGCTGATCGCCTCCTGTACCGAAGCGCTGCGCATCAGGCCGATGGCGGCGCTCATCGAGGTGTCCTTGGGGCTGAGCACGGTCCAGCCTAGCGAGACCACATGGCCGGGCGGGGTGATTTCAGCCAGGTTGAACATGGAGCCGGGCAGCACCGGGCCGTTCTCGGTCCAGCGCAGGGTCAGGGTGACGGGGGCCTCGTCCTTGATCTTGATGATCGAGGGGCGCGTGATGAATTTCTTGTAGCCGTCGACGCTCAGGTATTCCTGCGGATTTTCCGGGTTGAGCTTCTCGATGAACAGGTCCTGGTCGTCCATGTAGGAGGAGGTGACCCCCCATCCCAACGCGTCGGAGCGTCCGGTGATCACCGCCGGGATGCCGGGAATGGTGCCGCCGATCACCCCGCCGGAGCCCAGTTCCAGCCGGGCGAGATACCAGACGCCCGGGGCGCTGAGGCCGAGGTGCGGATCGTTCGCCAGCAGCGTTCCGCCTGCCGCCGAGCGGCTGGGCGCGGCGGCCCAGGCGTTGGAGGCACCAGCGAGACCGCGCGGGGCCACCGGGAACAGAAGACTATCATCCCCTGAGGGCTGCGACGCCGCAAATTGCCGGGCGCCCGGTACCAATTCGGCGTATTCGGGCAGGGCGGTCACGCCTTTGCCGGGGGCATCCGGCAGGATGTCCCGGATACGGTCCGCATCATTCAGCGCCAGCGAGGTGCGGGCGCGCAGGATCTCTTCCCGCATGTGGCCCGAAAGCTGCAGCGCCATCAGCTTCATGATCGCGATACTGTCGGCGGGCTGCCAAGGGGCTAGCGGCATCTGAAACAGGAACATTTCCGGCGCGCCGCGGCCAAGCGCGTCTTCGTTGATTTCCAGCAGTCGGGCGTTCACCCCGTCGGCATAGGACTTGAGCGCGGCCAGCGCCTCAGGCGATTGCACCTCCACCGATTGCCGCGCCAGATTGTAGAGGTCGAGGCGGCGCAGGTAGGTATCGGTCTCCACCGTGCGGGTGCCGAAGATTTCCGACAGGCGTCCCTGTGCCGTGCGCCGCATCACTGCCATTTGCCACAGACGGTCCTGCGCGTGGGCATAGCCGAGGCCGAAATAAACGTCCTCGTCGCTGGCGCCGAAGCTGCCGAAGATATGCGGAACATTGGCGTTGTCGCGCACGATCTCCACAGGCGAGGAGAGGCCGGGCAGGGCCAGGTCCTTTTCGTATTCGGGCAGCGACTGCGAGGCGAGGTAATAGACCAGTGCGGCGGCCAGGACGCTCAGCAGAATCAGGCCCGCAGCAAGGCGCAGCAGCCAGCGGAAAAGATGTCCCATCAGCGGTTGTTTTCCCTTGGGTTTTTGTCATTTCCAGCCGCATGGCAGATTGCGCCCCGCGGCGGCGGTGTTAGGGTTGGCGCCAACATATGCGAAGACAGATCAGGGGAAAAGCAGATGGCAAAAATCGCGTTTCTGGGGCTTGGCGTCATGGGCTATCCGATGGCGGGGCACCTGCAGGCCGCGGGCTATGAGGTCACCGTCTACAACCGCACCGAGGCCAAGGCCAAGGCCTGGGCCAAGGAGCATGGCGGCCACTTTGCGGCGACCCCGCGGGCAGCGGCCTCGGGCGCGGAGTTCGTGATGGCCTGTGTCGGCAATGACGACGATCTGCGCTCGGTCTGCCTGGGCGCGGACGGGGCGTTTGCCGGTATGGCCAAGGGTACGGTGTTTACCGATCACACCACGGTGTCGGCCAAGGTCACGCGGGAGCTTTTTGGCGCCGCGGCGGAGCAGGGGATTGCCTTTGTCGATGCGCCGATTTCAGGCGGCCAGGCAGGGGCGGAGAATGGCGTGCTGTCCGTCATGTGCGGCGGTGACGAAGACGCCTATGCCCGTGCGGAGCCGGTGATTGATGCCTATGCCCGCATCTGCCGCCGCATCGGAGAGAGCGGCGCAGGTCAGATGACCAAGATGTGCAACCAGATCGCCATTGCGGGCCTTGTGCAAGGCCTCAGCGAGGCGCTGCATTTTGCCGAGAAAGCCGGCCTCGACGGGCGTGCGGTGGTTGAGGTGATCAGCCAGGGCGCCGCAGGCAGCTGGCAGATGGCCAACCGCTATGAGACCATGCTGGACGATCATTTCGAGCACGGTTTTGCAGTGGACTGGATGCGCAAGGATCTGGGCATCTGCCTGGATGCCGCGGATGAGACTGGTGCAAGCCTGCCGGTGACGGCGCTGGTGGACCAGTTCTACAAGGAGGTGCAGAAGATGGGCGGCGGGCGCTGGGACACCTCGTCACTGTTCAAGCGGCTGCGCAAGCTGGACGGCTGACATGAAAATGGCCTTTCCGGATGGAAAGGCCATGCCTCCAGCGGGGATATTTCAAGCCAGAAGAAAAGGCGGGTTCTGCCGCCTGTTTCCGCTTAAGGAATGATGCGGGTGTATTTTGTGCCTTCCAGGGTGGCACCCACACGCAGGCCTGCCTGGGCAAAGACCACGGCCAGCACCGGCGAGGTCAGCGTATTGGTATCGGCCCGCAAAGACTCGCCTTCGTTCATGATGACAAACTCGGCATCGGCGCCAGCCGCCCAGCCCTGCGAGCGGCGGAATCCGGACAGCGCGTCCTGGGTCATGAAAAACAGCACGTGGGCATATTGCTGGGCGCCGATCTGAATGCCGGCATTGCCCTTGTAGGTGGCGTAGTAGTCGACGGTCACGTCATTGATCCGCAGCGCACCGCGGCCGTAGGCGCCGCCAAAGACAAAGCCCGCCTCAGTCACCAGTGGCATCACCAGCATGCCGGAAGCTTTGTCCGCCAGGGTGCGGGTATTCGGGTACTGGTTGTACATGTGGTTCAGCGTGGCATCGACACGGGCGTCGATGGTGGCTGCGTTTGTGTTGCCGACGCCATTGCCGCAGGCGGCAGTGACGCCTGCGCCGGCCAAAGCGGTCAGGGCAAAACCGCGGCGGGTCATGCGGGTAGAGGAAATCTCGCTCATTTTTCAGGTGCCTGTAATGAATTGCTCCAAGGCCGGTTTGGTCCGGCTCTGGCCAGGGTTATACGCGGAAAACCGCTGCCTGTCATCCGCGGCAACGCAGATATTGGCGGCTTCCCGCTGAAGTGATCATCACGGCCTGGCTTGGCGGCTCAGCCGTTCAGCAGACGCGCCGCGGCGGGAGCGAAGTAAGTGAGGATGCCGTTGCAGCCCGCGCGTTTGAATGCCATCAGGCTTTCCATCATCACCTTTTCGCCATCCACCCAGCCGTTTTGCGCCGCGGCCTGGATCATCGCGTATTCACCGGAGACCTGATAGGCGTAGGTCGGCACGCCAAAGGCCGATTTCACCCGCTGGCAGATGTCCAGATAGGCGATGCCCGGCTTCACCATGACCATGTCGGCGCCTTCCTGCAGGTCGCGCTCGATCAGCCGCAGCGCCTCGTCGCTGTTGGCCGGGTCCATCTGATAGGTCTTCTTGTCGCCCTTCAGCGCGCCGGAGGCGCCGACCGCATCGCGGAACGGCCCATAGTAGGCTGAGGCGTATTTGGCCGAGTAGGAGAGGATCGCCACATTGTGGTGGCCCGCCTGTTCCAGGGCAGTGCGCATGGCTCCGATGCGGCCGTCCATCATGTCGGAAGGGCCGATGATGTCGGCGCCGGCATCGGCCTGGGCCAGGGTCATCTTGACGAGTGCTTCGACGGTGGCGTCATTGACGATCTCGCCATCCACCACATAGCCGTCGTGACCGTTGATGTTATAGGGGTCCAGCGCCACGTCGGTCATCACCGCGATATCCGGTGCTGCATCCTTGATGGCGCGGATCGCCCGGTTTGTCAGGTTGTCCGGGTTCCATGCCTCGGCGCAATCCTCGGTCTTGAGCGAGGCATCGGTGTAGGGGAACAGGCATATCGCGGGAATCCCCAGCACCTGGGCCTCAACCGCGGCTTCGGCAATCCTGTCCACCGAGCGGCGCATCACGCCGGGCATCGAGGCTACCGGCTCCTCCTGGCCTTCGCCGTCACGGACAAACACAGGCCAGATGAAATCGGACGGGCTCAGGGTGTTTTCCTGCACCAGATTGCGGATCGCCTGGCTGGCACGGGTGCGGCGCAGGCGGGCGGCGGGAAAGGGCGCGACGGTAGGCTTCATGGCGGTCTCTCGTTTTGGCTGGCCCATGGGTGGCATGGAAGCCGCCCCGGGAACAAGAGGCACATTCGCCGCGCCGGGAAACTTGTGCGCCCTGCGGGCTTGCCTGCGGGCGCTTCCCGGTTGATATAGGGCCGGTTACAAGAAAAGGCCCCAAGGGCCGGCAGCGGCAGACGGGGGCTGGAGTGGACCTGCTTGAAATTATCTATGAGATGATTGACCTGCGGTCGTTCTCAAACCTGTGGTACTGGATTTCGCTTGCGGTAATGTGGTCCTCGGCCAGCCATTGGATACTGGGTGTTCCATATGACATGGTTTACCGGGCGCGCCGCCGCGGCGGCCAGGCAGAGCGGGACCTGGAGGATATCACCCGGGTCAACGTGAACCGTATGCTGTACATCGCTGAAGTTTCAGGGCCGTGGATTGTGGCCCTTGCCTGTTTTGTCCTCTCGGCGCTGGCCACTTTGGGGTTTGTCTACCTGATGGAAATTGCCCAGGCCGTATTCCTGCTGGCCTTTCCGATGTCGGTCGTGGGACTGATCAGTTTTTTCACTGCCCGCCGGATCGCCCGGGAACAGGCCGCAGGCGAGGACCTGCGCAGGCGGCTGGCGTTTTGCCGACTGTACATTCAGTTTGTCGGAACGGTCTCCATTCTGGTCACGGCGTTCTGGGGGATGTACCAGAACCTGGCAATCGGAGCCCTGTAAGAACCGGGCCACCCCCGGAGGAAGTCCCGGAAAGGAAACCGCATGGCACAGCGTGCAATCACCATGGGCGGCGCGCCCGAAGGGTTTGACGCCCGGCTGATCCTGAAGGAAGTGCAGAAATCCGGCGCGCCGGTGCTGCATGTGGCGCGTGATGACAAGCGGATGGAGGCGATGCGCGCCGCATTGGCTTTCTTTGCGCCCGATATGCCGGTGTTTGTGTTTCCGGGCTGGGATTGCCTGCCGTATGACCGGGTGTCGCCGAATGCGGACATTTCCGCAGCGCGGATGGCGACCCTGGCGGCGCTGGTGCATCAGATGCCCAGTCAGTTTGTGCTGCTGACCACGCTCAACGCCGCGAGCCAGCGGGTGCCCGCGCGGGAAGTTCTGCGCGAGGCGGCCTTTACCGCCCGGGTTGATCAGCGTGTGGATGAAGATGCACTGCGCAACTTCCTGGTGCGGATGGGGTTTTTCCAAAGCCCGACGGTGATGGAACCGGGCGATTATGCCATTCGCGGCGGCATCATCGACATCTTCCCTCCCGGCGAAAGCGGCCCGGTGCGTCTGGACCTTTTCGGGGATGTGCTGGATGGCGCCCGCCGCTTTGACCCCGCCACCCAGCGCACCACCGAGAAGCTGGAGGTGGTGGAACTGGCGCCGGTTTCCGAGGTGATCCTGGACGAGGCGGCAATCACCCGGTTCCGCCAGAACTACCGGATCGAATTTGGCGCCGCCGGAACCGATGATCCGCTTTATGAGGCCGTCAGTGCGGGCCGCAAGCATCAGGGGATCGAACACTGGCTGCCGTTCTTCCATGAGAAGCTGGAGACGCTTTTCGACTACCTGCCGCAGGCAACGGTCACGCTGGACGATCAGATGACGCCCGCGCGGCTGGCGCGCTGGGACAGCATCGAGGACCAGTACGGCACGCGCAAACATGCGCTGGAGCAGAAGGGGCGGATCGACACCGTCTACAAACCGACGCCGCCGGGCCTGCTGTATCTCGACGATGCGGCCTGGGAGGCGGCGGTTGCGGACATGCGCGTCGTGCAGTTCCATCCTCTGCCGCAGGCCTCCGGCCCTGGCGTGGCGGATGCAGGCGGACGCATAGGGCGCAACTTTGCGCCGGAGAGGCAGCAGGAAAATGTCAGCCTTTTTGGTGCTTTGGCGGCGCATATTAAGTCGCGGATGCCGACGGGGCCGGTGCTCATTGCCTCTTATTCAGAAGGCGCACGGGAGCGTCTGACCGGGCTGATCGAAGATGAGGGGCTAGCGGAAGCTATCCCGGTGATGGACGGTACACGCATCGGCAAAACCGGCCTGCATCTGGCGGTCTGGGCGCTGGAGCACGGTTTTGAGGCGCCGGACATGACGGTGATTTCGGAGCAGGACGTGCTGGGTGACCGGCTGATCCGGGCGCCGAAGAAACGCCGCAAGGCGGAGAACTTCCTGACCGAGACCCAGTCGCTCACGCCCGGCGATCTGGTGGTGCATGTGGACCATGGCATCGGCCGCTACAAGGGGCTGGAAGTGGTCACCGCCGCGGGCGCCGCCCATGAATGCATCCTGCTGGAATACGCCGAACAGGCGAAGCTGTACCTCCCCGTCGAAAACATCGAGCTTTTGTCCAAATACGGCCACGAGGAAGGGCTTCTGGACCGGCTTGGCGGCGGCGCCTGGCAGGCCAAGAAGGCCAAGCTCAAGGAACGCATCCGCGAGATGGCGGACAAGCTGATCCGCATCGCCGCCGAGCGCGCCCTGCGCAAGGCGCCGGTGATGGATCCGCCGCCGCACGCGTGGGAGGAGTTTTCGGCGCGTTTCCCCTATCAGGAGACCGACGACCAGCTGCGCGCCATCGAGGATGTGATGGAGGATCTGCACTCCGGCCAGCCGATGGACCGGCTGATCTGCGGCGACGTGGGGTTTGGAAAAACCGAGGTGGCGATGCGCGCGGCCTTTGTCGCCGCAATGTCGGGCCTGCAGGTGGCGGTGGTTGCGCCAACGACTCTGCTGGCGCGCCAGCATGCCGCGTCTTTTGCCGAACGGTTCCGCGGTTTCCCGTTGCAGGTCAGGCAGTTGTCGCGCTTTGTTAGCACTAAGGAAGCCAGCCAGACCCGCGAAGGGCTGGCCAAGGGCACCGTCGACATCGTGGTCGGCACCCACGCGGTTCTGGCCAAGAACATCAAGTTCCAGAACCTCGGCCTGTTGATCATTGACGAGGAACAGCACTTTGGCGTGGCCCATAAGGAGCGGCTGAAGCAGCTGCGCAGCGACATCCATGTGCTGACCCTGACGGCCACCCCAATCCCGCGGACCTTGCAGCTGTCCCTAACCGGGGTACGCGACCTGTCGATTATCGGCACGCCGCCTGTGGACCGCCTGGCAATCCGCACCTATGTCAGCGAATTCGATACCGTTACGATCCGCGAGGCGCTGCTGCGAGAGCATTACCGCGGCGGGCAGAGCTTCTATGTGGTGCCGCGCATCACCGATCTTCCGGACGTTGAAGAGTTCCTGAAGGCGCAGCTGCCGGAGCTGTCTTATGTGGTGGCGCACGGGCAGATGGCGGCGGGGGAACTCGACGACCGGATGAACGCCTTCTATGACGGCAAATACGATGTGCTGCTGGCCACCACGATTGTCGAAAGCGGGCTGGATATTCCGACCGCCAACACCATGGTGGTGCACCGCGCCGACATGTTCGGCCTGTCGCAACTCTATCAGATCCGGGGCCGCGTCGGGCGCTCCAAGACCCGCGCCTATGCCTATCTCACCACCAAGCCGCGCCAGCGTCTGACACCGGCGGCTGAGAAACGCCTGCGGGTCCTCGGCTCGCTGGATACGCTCGGCGCGGGCTTCACCCTTGCCTCGCAAGACCTTGATATCCGGGGCGCCGGCAACCTTCTGGGCGAGGAGCAGTCCGGCCAGATGCGTGACGTTGGCTATGAGCTCTACCAGTCGATGCTGGAGGAGGCGATTGCCAAGATCAAGGCGGGTGAAATGGAGGGCCTCTCTGACGCCGACGATCAATGGGCACCGCAGATCAACCTCGGCGTGCCGGTGCTGATCCCCGAGGATTACGTGCCGGATCTGGATGTGCGCCTGGGCCTCTACCGCCGCCTGTCCTCGCTCTCGACCAAGGTGGAGCTGGAAGGTTTTGCCGCAGAGCTGATCGACCGCTTCGGCAAGCTGCCCAAGGAAGTGAACACGCTGATGCTGGTGGTGCGCATCAAGGCGATGTGCAAGCGCGCTGGCATCGCCAAGATGGATGGCGGGCCGAAGGGGGCGACGATCCAGTTCCACAACGACAAATTCGCGTCGCCGCAGGGGCTGGTGGAGTTCATCCAAGGACAGAACGGGCTGGCCAAGGTGAAGGACAACAAGATCGTCGTGCGCCGGGACTGGAAGAAGGACGCCGACAAGATCAAGGGCGCCTTCGCCATCGCCCGCGATCTGGCAGAGAAGGTCGTGGCCGAGAAGAAGAAAGCCAAGGCGGGATAAAAGGCGCCAAGGAAATTCGAATTTCCTTGGCAAATTTCTTTCTCAAGAAATTTTCTCAGCTGCAGCAGGGGCTGGGCGCCATCGCCGCCTGGGCGCAGAAACAGGATGCGCCCACGGCCCGGTCAGCCCGCGCCAGCGCCAGGTCCAACTGCTGTTTAATGTGCCTGATTTCAACGCTTTCGCCGCGGGCCTTCAGGCAATCATGCAGCCCCTTCAGGCTCCAGATATTGCCAGGATGCACAGAGGCGCGAGACAAGGTATCGTCCAGCCCAAGGTCCGCGCGATAGACGGCCTCGGCTTCCTCAGCGTGGCCCTGTTCGAACAGCAGCGCCCCCAGCGCGTGGCGGGTGGGCTGCATCCAGCCCCAGGGTTCGTCATAGGGCAGGTTGTCGTCCAGCTCCGCCGAGCGGCGCAAATGGGCAAAGGCCGCGTCATAGTTCTGCTTTCGGTATTCAATCTCGCCGCGCAGCATTTCTGTTGCGATTTCAAGCAGATCAACGACCTTGTTGTTGTGCAGCCGGCGGCTGTCCGGCACCCGGGACTTGGCTGCCAGAAACAACTGCTCCTCCGCGTCAGCCTGTGCCACCCGGCCAGTGGCCGCATAAGCAATGGCGCGGGCGTAATGGGTGTTGGCTGTCAGGGTGCAGTAAAGGTCCTGATCCTCCGGCAGCTCCAGCGCCATCGCCTCCTCCCAGCGCCCGAAGCGGACCAGGATATGCGGGTGCATCGCCAAGTAGCTTTCAAAGAAATCCGCAATGGGCGGGCTTTCGACCAGCAGCATTTCCGGCGGGGTAGTGTCCAGAATCCCCTGATTGGCCGCCAGCGCCGGTTCCAGCTGGCCCAGGAACATCGCGCCGTAGATCACGAAATGGTAATTGTGCTGGCGGTATCCGGTGTAGATGTTGAAGGCGCCTTCGCGCTTATAGAATTTCAGGTCCGCCTCTATCGCCTTCTGGTTCCAGTAGACCACGCTGCGGTAATCACCGCACAGAACGTCGATATGGGTCGGCATATGCACCAGGTGGCCCGCGTCAGGCACCAATGTGCGCAGGGCGTCCGCAGCCTTCAGCGCCTTTTCGGGTGTGGGCGACATTTCCATCAGATGCACGTAGAGGTGCAGCAGCCCCGGGTGCTGCATCGCCGCCGGATCACTGTCCATCGCCCATTCCAGGACCTCCTGCGCTTCCAGCGTGGCCGCACCTTCGGCGGGCTCGCCGGTCTTCAGGTCCCACATTTTCCAGGGCGTCAGGTTCAGCAGGCTCTCTGCATATACCGTGCGCAGGTCCAGGTGATCCGGGCAGGCGGCAAAGGCCGCTCGCATCGCCTCGGCAAAGTCATAGTCCCAGGCGTGCATGTCCTCACCGGGTTCGCGCTGCGGATAGCGGGATTGGATGGCGCGGATCAGCAGTTGTTCGGACTCCGTGCAGCCGCCGATGCAGGCTAGGGCGGACTGCGCCGCGTCATAGGCCTCCGCCAGCGCTTCAGCGCGGCTTTTGGCGTCGCGCAGATCCCAGGGCAGGTTGTAATTCGGACCGGCCGCATAGGCTGCACCCCAATGGGCCATAGCGCAGTCCGGGTCGTGTTCCAGCGCGCGGCGGAAGCAGGCGATGGCTTCCTCGTGGTTGTAGCCGTAGGTCCAGACCAGTCCCCGGTCGAACCAGAGCTGCGCCTCAGGCGAAGCGGTTGTCACCGGGCAGGAATGGCTGCCGAGATCGTAGTCGTAACCCATGAAAAACCTCCCCCGTTTCAGGGGAAGGTTATGCAGGGGGCGTTATCCGGGCAAGGCTGTTATTCAGCGGGAAGCCGCGCCTCAGCCTTGGCCATCTGCAGCATCAGCAGGAACGCGATACAGGCCATGATCAGCAGTCCTGCCGCAAGCGGCACCAGCGAGCCGTCAAACAGCAGCCCGACGGGTGCGGCGACGGCTGCGGCCAGAACGGTTGAGATCGCCCCGATCACAGATGCCGCCATGCCGGCGATATGGCCCATCGGCTCCATCGCCATGGCATTGAGGTTGCCGACGGTGGTGCCGACCATGAAGAAGACGCTGGCCTGCCAGGCCACAAACAGGCCGAACATCCACGGATCCGGCAGGCTCCAGCCGCTGATCAGCAGCATTGTGCCGGTGATCAGGATCTGGGCGGCCAGCGAAACGGTGACGATGCGGCGCATGCCGATCCGGACCACGATAGCGGCATTCAGCAGGCTGGCGGTGCCGGAAATCACTGCGACCAGCCCGAACCAGTAGGGAAAGCTGTCGCCGCGCCCGAAGATGATGTCATAGACCGGCTGCACCATGGTCAGCATGGTGAACAGCATGCCCAGGCAGAGCGTCTGCACCATGATCGACAGCCGCACCGTGGGGTGCGCCATCATCTCCTTGACCGCTGAAATCAGCAATGGCGCGCGAAAGGCACGGCGGTCTTCACGTGCCAGCGTTTCCGGCAGGCGGACGCTGGTCCACAGGACAATGACGGCGGCAAAAAGAGCAAACAACAGGAAGATGGCGCGCCAGCCGGACAGCGCGATGATGCCTGCGCCCATCAACGGGGCAATGGCCGGAACAATCATGAAGATCATCATGGCAATCGACATCAGCCGGGCCATCTCGCGGCCGGAATAGACGTCGCGGACAACGGCAACGCCTACGATGCGCGGACCAGCGGCACCAATTCCCATCAGCACGCGCGAGATCAGCAAAACCTCCAGCGAAGGGGACAGCCAGGCGGTCAGCGCGGCCAGCACATAAAGGGCGCAGCCCGCAGCCACCACAGGCTTGCGGCCAAAGGCATCGGACAGCGGGCCGGTGAAGAAGGTGCCAAGACCCATACCCAGCACAAAGGACGTCAGCACCAGCTGTGCGCGGTTGAGGTTGTCCGGGCTGAGCGTCTGGCCGATTTCCGGCAATGCAGGCAG
Source organism: Leisingera sp. JC11 (assembly GCF_040704725.1). Lineage (NCBI taxonomy): Bacteria > Pseudomonadati > Pseudomonadota > Alphaproteobacteria > Rhodobacterales > Roseobacteraceae > Leisingera > Leisingera sp. JC11. The sequence goes on from NZ_JBFCVS010000010.1 coordinate 17,945, forward strand.
CATGGCGTCAATTGACAGCGCAATGGTGGCAAACATCATCGCAATCAGAGCGATGAACTCAGCCTTGGCCATGCCATGGTCGGGGGATTGTGACATCTGAAACCTCTAACAGCTCTTCAGATGGATCCGGGGAATGAGGCCGGTCTGGGAGCTGTTCGTTTCCGCTACCACAAACCTGCCAGCCGTGCCAGCGCCCGGCTGCACAGGTTGCTGTGCATAGTTGCGATGCTAAGTAATTCCCGCCCGCCTATTCGGCCTCTGCAGCTTTCAGCTGCTGCATAATGTCTTCGATAACCTGCTTCCACAGTTCCGGTGGCTGGGCGCCGGGCACCGCGTGCTGGTTGGCAACGATGAAGGTCGGGACCGAGTTCACCCCCATCTTGCGGGAATGGGCGTCGCGGTCGCGAATGGCTTGCACATTGCTGTCTCCTTCCAGCAGGCGGGCGGCGACGTCCGCTTCCATGCCTGCCTCTTGCGCAACCTCCGCCAGGACGGCGTGGTCGCCAATATCCCGGGCGTCCACGAAATAGGCTTTGAACAGGGCATCAACGACCTGCGTCTGTTTTCCCTCGACCCCGGCCCAGTGGATCAGCCGGTGGGCGTCCAGCGTGTTGGGGGTGCGCTTCATGGCTTCGAAATTGATCGTCAGCCCGGCCTTTTCGGCGTGTTCCACCACCGGGGCATAGGCCTTCACCGCACCCTCCTTGCCGCCGAATTTGCGCTCCAGGTATTCGCGCCGGTCCATGCCTTCGCGCGGCATGTCGGGGTTCAGCTGGAAGGGGTGCCACTCGATGACGAACGGATGATCCGGCACCTCTGCCAGCGCCTTGTCCAGATGGGTCTTGCCGATATAGCACCAGGGGCAGATCGGGTCGGACAGGATGTCGAGCTTGACGGCGGGCATTTGGGTCATCCTTTGAACAGGGCAGGCAGGGCGCGGCGCAGCAGTTTGCCGTTGGCGCCGGTGGGAAGCGCGTCCAGATGGACGTAAGCGCGGGGCTGCTTGTAGCGGGCCAGGCGTTCGGATGCAAAGGCCTGCAGGTCTTCCGTCTTCAACTCTTCGGGACCGGTATAGAAGGCGGCAATGATATAGGTGTCTTCCTTCACCTCCACCGCAGCGGCGCCTGCCTGGGTGATGCCGGGATGGGTGGCCAAGACGGTCTCAACCTCAATCGGCGACACCCGGTAGCCGCCCGCGTTCATCATGTCGTCGCTGCGTCCCAGGTACCGGATCTGGCCGTCCTCAGACATTGCGCCCTGATCGCCGGTCAGGAACCAGTCGCCCTGATAGCGGGCCGCGGTTTCCTCCGGCGCGTTCAAGTAGCCCAGCATCAGGCCGGGGTCGGAGCGGTGGATGGCGATGGTGCCTTCCCCGCCCATCGGAACCGGGCCGTCGGCACCTAGAATGGCAACCTTCCGGCCTGGCTGCGGCCGGCCCAAGGCGCCGTCCTGCGCAGGGTGCGACGGCGAGGAGGAAATGAAAGTCGAGCACTCGGACATCCCGAAAGCCTCATAGAGGCCGCAGCCAGTCGCAGCCTCCCAAGCTTCGTGAAGGTGGCGGGAAAGCTTTTCACCTGCGCAAAGCCCGTGCCGCAGATCAGGCAGGTCCAGCGTGCCGCCGCGCAGGAATTTGCGGTAAACGCCGGGGGCTGCGGCAAAGATTGTCGCACGGTGCTGGCGCAGCAGGGCGGGCAGATCCTCCGGCGGTGTGCCGGGGGCCGGGATCAGGGCGGTGGCGCCCGCCGCCCAGGGGTCCATCAGCCCGGTGCCGAGGGTATAGGTCCAGTTGAAGGCGCCGGCGTGCAGCAGCCGGTCGTCCTCTGTCAGCCCGTACCAGCCGTCCACCATCATTTGCCGCGCCCAGACCGCGCGGTGGGCATGGGCCACTGCACGCGGATTTCCGCTGGTGCCGGAGGTGTAGACCACATAGGCCAGCCGCCCTGGGTCGCCGAAGGCGTAGTCACACGGAGGAAGCCGGTGCATATCCAGGAGGTCTGCGGCCGTGATCTGCCGGCGGTGACTCGTGCAGGCCACCAGCGGGTCCCGCAGCACCGCAGCCGGATCAAGATCTGCGACTATCCGCGCGGTTTCCGCCTCTGTCAGCTGGGCAGAGGTCGGCACCGGCACCAGACCTGCGGCGATGGCGCCGAGATAGGCGATGGGAAACTCCACCGTGTTTCCCAGCCGCATCAGAACGATGTCGCCGGGCACCAGGCCCGCCTGCAGCAGCCCGGTGCCGGTGCCGCGCACGGCGGCCTCCAGCCGGGCATAGCTCCATTCCTCGCGGCCATCGCCGTCCAGCACCGACAGCGCGGTCTTGTCCGCCAGCCGCGCAGCATGGCGCAGCACATGGGCTGCAAGATTGAAGGGCGAAGGGCAGGGCGCGAACGGCCCCTGATCAAAAACCGACAGCATGGCAAATGGCTAGCCCGCACGGTCCTGCGTTGCAAGGCGCGCGGGTGCGGCTTATAGAGTTCTCATGAAAAGCCGCGACCCGAAATCCCTGATCACCATCGCCCGCGCCAACGGCGGTGACGATCAAGCCGAACCCCTGGACCTGGGCGCCCGCGTGCGCGAGCTGCGCAAGGCGCGGGACTGGACGCTGGAACATGCGGCCAATCAGGCCGGGCTGGCGCGCTCGACCCTGTCCAAGATCGAAAACGGCCAGATGTCACCGACTTACGAGGCGTTGAAGAAGCTGGCCGAAGGCTTGCAGATCTCCATCCCGCAGCTGTTCACGCCGCCGCAGCGGGACCAGGTGAACGGCCGGATGACAATCACGAAATCCGGGGACGGCTCAGCCCATGCCACCGCGACATATGAGCACGAGCTGCTGGCAGATGGCCTCACACGTAAGCAGATGCTGCCTTACCGGGCGCGGGTGCGGGCGCGGTCGATGGACGAATTCGATGGCTGGGTGCGCCACGATGGCGAAGAATTCCTCTATGTGCTGACCGGTGTGGTCAAGCTTTACACGGAGTTCTATGAACCGGTGGAGATGCGCCGCGGCGACAGTGCCTATTACGATGCGGCGATGGGGCACAACGTGATTTCGGTCAGCCCCGAGGATGCGACAATCCTCTGGGTAACGTCGCTGGCCTGAAATATCAGGAAAAGAGCGGGCGGGATCAGTGCGGGCGGCCGTCCAGCTCTCTCAGCAGGCTTTCGATATACAGGAAGTCGTCCACCTCTTCTTTGGCTTCATTCAAGGTGAGGTGATGGGTCCGTGCCAGATAGGCAACAAATCTGTCCCGGTCATCCAGTATCGAAGGCGCGTTGCTGGCTTTCAAATGCGGAAAGCGCTGTTTGATGCGGGGCATCCTGTCAATCCAGCTGGCAGCTGCTGCTTGTACAGGCATGGGGGGCACTCCCTGACAAACGGTTTTATGGTTGATGGACCCTCATCGTAACACTTTTCGTGTCATTTTGTAACTTCCGCCCCAAGGTAGGGGCCTGGGGCGGCGTGCGTGAGCGGATTTTTGCTGGTTGTCAGCGCGGTGCGAACAGTCTTGTCAGCACCAAATGGCCGATGCCAACTGCGATCAGCTGCATCAGAAGGAACATCGGAATGTGTCCCGGATAGATGCCGGCAAAGGTGTCGCTGAAACCGCGGGCAATGGTGACCGCGGGGTTGGCAAAGCTGGTCGAGGAGGTGAACCAATAGGCGCCGGTGATGTAGAGCCCGACCAGGGCTGGCACCGCTTCGGGCCGGGAGCGCAATCCGCCGAAAATCACGAACAAAAGGCCGAAGGTGGCCAGTATTTCGGCGAACCACTGGGCGGTACCGGTGCGGTGCATGGTGGCTGAGCTTTGCAGAATTGCAAGGTCGAACATCACATGGCAGGCCCAGACCCCCAGGATGCCGCCGCCGATCTGCACCAGGACATAGGGCGTAACTGCGCCCCAGGAATGCTCGCCGCGCAGGGCAAAAGCCAGCGTCACCGCCGGGTTGAAGTGGGCGCCGGAAACGGGGCCAAGCGTGGTGATAATGGCATAAAGCATGCAGCCGGTGGCGATTGCATTAGCCAGCAGCGCCAGCGCCACGTTTCCGTCGGCCAGGGTCTCGGCCATGATGCCGGAGCCGACCACGCTGATCAGCAGCATGGCAGTGCCCAGCCCCTCAGCCAGCAGTTTCTGTGCAGTCATGCGATCTCTCCGATCCGCTTGAGCTGCTGGGAGAGTTCGGCGGGAGACATGGTTTCAAACGGCAGCTCCAGCAGCGCCTTGGCGCGTTTTTCCAGCGTGGCATAGGCGGTGCGGAAGGCGGAGTCCCATTCCGGCTGTTCCGCCGCTGCCGGGTCCTCGACCCCCCAATGGGCGCGCACCGGCGCGCCGGGCCAGACCGGACAGGTCTCGCCAGCGGCGGAAGCGCAAACGGTGATGACCATATCCATCTCCGGCGCATCTGCTTCGGCGAATTCATCCCAGCTCTTGGAGCGGGCGCCGGCAGTGTCGTGGCCCAGTTCCTCCAGCAGAACAAGTGACTGCGGATGCACCTTGCCGGTCGGGTTGGAGCCGGCCGAGAAGGCGCGGGTGCGGCCTGCGCCCAGCGTGTTGAAGATCGACTCCAGCAAAATGGAGCGCGCGGAATTGCCCGTGCAAAGGACCAGGATGTTCATGTTGTGTGTCCGTGCTTTCGATTATTCGGATGAGTTCAAGCGGCCGATATCGTCAACCTGGTGCTGAAGCGACATGCGGTCGAGGGTTTCAAAGGGAAGATCCGCGAAGACCTTGATCCGGTTGCGCAGCAGCCCATAGGCCTGCTGGAAGGCGAGGCGGCGTTCGGCGTCAGTGCCCTCAGCCTTGACCGGATCGGCGAGGCCCCAGTGGGCACTCATCGGCTGGCCGGGCCAGGCCGGGCATTCCTCGTTTGCGGCATGGTCGCAGACGGTGAAGATGAAATCCATCTGGTGCGCATCCGGCCTGGAAAATTCATCCAGGTCCTTGGAGCGCAGGCTGCTGGTGTCAAACCCCTTGGCCTGCAGCAGGGCTATCACCTCGGGCCGTGGTCCCGGCGACGGCTCCGTTCCGGCAGAGAAGGCGCGGAACTTGCCGCCGCCCTCTTGGTTCAGAATGGCCTCTGCCAGCAGCGAGCGGGCAGAGTTTCCGGTGCAGATGAACAGGACATTGAACGGGCGGTCTGGCGTTGGCACGGTCATTTCTTCACAGATGAGCGGCGAACAGATATCGGGCCGGTTCTGGCAGCAGCCGGTCAAAAGGCCGTCGAACATGCCGCGCAGGCCTTGCAGGTCCGCGGCATACATCAGCGAGGTGCCGGTGCGCTGCTGGGTGATCAACCCAGCCTGTTTCAGGGCTGACAGATAAGCCGAGGCGGTGTTTGCCTTGTAGTCCAGCGCCTGTGCGATCTCGCCGGCCGGTACCCCATCCGGATAGCGCCGCATCAGCAGCCGGAACAGTGCCAGCCTGTTCGGATGCGCCAAGGCGGCGAGCTTATCGGACAGTTCAATTTCCATATTTCGCGAAATATGGAAATATGGCAAAGCTGTCAACTCTGTTCAGCAGACCTGCACGCTGCCCGGTCAGGTCAGTCTGCCTGATACCACCAGACGTCCGGCATGAACTCGGTCCGGTCGCCGTAAATCGGCAGCCTGTCCGGAAAGCGCATTTCCTTGATGTGGGCGATGCGGCCGGTGTCGAAGCTCCAGAACGGAATGACATAGCGCCCGGCGGTTAGCACCCGGTCCAGCGCCCGCACCGCGGCGGTGAAATCCTCCGGCTCCGTTGCCGTCAGCATCGCGTCTATCATCGCCTCCGCTGCCGGGCTGTCCATGCCCATCAGGTTGCGGCTGCCGGGCTGATCCACACCTTCGCTGCCCCAGTAGTAACGCTGCTCGTTGCCGGGGCTCAGCGACAGTTCCCGGCGGAAGCGGGTGAGGTCGAAGTCATAGGCGTTTTCCCGTTCGGCGTATTGGGCGTTGTCCACGGTCTCGGCGGTCAGGGTGACGCCCAGCCGCTCCAGCGCGCGGGCGTAGATCTCTGTGACGGTCTTCATCTCGCCATCGCCCTGCCGGATCAGAACATTCAGCGCCAGCGCGGTGCCATCCGCATTGCGCAGAACGCCGTCGGTGACGGTCCAGCCGGCCTCTTCCAGCAGCTTCATCGCCTTGCGCAGGTTGCCCCGGTTGCGCTTGCTGCCGTCGCCCTGGGGCAGGGTGTAGCCCTCCAGCGTGCCGGGCAGCAGGGAGTCCGAAAACGGGTCCAGCAGCGCGCGGACCTTGCCCTCCGCCGCGCCGGGCTGCATGCCCAGCACCGACCCGGAGAAATAGGAGATGATCCGCTGCTGGGTGCCGCCAGTCACCGTGCCGTTGATGTATTCGAAGTTGAAGGCCAACAGCAGCGCCTCGCGCACCCGCCAGTCATCCAGCGGTGCGCGGCGGGTGTTCATCACCAGACCGGTCATGCCGGAGGGGCGCTGGTGCGGGATCTCGCTTTTGACCACATCGCCGCGTGTGATCGCGGGGAAATTGTAGGCGCTGTCCCATTTGTCTGCATTGAACTCGCGCACCGCGCTCAGCTCCCCGGCCTTGAACGCCTCGAACAGCACGGTTTCATCGCCGAAGAAATCGATGCGCAGCTCGTCGAAGTTCTGGGTGCCGCGCCGCAGGGGCAGGTCCTTGCCCCAATAGGCCGGGTTGCGGGTGAGCGTGACAAAGCGGCCTGGCTCATAGGCGCTGACCACATAGGCGCCGGTGCCAATGGGGGCACCTTCGACCTCGTCGCTGCCGAACGCCTTGCCCTCCCATTGCGCCTTCTTGAGGATCGGGCGCAGCCCGGCGATCAGCGCCAGCTCGCGGTCCTCCACATTGAAGGTCAGGCGGATGCTGCGCGGGCCGGTTTGTTCGATCTTCTCCACCTTGGTCCAGAACCCGCGGTAGCGCGGGTGGCCCTTGGTGCCCAAGGTCTCGTAAGACCAGATCACATCCTCGACGGTCACCGGGCTGCCGTCAGAGAATCGGGCCGCCTCCCGCAGGGTGAATTTGACCCAGGAGCGGTCCTTTGGCACCTCAATCGATTCGGCCAGAAGACCGTAAAGGGTGAAGGGTTCGTCCCAGGACCGGCCCATCAGACTCTCGTATCCCCAGAACCTCAGCTGCCAGGGAGTGGTCCCCTTTAGGGTGAACGGATTGAGGCTGTCAAAACCTCCGGTGTTGCCGAACACAACCTTGCCGCCCTTCGGAGCATCCGGGTTCGCATAGGGTAAAGACACAAAATCCGGTGGCAGTGCAGGGGCGCCGTACATAGCTATGCCATGGGCCGATTCTGCCTGCGCGAAATTCGCGGCAAATGCCAGGGTGATTCCAGCCAGCGCCGTTTGAAGAGTCCGGAAATTTTCTATTCGCAGTTTCACAACAATCCCGCTCTGCCCTTATTTTCTTGCTTCCGCACGCTACGTGCGCTTTTTCGTCTTTTCAAACTTTTAGCTTGGACGAAAGCCGGAAATTGCTTATAAAGGGGTCACTGCTCGATAGGTTTCTTGCCTGTATGAAACCTGCCTCAATAACTAACGCCCGCCTCGTGCGGGCGTTTTTTTGTGCCCGGTTCTCTGCCTTTTCACCTGATGAATTTGCCGGGATTGGGCTATGGCGGCATCCGTAGTCTTACGCGTTTCTTTTGCATCTGCAGCATGGCACAGTGGCGGCAGTTTCAGTCAGCCATGAGGTAGGAAGCGATGACCTTGCAAGGAAAGACCGCCGTTATCACCGGATCGAATTCAGGCATCGGCCTGGGGGTCGCGCGCGAACTGGCACGGGCAGGAGCCAATGTCGTCCTGAACTCCTTCACCGACCGGGAGGAGGATCACGCGCTGGCAGCTGAACTCGCCCGTGAGTTCAGCGTCAAGGCCCAGTACGTTCAGGCCGATATGTCCAAGGGCGCGGACTGCCGCGCGCTGATCGAAAAGGCCGGGGCCTGCGATATCCTGATCAACAACGCGGGCATTCAGCATGTGTCGCCGATCGACGAGTTTCCCCAGGAAAAATGGGATGCGATCATCGCCATCAACATGAACTCGAATTTCCACACAATGGCGGCAGCGCTTCCCAAAATGCGCGCGGCCGGCTGGGGCCGGATCGTGAATATTGCGTCAGCGCACGGGCTGACCGCCTCGCCTTACAAGGCGGCTTATGTGGCGGCCAAGCACGGGGTGGTGGGCATGACCAAGACGGTGGCGCTGGAAACCGCGGAAGAGCCGATCACCTGCAATGCGATCTGCCCCGGCTATGTGCTGACACCGCTGGTCGAGGCGCAGATCCCCGACACCATGGAGAAGTACAACATGGGCCGGGAAGAGGTGATCAAGAAGGTGATGCTGGAACGCCAGCCGAGCCGCGAGTTTGCCACGGTGGAGCAGCTGGGCGGCACCGCGGCGTTCCTGTGCTCTGACGCTGCGGCGCAGATCACTGGCACAACCATCAGCGTCGATGGCGGCTGGACCGCATTGTAAACGACTGACGATAGGGCGGGAGGGGGCCAGCCCCCTCTTGCTCCCTGAGGGGGCAATTCACCCCCGGAGTATTTTCACAAAGGTGAAATAGGCAGGTGGATCTTGGCGGTGCAGATTAATCTGGCTTTGCAGGGCGGCGGCGCGCACGGGGCGTTCACCTGGGGTGTGCTCGACCGGCTGCTGGAAGAGGAGGGGATCGAGGTTGCGGGCATCACCGGAACCTCTGCCGGGGCGCTGAACGGGGCCGCGTTCAAGTCCGGCATGGTGCAGGGCGGGCGCGCAGGCGCCAAAGCAGCGCTGGACGGGCTGTGGGCGCGGATGGGCGCCGTGGGCGATATGCGCTTCAATCACTGGCTGACGCGGTTTGATGCGGTGGCTTGGGCTGGCGCACTGGATGCGGCAATGCCGTTTTCGCCGCTGGAGAGCCTCAGCCAGGTGATCTCCCCCTATCACTACGGTCCGTTCTACAAGAACCCGCTGCGCGAGGTGGTGGAGCAGTTCAATTTTGCAGAGGTCTGTGCCGGTGAAGGCCCGGAGCTGTTCATCTGCGCAACCTGCGTCCGCACCGGCAAGATCCGCATCTTCGAGGGGGAAGAGATCAGCACTGATGCGGTTCTGGCCTCTGCCTGCCTGCCGGACCTGTTTCAGGCGGTTGAGATCGAGGATCCGGAAACCGGCCGCATTGAGGCCTATTGGGACGGCGGCTATACCGGCAACCCGGCGCTGTTCCCCTTGTTCCGGGATCCGCTGCCGGGGGATGTGGTGATCGTGAACATCAACCCGCTGGAGCGCGACGAAATCCCCAAGACGCCGCAGCAGATCCGCAACCGGGTGAATGAGATCAGCTTCAACTCCTCGCTGCTGCGGGAGCTGCGGGCCATCAATTTCGTGCAGCGCCTGCTGGCGGACGGCACCCTGAAGCCCGGCCGGATGAAACAAGTGCGGGTTCACATGATTGCCGATGACGCCCTTATGACGCAGCTGTCGGTCACCACCAAGCTGATCCCAGTGCCGCAGATCCTGGCACGGCTGAAACAGGCGGGACGGGATGCGGCGGAGGCATTCCTTGTGCGGGACCGGAAAAACCTCGGCGTGCGCTCCTCAGCTGATCTGCCTGCGATGTTCGGTTAGGTCAGACGCTTTCCTTTTCGAGCGCTTTGGGCTTCTTGCCGTTCTGCACCGGCTTGGTGGGGTCCTTGGGATTGGGGTAAACGAGTCCCGCTGAGATCACCAGCTTGGCCGAGTCTTCCACCGACATCTCCAGCTCGATCACGTCCTCCTCCGGCACGAACAGCAGAAAGCCGGATGTGGGGTTTGGTGTGGTCGGAAGGAAAACACTGACAAGCCCGCCGCTGGTTTCGGCCCGCTTGGCAATTTCGCCCTTGGCATTGGTGGAGATGAAACCGATTGCCCAGATTCCCTTGCGCGGGTATTGCACCAGGCAGGCCTTTTCAAAGCTGCGCTCGGATTGGGCAAAGACGGTCTCTGAGATCTGCTTGATACCGGAATAGACCGTGCGCACCACCGGCATCCGCTCCACCAGGCTTTCGGCGAAACTGATCAGAGAGCGGCCAATCAGGCCTTTGGCGATCCAGCCGACGACAATGGTGAACAGCAGGAAGATAATCAGCCCGACACCGCGCAGGTTGATGCCGATGTACTGTTCGGGCCGGAAGGTATGGGGCACCAGCGGCAGCACCACGCTGTCGATCCAGCCCATCACCGACCACAACAGCCAGATGGTCAGGCCCACCGGGGCAATCACTACGATGCCGGTAAGGAAAGAGGCGCGCAGGCTGGCAAACAGGCCGCGGCGGCGGTGGGGTTCTTCGTCGAATGGCGTGGTCATAGATCGGTTTTCCAGGAATTCCGCTGGAACCTAGGCACTGTTTTGGGGCGGAGCAATGGTTTCCGCCCCAAAAATCAACTCATTGTGCGAGATTGTTGAGTTCCTGTGCGATCTTTGCCGCGAGCCGGGCATTGTTGCGCACCAGCGCGATGTTCGCGGTGAGCGAGCGGCCTTCTGTCAGCTCGAAAATCCGGGCAAGCAGGAAGGGCGTCACGTCCTTGCTGGCGATGCCCTGGGCGTCGGCTTCGGACTGGGCCTGGGCGATCACCGGGGCCAGTTCCTCGGCCGCGATCTGGGCGTCTGCCGGGATCGGGTTGGCAACCAGTTGGCCGCCGGGCAGCCCCATCGCCTGGCGGGTGGCATGAGCGCGGGCGATCTGGACCGGTTCGTCCATGCGCAGCGGTGCCTTCAGCTCCGACTGGGCCGACCAGAACGCGGGGAAGCTGTCCTGCCCATAGGCAATCACCGGCACGCCCTGGGTTTCCAGCACTTCCAGCGTCTTGGGCAGGTCGAGGATCGCCTTCGCGCCCGCGGCCACAACGGTGACCGGGGTCTGCGCCAGCTCCATCAGGTCGGCGGAGATGTCGAAAGAGGTCTCAGCGCCCTTGTGGACACCGCCGATGCCGCCGGTGGCAAAAACGGAAATCCCTGCCAGCCGCGCGGCGATCATCGTCGCTGCCACAGTGGTCGCGCCGGTGCCGCCGGTGGCGATGCAGGCGGGCATGTCGGCGCGGGAGATCTTGGCGACCCCCTTGGCCTGTCCCAGCGCTTGCAGCTGATCGGGTTCCAGCCCCACATGCAGCACGCCGTCGATCACCGCCATTGTGGCCGGCACGGCGCCGGCATCGCGGATGTCCTGCTCTACCTGTGCAGCGACTTCGACATTCTGCGGGTAGGGCATGCCGTGGGTGATGATGGTGCTTTCCAGCGCAACGATGGCCTGTCCTGCGGCCTTGGCGGCCTGGACCTCGGAGGAATACTGAATCTCGATCAAAGCGGGGGTTCTCCTGAAACATAGGTTGCCGCAGCCTTGAGGGCTGAGGCCAATGCGGTCTTGCGGTCTTCGCCCCGTGCCTCGGCAACGATATGGGCGGCCATGAAGGTATCGCCTGCGCCGGTCACCCGGGCGACGGTCACGCGGGGCGGGTGCAGGGTGATGGTGCCCTGGGCATCGGCCACGGTGGCAGAGGAGCCGCCATCGGTGACCAGCACCCGCGCGGCGCCGCGGTCCAGCATCGCCTGGGCGGCGGTTTCGCTGTCGGTGAACTCCCCCTGGCACAGGATGCCGGCCTCTTCCAGGTTCACATACAGCGTGCCGCGGGTGCGGGTCAGGAACGGGCGAAGCCGTTCCGCCTTGCCCGGCGAGGCAGGCGCGACGCGCAGGTCGGCCTTGGCAAAGGCCGGGCTGGCGACGATGTCGTCCAGCAGCGACAAGGTCAGGTTGCCGTCCAGCGCCACCTGGCCTGCGTAAGGCGCGGCCTCGGTGCCCAGCGAGCCGTCGGACAGCGGCCGCAGGATCTTGTCGCCCGCGGCCTCCAGCGAATGGGCGTCGGCAATGGCGGCAATCAGCCCGTTGGCGCCTTCCACTGCCATGTAGCGGTCGGTGGGCAGATCCTCGGAGCGGTAGATGTGATCGGTGATCAGGCCGAAGTGGCCGCACGCATGGATCAGCTCGTCGCCTTCGGGATCGCGGCCAACCGCGGTCAGAAGCGCTGGTGTCATGCCAAAGCGTGACAGGGTCATGGCGATGTTCATCGCAACGCCGCCGGGCAGGCGGGTGATGCGCCCGGGCATGTCGGAGCCGCGCTGCATTTCGCTGGTGCAGCGGCCGATGATGTCCCAAAGGACCGACCCGATGCACAGGATGGCGGGTGTCTGAGAGTTAGGGGCTTGTGTCATATTGACCTATTGCCGCCTTTGGCAGGCCTCTGCAAGCGGCTTCACCGGGGTGGCACGGCGAATGTCAGGGCAGCCCAAAGGCTTTCCCAAACGTAATCTTTGCTGTCCGGGGCAGGGCGCAGGACCACGGCGTCCAGCAGGTAGCTGTTCCCCGGAGCTACGCTGACAACAGTCTCACCCTTGGCATCCGTCAGCTGGGTGCTGATGGTTACTGCGCCATCCGGGGCTTTGGCAAAGACTTCAACCTGCGCCTCTGGCCGGGGAGAGCCCTGATAGAGCAAACGGATCGGAAGCCCTGCTGTCATGTCATCGGTATAGGGATTGGCCAAAGCGATAATCTCTGTCTCCAGCCCAGTGGAGAGATCCGCGCCGCTGCCATCGCCAATTGCCACCAGCGCCTTGGCGTAACGTGTGTATTGCTCGGCAAAGCCTGCATCCGGCAGGCCGCGTGCCTGATGCGCTTCAGGAACCCCGGCAAACCCTTTGTGATCGACAAAAGCCTGAAACTCCTCCCAGCTGTCATAGGTCAGGGTCTGCGGCCGGGTCTGATGGATCAGCACTGCCAGCCCGTCCTGTATCGTGTCCCCGGCAAAGGCAGGCATATCCCCCATCCGGCCAAGATAGGGAGAGGCCGCTTCCCCCTGCATCACCTCGAACCGGGCGATCCGGTGATCCAGATAGGGCTGCTCGGCACCTTTGAATTCCTGCCCGTTGCGCAGCCTTGCCACCACCGCTCCTCCGGATTCCACTTGATATTTCTCCGGCTCGATCCAAAACTCGTGGGATAATAGCGGTGCGGCCCCAAGGGTCAGCCCGGCACAGAGAATTGAGCAGAACAGGCGGTAGTGCATGAAGGGGTCCTTGGCTGTCAGGCGTGGTATGACTTGGCTGCGGGCACTATTTGCGCTGCTGTTCTGTGTGGTGGCAATAGGGGGGGCAAGTGTCCGCGCGCATGAGGTCACCCCGGCCATCGCTGATTTCACCGTCACTGACCGGCAGCTCACCCTGAAACTGCGGCTGAACATCGAAGCCTTTGTTGCGGGCATCAATCTGGACGGGCTGTCGGATACCAACCAGACTCCGCAGGCGGCAGACTATGACGAGCTGCGCGCCTTGGAAGCGCAGGAGCTGGAGCCGATGGTGACGCTCTTTGCGGAGGAGTGGCTGGAGACGTTCAGAGTCCAGGCCGGCGGCCCGGTTGTGCTGGTTGTCACAAGGATCACTATCCCCGACGTAGGTGATGCAAGCCTCCCGCGGGCCTCGTTCCTGGAACTGACCGGAGATGTTCCCGCCGGAACTGGCAGTCTGCGCATAACCTGGCCCGCGGGCTCCGGCGGGGTGGTGCTGCGGCAGAACGGGGTGGAGGAGCCCTATACCGGCTACCTGCAAGGCGGGGAGACCTCGCCGCCAATCCCGCTGCGGGGAGGTGCAGCCAAGGCGCCGGTTGAGGCTTTCATGGAGTACATCCCTGTCGGCTTCACCCACATCCTGCCCAAAGGGCTGGATCACATCCTGTTTGTGCTGGGGCTGTTCTTCCTCAGTCCGCGGGTGAAACCTCTGCTCTTGCAGGTGAGCCTGTTCACCGTCGCCCATACCATCACCCTGGCGCTGGGGGCGCTGGGCATGGTCGATGTGTACCCGGCCATCGTCGAGCCGCTGATTGCGCTGTCGATTGTCTTTGTTGCGGTGGAAAACATCTTTGCCCGCAAACTGCACGCATGGCGGAGTTTTGTCATCTTCGGCTTCGGCCTGCTGCACGGCCTGGGCTTTGCTACTGTGCTGGGGGAATTCGGTCTGCCGCCCAGCCAGTTCCTGCCCGCACTGATCGGTTTCAACGTCGGGGTGGAACTGGGGCAGCTGGCGGTGATTGCCGCGGCCTATCTGGGCGTGCGGCTTTGGTTCGGGCGGCACCCGAAATACCGCGGCCGGGTGGCAATCCCGGCCTCAGTCACCATTGCGATGATCGGCAGCTACTGGTTTGTGGAGCGGGTGTTCCTGTGACCGTGGGACGGGTCAGCCCATCGCCCGCATCAGCACCTTGAGCGCCGCTAGCGGGTCTTCTGCGTGCCAGATTTCATCGCCGATGCCAAAGAAGTCGGTAAAGGGCGCAATGCCGCGCACCAGATCCTCGGTCAGCCCGCCCTCGGCCACAACCGGAACCTCGATCATCTGCGACCACCACTGGAACAGATCGGCCTCCGCCTGCGCGCCGTCGCCCAGGCCGGAGGTGCCGACCGGGCCAAAGCTCACGTAATCCGCTCCCGCCTCGCCGGCCACCATGCCGTCATGCTGCGAGGCACCGCAGAAGCAGCCGACAATGGCATCCGGCCCCAGCGCCTTGCGCGCGGTGCGGATGGATTTCGATGCATCGGTCAGATGGACGCCGTCCAGGCCCAGCCGTTCCGCCAGGATCTGATGATCGGAGATCACCAGCGCCACGTCGCGGGCCATGGTCACTTCGCGCAGCGCATCACCCGCGCGGCTCAGCGTGTCCTGATCGCGGCTGAACAGGTCCAGGCGCACGCAGGCGACGTCGACCTCATCCAGCACCCGCGCCAGCTGAGCGGGGAATTTGCCCAGCTCGAAACTCGGCGGGGAGATCAGATAGATCTGCGGCTGCTCCGGTGCGTCAGAGGGGCTTCCCATGGCGGTGCTCCATTGTTCAGGCGGTTTGACGGTGTTTAGCCGATTTCCGGCAGGACGCAAGGATTTGCGGCGGTGAAGCCCCGGTAAATGCAGCCCAAACCCGCGCTGGACCTTGCCCCGCCGCCGCGCGGGCAGTACAGCAGTGCCGATTTTGCCGGAGAACACGATGCCCACCGATACGCCCCAGCCCGCCTTCGTCCTTGTCCGCCCGCAGATGGGCGAGAATATCGGCGCCGCCGCGCGGGCGATGTGGAACTTTGGCCTGGACCGGATGCGCATCGTGGCGCCACGCGACGGATGGCCGAACCCCAAGGCGGTGGCGATGTCCTCGGGCGCGGGGCGTCTGCTGGACGAGGCGCAGATCTGCGCCGATGTGCCTGAGGCGCTGGGCGACTGCACCTATGTGTTTGCCACCACTGCCCGCCAGCGCGGCCTGACCAAGCCGGTCTACAGCCCCGAACGCGCCATGCAGATCGCGGCAGAGAAGATCGCAGCGGGCGAAAAGGTCGCGGTGATGTTCGGCCCCGAACGTGCGGGCCTTGAGAATGAGGATATCGCCAAGGCGAACGCCATCATCTCGGTGCCGGTGAACCCGCTTTATGCCTCTCTCAATCTCGGCCAATGCGTGCTGCTGACGGGCTATGAATGGATGCGCCAGTCCGGCGACGTGCTGCATGAAACCACCGATCTGGGCCGCAAGGGCGACTGGGCCACCGGTGTCGAGGTCGAGAAACTGGTGGAGCATTACGAGGACCGGCTGGACGAAGCAGGCTTCTTCTTCCCGCCGGAAAAGGCCGAAGGCATGAAGACCAACCTGCGCAACCTGTGGTCCCGGATGCGGATGACCCGCTCTGACGTGCAGATGCTGCACGGGATCATGCGCCAGATGGTCCGCTGGAAAGAGCGCGGCGGCGAGTAAGCCGCTCTGGACCTTTAGATTACCCGCCCCTAGCTTGGCACCACAGACAAAGAGGCAAGCATGAGCAAGCGCAGCATTTTCGAAGAGGTCGAGGGCGAGAAGAAGGACGCGCCAGCGGCGCAGCCGGGGCTGATCGACCGCGGCCGCGGCGGCGCCCGCAAGGCGATCCGCGCCTGGCTGATGGTGCTGTTTGCGCTGGTGGTGGCGATGATCGTGGTGGGCGGGCTGACCCGACTGACCGACAGCGGGTTGTCGATCACCGAATGGCGCCCCGTGACCGGGGCGATCCCGCCGATGTCCGAGGCGGAATGGCAGGCAGAGTTCGACAAGTACAAGCAGATCGACCAGTGGCGCATCCAGAACCAGTGGATGGAACTGTCTGATTTCAAAGAAATCTACTGGTGGGAATGGGGGCACCGCCAGCTGGGCCGTTTCATCGGCGTGGTCTGGGCGCTCGGTTTCCTGGGTTTCCTGATCGCACGTAAGATCCCGGCGGGCTGGACTGGCCGGCTGCTGCTGCCCGGCGTTCTGGGCGGGGTACAGGGCGCCATCGGCTGGTGGATGGTGGCATCCGGCGTCACCCAGGGCGAGGGGATGACTGCGGTGGCCTCTTACCGGCTGGCGGTGCATCTGGGACTGGCCTTTGTGATCCTTGGCTTCATCGCCTGGTATGTGCTGATGCTGGGCCGCGAGGAACGCGAGCTGATGCAGGCGCGCCGCGCCAAAGAGGCCAAGCTGTTCAGCTTGTCCACCGGCCTGATGCATTTCGCCTTCCTGCAGATCCTGCTGGGGGCGCTGGTGGCGGGCATCGACGCAGGACGCTCTTATACCGACTGGCCGCTGATGGGCGGGCAGGTGATCCCGCCGAACCCCTTCATGCTCGAGCCGGTCTGGAAGAACTTCTTTGAAAACCCCGGCCTGGTGCAGTTCATCCACCGGGTGGCGGGCTACCTGCTGTTTGCCTTCGCCGTGGTGGCCTGGCTGCGCGGCCGCGGTTCTGCCCATGCGCGCACCCGCTTTGCCTTTAACGCTGTCTTTGCGGCGCTCTCCGTGCAGGTGCTGCTGGGGATCGTGACCGTGGTTTACGCCGCGCCGCTGCACGCGGCGATCACGCACCAGCTGGTGGCAATCGGCGTCTGGGTGCTGATCCTGCGCGCGCGCTTTCTGTCGGCCTATCCCATTGCAACCTCGATCAAGGACCACTGACCCATGAGCGCATTTGACGAACTGATGGCCTTCCAGCGCGAAACCCAGGCGCTGGGGCAGATTGCGGGCCGTCTGGGCTGGGACCAGGAAACCATGATGCCGCGCGGGGCGGCGCCGCAGAGAGGCGAGGAAATGGCCGCGATGGAGGCGGTGCTGCACGCCCGCCGAAGTGATCCGCGGGTGGCGGAGTGGCTGGAGCAGGCGGTTGCCCCGAATGAAGCGGGTGAAGCCCAGCTGCGGGAAATCCGCCGCAGCTATGAACGCACCGTCAAGGTGCCCGCCGATCTGGCCAAGAAAATCGCCCAGGTGACATCCGAGGCGCAGGGCCAATGGGCCGCCGCGCGGGCGGATGAGGATGTGGCAGCCTTCCTGCCGGTGCTGGAGGAAGTGGTTTCCCTGAAGCGCCAGGAGGGCCAGGCGCTGGCCGCTGGCGGCGACGTCTATGACGCCATGGTCGAGGACTATGAGCACGGCATGACCGGGGAGGCTATCGCAGAAATCTTCGACGCCATGCGCCCCGGACTGGTGGAACTGCGCGCCAAGGTGCTGGAGAAACCCGCGCCGAAGGGGCTGACCGGCAGTTTCGACGAAGCCGCGCAGATGAAGCTGACCCGCAAGCTCGCCAAGCAATTCGGCTATGACATGTCCCATGGCCGGGTCGACAAGGCGGTGCATCCGTTCTGTTCCGGCGCGGGGCTGGATGTGCGGATCACCACGCGGACCAGCGAGACAGACCCGTTCAACTGCTTCTATTCCACTATCCATGAGGTGGGCCACGCGGCCTATGAGCAGAACATCAGCCGCGATTACCTGCTGACCCCGCTGGGCAGCGGCGTGTCGATGGGGGTGCATGAAAGCCAGAGCCGGATCTATGAAAACCAGATCGGCCGCAGCCGCGCCTTTACCGGCTGGCTGTTTCAGGAGATGAAAGACGCCTTTGGCGACTTTGGTGTTGCGGATGCGGACGCCTTCTATGCCGCCGTGAACGCGGTGCATAAGGGCTATATCCGGACGGAAGCGGATGAGCTGCAATACAATCTCCATATCATGATGCGGTTCGGCCTGGAGCGCGCGCTGATGAGCGGCGATTTGGCGGTGAAGGATCTGGAAGCGGCCTGGAACGACCGGTTCGAAGCGGATTTCGGTTATGCCGTCGACAAACCGTCGAACGGCTGTTTGCAGGACGTTCACTGGTCGGTGGGCCTGTTCGGCTACTTCCCGACCTACACCTTGGGCAATGTCTATGCCGGCTGCCTGTACCAGGCGCTGCGCCGGGATGTTCCGGGGCTGGATACGCAGCTGGCAGAGGGCGACACCAACGGCGCAACCGCCTGGCTGAAAGAAAACCTGCAGCAGCACGGCGGCTTGCGCAGCCCGCGCGATACCATTGTGCATGCGTCCGGCATGGAGCCCGGCCACGCGCCGCTGTTGGCTTATCTCGAAGAGAAGTTCAGCCTGCTCTACGATCTCTGAATCGGCATCGCGGCACGGCTAAGGCCTTCTGGCGGCGCCGGAAATTCCGCTGCCCCGGAAATGCCGCATTTTAATGGTATTCTCGGAGTCTCATGGGGGTGTGAGTAAGAGAGTAATCCGATGCATACAGCCGTAGCCTATCTGATCTTTGCCAGCTTTGTTCTGGGAACCACCCTGACCTGAGGCGTCAGCCGTCAGATCAGCGCCATCCGCTCCGCCCGTTCCGGAACCAGGAAGGGACGGTAGAGGCCGATGTCGGCCGTGGCGATTAACGCCTTGGCCTCGTGATGCAGGTCGATGGAGCAGTGGAACAAGTTCATTGGGGCGTTCCCTTCATGAGAAATCAGAACTTGCCCGTAAGAATAGCTAACATCCGTTAGGGGGCCGTTAACAATGCGAACGCCGCCCCGGCAACGGGACGGCGTTCAATGTTTTCAATGGGATGGAGCTTATTCCTCGCCGCCGTCCTCGTCCTCGCCGTTTTCGGCGATCCAGGCGACGGAGACCACTTCCTCTCCCTTGCCGGTGTTGAACACCCGCACGCCGCCGGCCGAGCGCGAGCGGAAGGAGATGCCATCGACCGGTACCCGGATCGACTGGCCCTTGGAGGTGGCCAGCATGATCTGATCGTCCAGCTCAACCGGGAAGGAGGCGACGATCTCGCCGCCGCGCATCGCCTTATCCATCGCTGTCACGCCCATGCCGCCGCGGCCGCGCACCGGGTAGTCGTGCGAGGACGAAAGCTTGCCGGAACCGCCCGCGGTGATGGTCAGGATCAGGTTCTCCGCTGCCGACATCTCTGCATAGAGTTCGGTCGAGAAGTTCGGATCCTCCGGCGCCTCCTCGTCCGAGGCCTCGGCATCGTCGGTCAGGCCGGCCATTGCCCGGCGCATCTTGAGGTAGGCGGTGCGCTGCTCCGGCGTGTATTTGGAGTGGCGGATCACCGACATTGAGACAACATCGTCCTCGCCGGTCAGCTTGATGCCGCGGACACCGGTGGATTCGCGCGAGTTGAACACTCGCACGTCGGTGGAGCGGAAGCGGATGGCGCGGCCCGAATTGGTGAACAGCATCACGTCGTCGTCTTCCGAGCAGATGCGCACGTTCACCAGTTTGACGGAGCCGTCCTCCGGCAGTTTCATCGCGATCTTGCCGTTGCGGCGGACGTTGGTGAAGTCCGACAGACGGTTGCGGCGCACGTCGCCGCCGGAGGTCGCAAAGACCACCTGCAGATTTTCCCATTCCTCGTCCGGCACATCGACCGGCATGATGGCGGCGATGGAAACCCCGGTCGGGATCGGCAGGATGTTGACGATTGCCTTGCCCTTGGAGGTGCGGCCGCCCTGCGGCAGGCGCCAGGTCTTGAGCTTGTAGACCATGCCATCGGTGGTGAAGAACAACAGCTGCGTATGGGTGTTGGCAACGAAGAGGGTGGTGATCACATCCTCTTCCTTGGTCTGCATGCCCGAGACGCCCTTGCCGCCGCGCTTCTGGGCGCGGAAGTCGGCCAGCGGCGTGCGCTTGATGTAGCCGCCGGAGGTCACGGTCACCACCATGTCCTCGCGCTCGATCAGGTCCTCGTCCTCCATGTCGCCGGACCAGTCGACGATCTCGGTGCGGCGCGGCACGGCGAAGTTGTCGCGCACTTCGCGCAGCTCGTCGCCGATGATGCCCATGATGCGTTCGCGCGAGGACAGAATCTCAAGGTATTCCTTGATCTTGCGGGCCAGTTCTTCCAGCTCGTCGGTGACCTCTTTCACGCCGATCTGGGTCAGGCGCTGCAGGCGCAGCTCCAGGATGGCGCGGGCCTGGGTTTCGGACAGGTTATAGGTCCCGTCGTCGTTCATCGTGTGGGTCGGGTCGTCGATCAGGCGGATGTAATCCGCGATGTCGGCGGCCGGCCAGCGGCGGGTCATCAGCTTCTCGCGCGCCTCGGCAGCATCAGCAGAGGAGCGGATGGTGGCGACGATTTCATCGACATTGGAGACGGCAACGGCCAGGCCGCAGAGGATATGGCTGCGTTCGCGGGCCTTGCGCAGCTCGTAAGCTGTGCGGCGGGCGACCACGTCCTCGCGGAAATCGATGAAGGAGGTCAGGAACTTGCGCAGTGTCAGCTGCTCAGGCCGACCGCCGTTCAGCGCCAGCATGTTGCAGCCGAAGGAGGTCTGCATCGGGGTGAAGCGGAACAGCTGGTTCAGCACCACCTCGGGCGTGGCGTCGCGTTTCAGCTCGACCACCACACGCACGCCGTTGCGGTCGGATTCGTCCTGCACGTGGGCCACGCCCTCGATCCGCTTTTCGCGGACCTGCTCCGCGATCTTTTCGATCATCGCGGCCTTGTTCACCTGATAGGGAATCTCATCCACGACAATGGCATAGCGGTCCTTGCGGATCTCCTCGACGCGGGTTTTCGAGCGGATGATCACGCTGCCGCGGCCCTCGAGATAGGCCTTGCGGGCGCCGGAGCGGCCCAGCATCACGCCGCCGGTCGGGAAGTCGGGGCCGGGGATGTAGTCAATCAGCTGTTCGCTGGTCAGATCCGGGTCTTCGATCAGTGCCAATGTGGCATCGACCACTTCACCCAAGTTATGCGGCGGGATGTTGGTGGCCATGCCGACCGCAATACCGCCGGCGCCGTTGACCAGCATGTTCGGGAAACGGGCCGGGAGCACGGTCGGCTCGCGGTCCTTGCCGTCGTAGTTGTCCTGGAAATCAACGGTTTCTTTCTCGATATCCGCCAGGATCGCCGCGGCGGGCTTGTCCATGCGGACCTCGGTATAGCGCATGGCCGCCGGGTTATCGCCGTCCATCGAGCCGAAGTTGCCCTGGCCGTCCAAGAGCGGCAGCGACATCGAGAAATCCTGCGCCATCCGCACCAGCGCGTCATAGATCGCGCTGTCGCCGTGCGGGTGGTATTTACCCATCACGTCGCCCACGGGACGCGCAGACTTGCGGTAGGCCTTGTCATGGGTGTTGCCGGATTCGTGCATCGCATAAAGAATGCGGCGGTGAACCGGCTTCAGACCGTCCCGCAGGTCCGGAATTGCACGGCTGACGATGACCGACATCGCATAGTCGAGATACGAGTTGCGCATCTCGGTTTCGATGGAAACGGTCGGCCCGTCATAAGCCGGGCGTTCCGGCAGGTTTTCGTCCATGTTTTCAGGAGTTTCCGGCGTATCGCTCACGTTGGCTGCCCGCTCTTTCTTCTGGGTCTATATATTGTGTTCGCACCCTATCAGAGACCGTATATGGGGCGCAAGCACACAGCCCCTGAAAGCCGGACTCCAGCCGTTCACGCATCGGTAACGCACTGTTTTTGAGGAAATTAACCAATTGCACCCTAGCATCAGAAGGAGGGGGTAAGAATTGGAGGCTAGAGATGGAGACCAGCGAAACCGAGCTGATGCTCAAGGGATACGGGCTGACCACGGCGGAATTCACCTATCACATGCCGGATCATATCCATGTTCTGAACACGTTTGTCTGGCAGCAGTACGACCTGGCGCCGGACCACCCGCGGCTGTTTGAGTTCATCGAATTCTGGCAGCGCGAGATCGAGGGGCCGCTGCATTCGGTGCGGTTCAATCACCGCAAGATGATCGGCCCGGGCGAGTGGCGCAATGTGGTCGGAGAATTCCAGATCCATTAGGGCGGGTCAGCGCCAGGCATAGACCGCGCAGCCGGTGGAGCCGCTGGCGGTGAAGCTTCGGCCGTCCGCAGCCAGGCGGCCGCGCCAGGTGACGGTGATGCCGGGGAAGTAATCCGTGCCGCTGATCTGCTGGCCGTTCAGGTAGACCTCCGAATTGGCGTTCTGGCCGAGTGAATCGCTGAGCCGCCCGTGGTACTTGCTGCCGCCTGCATGCGTGTAATGGACATTCCCCGTGACCTTGATCACCAGGGCGCAGGTTGCCTTGTACTTCCAGGCCCCCGCTAGTGAAAAAGGTGCCGCTACCGCTGAGGTCGCCGGAGTTGGGGCGGCGGCGGGTTTGGACGCAGTTTTGCAGATTTTCCCGGACTTCCGGCGCAGTTCCTCCAGCGCGTGGGCTGTGCCCAGATCGTCGGCGCCAAGGTCTGTGTCCGCAGCCGCAAGGTAAGCCGCAAAGGCGCTGCGGGTTCTTGGCCCGGCAATCCCGTCCGGGCGGCCAGCCTGGCAGCCGATATCGTTCAGCGCCGCCTGTGTCTCACGCATCACCTCTCTTGAGTCCGGTATGACCGGAACCTCAGAGGGGCCTGGCATCTGTTGTAAAGGCGCCTGCGGCAGGGACTGCGCCGTTTCGAGGTTTTGCCTCAGTTGCAGCGCCACCGTGTAGGTGTATTCATCCTGCCGGCCGGAGTAGCGCTCCAGAAAGCTGTCGAGAGCTTGGGGAGTGCCGATAGAGCGGGCGAGTTCGAAGTCAGTCTGCATTGTGCCGGCAAGCGCTTGTGCAGGTTCCGATGGCGCGGCGGCTTGCGTGAAATAGAACTCTCCCAGCATTTCATCATAATAGGCAGGCACCTGGCTGTGCTGGACAGTCAGGGCCAGATCGCGCACCTCGCGCCGCAGGCCAGCAACCAGCGTGCGCAGCTCCAGCCCCGGTTCGGACAGCAGCGGCAGCAGGGCGCGGGTAAAGACGGAGTTTTCAGCCGTGTCTTCTTCGTTCAGCCGGTCCAGCGCCAGCTGGCCCGCCCCGGCAGAGAAAATCACGAAGGTGCCCTGCGGTGCCGCAATCCGGCCCAGCCCGCGGGTGGTGCCGATGCTGCGGCCCTCGACCAGCTTGAACGGGTTGTTGCGGCAAGCATCGATGATCACCACGGCGGAACGGGCGCCGGTCTTACGGACACGGTCCAGAAGATCCGACAGCGCAATGGACTCGGATTTCACAAATTCGCTGCCACCGGCGCTGGGGGCGGCAATATCCGTCGGCAGCAGGTAGTTCTCGCCGTCAATCTCCACTCCGTGCCCGGCAAAGAAAACAAAAGCCGCGTCACCCGGTTCCAGCCGGGCGGTGAATTCGGAGATTTTCCGGTTCAGGCCGCGGCGGTCCTGATCCAGCGCCGTGGTGACGGTGAAGCCCAGCTCATTCAGTTTGGTGCCGATGGATTGCGCGTCGGCGCGTGCCTTGGCCAGCACCGGGACGTCGGAATAGCTGTTGTTGCCGATGACCAGCGCCATCCGGTTCTGCGCGGCGCTGGAGAGGGGAAGAAGGCACAAAAACAAAGCAAACAGGAAACGCATTGGACAACACCGGACAGGGATTATTTCCCATGGTGCCATCCCGCCGGGATCAGGTCAAAGCTGCTGTGCTTCCGGGTTAGCGCTTAGGCCGAACAGCTGGCGCCGCCCAGAACGCAGAATTTCGCGCAATGGGGGTGGTTCAGCTGAACCGGGCGCTCCGCCTCGGCCAGGGTTGCGCCCATTTCGAACTCGGGCGCATAGGGCAGCAGGGTGCAGGCCAGCACGGCGGGTGTGTCTGCGCCTTTGCGTTTCACAACCATGCGTGAGGACGCGCACATCACGCTGTCCGGGGACTTGTTCAGGATTCCCCAGCAAGCGGTTGTGATTTCAGGCACTTCCACACTTTCGTCCATTTCCGGGAACAGCACGGTCTGGCCCGGGTTCTGCGCGTCGATGGCAAAGCCGTGTCCGGCAAACAGCTCGGCATAGCCGGCCCGGGCCTCAGCTTCGCTCTCCCCCCAGACGGTGCGGCCTGCGACGGCCATGCGGAAGCCGTTATCGCGCAGCCACTCCATGCCTTCGATGGTTTTCGCAAAACTGCCCGCGCCGCGCTCCTTGTCGTGCAGCGCCTCGCTGTAGTGGTCGACTGAGATCCGCAGTGTCAGCTTGTCCCCGAACTCCTCCTGAAGGGCCAGCAAGCCCGCCTTGACCGTCTTGCGCATCATCGGGCGCATGGCGTTGGTGAGGATCAGCACCTCGAACCCGCGCTCCAGAGCGGCGCGGGTCATTGGGATCATGTCCGGGTTCATGAACGGCTCGCCGCCGGTGAAACCGATTTCCCGCACCGGCCAGTTGCGATCTGCGATCTGGTCCAGGTAACTCTTCACTTCGGCTGTGGTCAGATAGACCAGTGCGTCGTTGGTTGGGGAACTCAGAATGTAGCAGTTGCTGCATTCGATATTGCACAGGGTGCCGGTATTGAACCAAAGGGTCTCCGGATGGCTGAGCGGCACAGAGGCGCGCTGCTGACCGTCTGCCGTCACAAAGGCGTCTTGGAATTTGCCTATGTTCGCGGCAGATTTTTGCAGGTCTTTCATGCGGATGTCCTTTGGGGCAGTGCCTTTCGCCGGAAGCTACCTTATACTGGGCAGGAAATGAAAGCAGCCGGGCGGGCACATGACAGGGATGTGAGCGGCAGTGTGCCGCGCCTGCACCGGCGAAGACAGGAAGAACAAGAATGGTTTCGCGTGTGATACCGGTCGACCCGTTTGACCTGGTGATTTTCGGCGGCACTGGCGATCTGGCGCAGCGCAAGATTCTGCCTGCGCTGTTCCGCCGGCATTGCGCCGGCCAGCTGACCGGGGATGAGCGGATCATCGGCGCTGCGCGCACCAGCCTGACAAGCCAGGAATACCGGACGGTGGTAGCAGAGGCCCTGCGCGCGCATGCTGGCCCCAAGGCCTGCGGCGGCGGCGCGCTGGAGGCGTTTCTGGAGCGGGTGAGCTACGTTGCGCTGGATGCCTTGGGCGAGGAGGGCTGGCAGGAGCTGAGCCGGCAGCTGCGCCCGGCGGAGGAAGTACCGATCCGCATGTTCTATTTCTCGGTCGGACCCGGCCTGTTCGGCCCGTTGGCCGAGCGGCTGCACAGGCACGGGCTGGCCAATGCGGATGCCCGGATCGTGGTGGAAAAACCCTTCGGCCGCGATCTGGCGTCCGCGCGGGAGCTGAACCGGACCCTGGCGGGCCATTTCGAGGAAGGCCAGATCTACCGGATCGACCACTATCTGGGCAAGGAGACGGTGCAGAACCTGATGGCGGTCCGCTTCGGCAATATGCTGTTTGAGCCGTTGTGGAACAGCCAGTATGTCGACCACATCCAGATCACCGTGGCGGAGACCGTCGGCGTCGAGGGGCGCGAGGAATATTACGAGCGCGCCGGTGCAATGCGCGACATGATGCAGAACCACCTGATGCAGCTTCTGTGCCTGATTGCGATGGAGCCACCTGCCAAGTTCGACCCGGATGCGGTGCGTGACGAAAAGCTGAAGGTGATCCGGGCGCTGGACCCGGTGGAGCCGCATCACATCGTGCGCGGCCAGTACCAGGCCAATCTGGACCCGGAGGCACCGCATCCGTCCTACCGCGGGCTGGTCGGCAACCCGCGCAGCACGACTGAGAGCTATGTGGCGCTGAAGGCGCATATCAGCAATTGGCGGTGGGCCGGCACGCCGTTCTACCTGCGGACCGGCAAGCGGCTGGTGAACCGGTCCTCGATCATCAACGTGATGTTCAAGGACGCGCCGCATTCGATCTTCGGGGCGGAGGCCGGGCGCCATGCCAACCACCTGAAGATCCGCCTGCAGCCGAATGAGGGCATTACCCTCAGCGTGACCATCAAGGAGCCGGGGCAGGGCGGCATGCGGCTGATCGACGTGCCGCTGGACATGAGCTTTGCCGAGGCGCTGGGGCCGGAGGGCGGCGATCCGCCGGATGCTTATGAACGGCTGATCATGGATGTTGTGCGCGGCAACCAGACGTTGTTTATGAGGGGGGACGAGGTTGAGGCAGCCTGGGCCTGGACTGATCCGATAATTGAGGGCTGGAAATCCAGAGGCGATGTGCCTAAACCCTACGTTAGCGGTACCACCGGCCCGGAGGATGCCGATTTGCTGATGCGCCGCGATGGGCGGGAATGGAGGGGGATAAACCCATGAAATTCAACGAATACCCTGATCAGGACATGCTGGCGATCGAAGTCGCTAATGAGATTGCCGGGGATCTGAAAACCCATCTTCTGCATCATGACACAGCGTCGTTCGCGGTTGCGGGCGGCACCACGCCGGGGCTGATTTTCGACGATCTCTGCGCCGCGGACATCGAATGGGACCGGGTGCATGTGATGGCAACGGATGAGCGCTGGGTGCCGCAGGAGCATGCCCGCTCCAACGCGGCGATGATCCGCCAGAGGTTGCTGCAGAACCGGGCGGCAAAGGCGCAGTTCCTGCCGTTCCATGTGCCGGAGCGCGAGCCGGAGGAGGTGCTGGCAGAGCTCGAAAGCCGGGTGGTGCCGGAATTGCCGCTGTCTGTTCTGCTGCTGGGCATGGGCGAGGACATGCATACGGCCTCGCTGTTTCCTGGTGCTTCCGGGATAGAGGCAGCGCTGGCCGGTGACGCGCCGCCGCTGGCGGTTATGCGGCCTGACAGCCAGCCTGAAGCGCGGGTCAGCCTGACGGCGCGGGTGCTGGACGCGGCAATTGCCAAGCATTTGGTGATCTTCGGCGAGGCCAAGCGCAAGGCGCTGGAGCAGGCGATGTCCTTGCCGCCGGAAAGCGCACCCATTCAGGCTGTTCTGTCCGAGGCATCTGTCCATTGGGCGCCTTGATTTCAGGAAAGGTAGAAATGCTCACTGTTTTGAAGACGCTGCATTCCGATGTGTGCAGTGTGGATATCATTGATTTGTTTGATAAGGACCCGAACCGGGCCGAGGGGTTCAGCGTCAGGTTCGGGGATCTCCTGTTTGATTATTCCAAGACCCGGATCACCCCCGAAGTGCGGGGCGCTTTGACGGCCTTGTGTGAAAAACGGGATGTTGCTGCCAAGCGTGAAGCGATGTTCCAGGGCGGGCGGATCAACGAAACCGAGCAGCGGGCGGTTCTGCACACCGCGTTGCGGGACCCGGACGGGCCGGAGCTGCTGGTTGATGGCGGGGACATCCGCGCACCGCTGCGCAAGACGGTTGAGCGGATGGAGGCCTTGGCAGGCCGGGTCCGTTCCGGTGAGATGCAAGGGCCGGGCGGCGCCTTTACCGATGTGGTGAATATCGGCATTGGTGGCTCCGATCTGGGGCCGGTGATGGCGACCCTGGCTTTGGCGCCCTATCATGACGGACCGCGTTGCCATTTTGTCTCCAACGTGGATGGCGCCCACATTCACGACATCCTGCAACGGATTGATCCCAAGACAACTTTGGTGATTGTTGCCTCTAAGACCTTCACCACCATCGAGACGATGACCAACGCGGCGACCGCGCGTCGCTGGATTGAGGCGGGCGGAGGTGACCCTGCGCAGCAGTTCCTGGCCCTGTCCACCTCTGAGGAAGAAACTGCAGCTTTTGGCATTCCGCGCAAGCATGTGTTCGGGTTCGAGGACTGGGTCGGCGGGCGCTATTCGGTCTGGGGGCCGATCGGACTGAGTGTGATGCTGGCCGTGGGGCCGGAGAACTTCCGCGCCTTTCTGGCGGGCGGCAAGTCGATGGATGACCATTTCCGCAGCGCCCCCTGGCAGCAGAACATGCCGGTGATGCTGGCGCTGACCGGGATCTGGCACAATCAGGTCTGCGGCTATCCGACCCGCGCGGTGTTGCCTTATGACCAGCGGCTGCGGCGGCTGCCCGCCTATCTGCAGCAGCTGGAGATGGAATCAAACGGTAAGTCGGTGGCAATGGATGGATCGCCTTTGCCGTATCCGACCGGCCCGGTGGTCTGGGGCGAGCCCGGGACCAACGGCCAGCATGCGTTCTATCAGCTGCTGCATCAGGGCACATCAGTCATTCCGGCCGAGTTCCTGGTGGCGGCCAAGGGCCATGAGCCTGAGCTGGCGCACCACCACAAGCTGCTGGTGGCGAACTGCCTGGCCCAGTCCGAGGCGCTGATGCGCGGCCGCAGCCTGGAGGAAGCCTGCGTGCTGATGCGGGCCAAGGGTTATGAGGGCGCTGAACTGGAGCGGCAAGCGCGGCACCGGGTGTTCCCGGGCAACCGGCCGTCCACCACGCTGATCTACCCGCAGCTGACGCCGCATGTGCTGGGCCAGATCATCGCCCTTTACGAGCACCGGGTGTTTGTCGAAGGGGTGATCCTTGGGATCAATTCCTTTGACCAATGGGGCGTGGAGCTGGGCAAGGAGCTGGCCAACACGCTGGCACCGCTGGTTGCTGGCGAGAAAAGCGCGGAGGGCAAAGATGGGTCAACCCGCGCCTTGCTTGATTTCGTGCGCGAGGCCGGTAACTGACGCAGGTTGCAGAAGCGGCGGGGCGTGATCGCCCCGCGGCCCGTGTCAGGGAAGCGTCACATTGCTGGTGATGGTGTTGACGAACTTGCCGGTTTCCGGATCTGTCAGCGACGAGAAGGTGCCGCCGCCTTCCGCCCCGGACCAGGGGCCTGTTCCGCCGCTGAGCTTCCAGCTTCCGGTCAGGGCGCCGGAGGCGTCCATACCTTCGGCATGCCAATGCAGCACCACTTTTTCGCCAACCTTGTCGGTGAAGGCGCAGATGCCGCCGCCAGTGACTCCGGACGGGGCAGCCTCGACTGCGCCAAAGCAGGGCCCGGCGGCGCCGTTCATCGGGTGCTCTGCGTCTTCCATTTCGACATTCTCGTAGGAGCTGCTGGTCTGAATCACCATGTGGCCGTCGGCAATTTCGGTGGGTGTATTGCTTGCGATACCCGTTCCGGTGCCACCCTGTTCCCAGGTTGTACCTGCGGATGCGGTTCCGGCGCTGAAGGCGCACAGAAGTGCGGCGGCGAAATAATGACGTGTCATACTGGTACCCTCCCAAACTGGCAGCCCTTAACATGCGGGCCTGCCGGGGCAGTCTACCACAAACAGCAGGGGCGCGCGCGGCCTCAGCGGTCAGGCGGGAAGACCACCGCAATGCGTAGTAACTGTCTGAAAAATATAGGAGGCTGGAGCGGGTAGCGGGAATCGAACCCGCGCCTTAAGCTTGGGAAGCTCGCATGATACCATTTCACCATACCCGCTTGTGAAGGCAGGATTATGCCGCGGCGCCGCTAAGGTCAAGGGCGCCGCAGCGAAATTCTTGCCGGGCCGGGATCAGCCGCGGCGGCGGCGGCGGCGGCCGCCTCCAGCGCCTTCGCCTTCGCCGCCGCCGGTGTTGAAGTTCACTTGCGGCAGGGTCACCACGGTTTCCAGGATCGGGAAGGGCTCGGCCGAGTTCGGGATCGCCGAGGCATTGACGAAATGCTCCTGGAAGCGGGGTTCCACGGCGGTTTCGATCTTCTCGATCCGGCGCACGGTTTCCTCGATTTCGCCGCGGGCTTCGGTATTCAGGAGCGCAATGCGGGCGCCGGTGCCCGCGGCGTTGCCGGCCGAAGTGACCTTATCCAGCACGCAATCGGGGATCATGCCCAGCACCATTGCGTGTTTGGCAGAGATATGCGCGCCGAAGGCACCAGCCAGAACCACGCGGTCGACCTTGTCGACTCCGAACTTGTCCATCAGCAGGCGGGCGCCGGAGTAGAGCGCGGCTTTGGCCATCTGGATGGCGCGGATATCCGGGTTGGTCACGGTGATGGTCGGGCCGCCGTCAGCGGAACCGTCCCACAGCATGTAGGCATTGGTGCGGCCGTCCTGGATGCAGCGGGCGGAGCCGGTCTGCCCGGCGGAGCCGATTAGGCCGGAGGCGTCCAGCACGCCAGCCAGGCGCATCTCGGCAATCGCCTCGATGATGCCGGAGCCGCAGATGCCGGTGATGCCGGTGGTGGCGATGGATTCGGCAAAGCCCTGTTCGTCAGACCAGATTTCGGAGCCGATCACCCGGAAGCGGGGTTCCTTGGTCACCGGGTTGATCTCCACGCGCTCAATAGCCCCCGGGGCGGCGCGCTGGCCGCTGGAGATCTGCGCTCCCTCAAATGCGGGGCCGGTGGGGGAGGAACAGGCGAGGACCTTTTCCTTGTTGCCCAGCAGGATTTCCGCGTTGGTGCCGACGTCCACGACCAGCACCAGGTCTTCGGATTTGTCCGGAGCTTCCGACAGTGCAACCGCAGCGGCATCGGCACCGACGTGTCCGGCGATACAGGGCAGCAGGTAAACGCGGGCAGCGGGGTGGATGTTCAGATCCAACTCATTCGCCCGCAGCGCCAGCGCGTTGGAAGTCGCCAGCGCAAACGGCGCCTGGCCCAGTTCGAACGGGTCGATCCCGAGGAACAGGTGGTGCATCACCGGGTTGCAGACAAAAACCGCATCGACGATCAGCGCCTTGTCGATCTCCGCCTCAGCCGCGATCTGGGTGAACAGCGCGTTCATGCCCTCGCGCACTGCGCGGGTCATCTCCTGGTCGCCGCCCTTGTTCATCATGGAATAGGACACCCGGCTCATCAGGTCTTCGCCAAAGCGGATCTGCGGGTTCATGATGCCGGAGGAGGCGACAACCTCGCCGGTTTGCAGATCGCAGAGATGCGCGGCGATAGTGGTGGAACCAAGGTCGACCGCCAGGCCGTAGATCGAGCCTTCATAGAAGCCGGG
The DNA here is from genome assembly GCF_040704725.1 of Leisingera sp. JC11. Lineage (NCBI taxonomy): Bacteria > Pseudomonadati > Pseudomonadota > Alphaproteobacteria > Rhodobacterales > Roseobacteraceae > Leisingera > Leisingera sp. JC11. Next base: position 48,815 of record NZ_JBFCVS010000010.1, read on the forward strand.
CCAGATGTGCATGATCTTGGGCGGATGGCTGGCGTCGCCGAGATGCACGGCGACGGTCACCTTCCAGCCGCCCTTGCGCAGGGCGGGCTGCAGCACGTTCAGGATATGGAGGTCGGTCTTGACGCCTTTGAGGTTCCACTGGGCGTCCAGCGCTTCGATCAGCCGCTCCATATCGCCGGTCGGCTTGTGCATGTCGGGCTCTTCCACCTCGACATAGTAAAGCCGGGTGGAAGGGTTCATGGTGATGTCGCGGGCCTCGGCGCGTTTGCGCACCACCTGGCGGTGGACCTGGCTTTCCGGAGGCACGTCGATCACGATGTCGCCCTGCACGGTGGCCTGGCAGCCCAGGCGGCGGCCATCGATCAGGCCGCGCTTGTCTTTGTAGCGCTGCTCGACCTTGTTCCACTCGCTCAGGGCGCCCTCGGCCACGGTCACGCCGTGCTTGGGGAATTCGCCGTAAGAGGGGGTGATCTGGCATTTTGAGCAGATCCCGCGGCCGCCGCAGACCGAGTCGAGATCGACCCCAAGCTGCCGGGCGGCGGTCAGGATCGGCGTGCCCACGGGGAAACGCCCGCGCTTGCCGGAGGGGGTAAACACAACGAGGGGTTCGTCAGTCATGCCTGTGGCCTTCTCATTCCGCAATTTAGGCGGAGCATATGGTCTTTTGCGGCAAGCGAAAGGCAATGGGCGGCATTTTCCCGTCTGCCGGCGCCATTTTCCGAGATTTGATGACTTTGGGATGCTGTTTTTTGGCGGGCCTGAGGTCAGCCGCCCGTCTGCGCCTCAACTTCCTCAAGCCACGCCAGAATCCCTGCCCGGTCGCCATCTAGCCGCGGGGCAGGGCGGCGGGTTTCCGGATCCGCCAGACCGCTCATTTTGATGGGATTGCCGGCGGACAGGTTTTGCGGACGGCCGTCCTCGCCCAGCACGTCGACAACCATGTTGCGGGAAAGGATCTGCGGGTCCTGCAATACTTGATCCACGGTCTGAATCGGCCCGGTTGGAACTCCGGCCTCGCTGAGCAAGGCGATCCAGTGGTTTTTGGGCCGATCCAATGTCACCGCCTCGATCAAACGCTTCAAGAGGCGCGCGTTTTCGCAGCGCGCCGGGTTGGTGGCAAAGCGCGGGTCCGCGGCCAGCGGCAGCTGCAGGGCCTCGCAGAGCCGGGAAAACAGCGCGTCGTTGCCAGCCGCGATCACGAACAGCCCGTCAGAGGCGTGGAAGGTCTCAAACGGGGTGATTGACGGATGCCGCGCGCCGGAGGGCTGCGGTGCCTCGCCGGTGACGGAGGTGATGGCGATGGCGTGCTCCAGCAGGGCCAGCTGGCTGTCCAGCATGGCGACGTCGATGAAACGGCCCTGGCCGGTCTTCTGCACATCCAGCAGCGCAGCGAGAATGCCGTGGCCGAGAAACATGCCGGCAACGATATCGCCGATCGAGGCGCCGACCCGCACCGGCTCGCGGTTCTTCTCTCCGGTGATCGACATCACCCCGCCGCGCGCCTGCACCACCATATCATAGGCCGGCTTCAGGGCATCGGGACCGGTGTGGCCAAAGCCCGAGACCGCGCCATAGATCAGCCGCGGGAACCGGGCGTGCAGGTTCTCCCAGCCGTAGCCAAGCCGCTGCATCACGCCGGGCCGGTAGTTTTCCAACAGCACGTCTGCCCGGGCCAGCAGACGTTCGAAAATTTCCCGGTCCACGGGCGCTTTCAGATCCAGCGCAATGCTTTTCTTGCCGTGGTTGATGGTGGCGAAATAGGCGCTTTGTCCGTTCTTGAAAGGCGGGAAGGCGCGAGTGTCGTCGCCTGTGCCCGGCCGTTCCACCTTGATCACCTTGGCGCCAAGGTCCGACAGGATCATGGAACAGTATGGCCCGGCCAAAACATGGGTCAGGTCCAGAATGGTGATGTCGTTCAAAGGGCCGGTCATGGCGAAATCCTGCATCATTTCTGCAAGTTTATTGATAGCTTCCGCCGGACTGCGCGCTTTGACCCATATCATCTGCGCATCAAAGATTTGCTGCAGTGCAGGAATTCTTGCCCCGGGCCTCTTTCCCCCCGGTGGTTTCTGTGCAATAGGGTCACCGCCAAACGGGGTTATGCATGAGGACGACCAATGCAGATTCGTGAGGCTCTCACCTTTGATGATGTTCTTCTGGTGCCAGGCGCGTCGAGCGTTCTGCCCAACACGGCGGATACGCGCACGCGGGTGACCCAGTCGATCGCCCTCAATATCCCGCTGCTGAGCTCAGCGATGGATACCGTGACCGAGTCACGGATGGCGATTGCGATGGCGCAGGCTGGCGGTATCGGCGTCATTCACAAGAACCTGAATGCAGAAGAGCAGGCCCGCGAAGTGCGCCGGGTCAAGCGGTTCGTCTCCGGCATCGTTTACAACCCCATCACCCTGACCGCGGACCAGACCCTGGCAGACGCCCAGGCGCTGCAGGAGCGCTACCGCGTCACCGGGTTCCCGGTTGTCGATGGGTCGGGCCGCGTGGTTGGCATCGTCACCAACCGCGACATGCGCTTTGCCACCGACGCCAGCACCCCTGTGTCGGTGATGATGACCTCGGACAACCTTGCGATGCTGCAGGAGCCCGCCGATCTGGAAGAAGCCAAGTCGCTGATGAAGGCGCGCCGGATTGAGAAGCTGCTGGTTTCCGATAAGGACGGCAAGCTGACCGGTCTTCTGACCCTCAAGGATACTGAGCAGGCGGTTTTGAACCCCACTGCTTGCAAGGATGAACTGGGCCGCCTGCGCGTTGCTGCCGCCAGCTCCGTCGGCGACAGCGGGTATGAGCGGTCCGAGGCGCTGATCGACGCAGGCGTGGACGTTGTGGTGGTGGACACTGCGCATGGACATTCCGCGGGCGTGATCGACGCGGTGAAGCGGATCAAGGCACAGTACAGCAAAATTCAGGTGATTGCCGGTAACGTCGCCACCGGTGATGCCACCCGTGCGCTGATCGACGCGGGCGCCGATGCGGTCAAGGTTGGTATCGGCCCGGGCTCCATCTGTACCACCCGCATGGTGGCGGGCGTTGGCGTGCCGCAGCTGACCGCGATCATGGATTGCGCCGCGGCGGCTGGCGAAGTGCCGGTGATTGCGGACGGCGGCATCAAGTTCTCCGGCGACTTCGCCAAGGCGATAGCGGCCGGCGCCTCCTGCGCCATGGTCGGCTCGATGATTGCCGGCACCGACGAAAGCCCGGGCGAGGTGATCCTTTATCAGGGCCGTTCCTTCAAGTCCTACCGTGGCATGGGGTCGATGGGCGCGATGGCGCGCGGCTCTGCCGACCGCTATTTCCAGAAGGACGCGGCCAGCGACAAGCTGGTGCCGGAAGGGATCGAGGGGCAGGTGCCGTACAAGGGCGGTGCCAGCGCTGTGATCCACCAGCTGGTGGGCGGCCTGCGCGCAGCGATGGGCTATACCGGCTGTGCGACCGTCGACGAGATGCGCAAGAACTGCAACTTTGTCCGCATCACCGGCGCGGGGCTGAAGGAAAGCCACGTCCACGACGTGCAGATCACCCGCGAAGCGCCGAATTACCGGGTGGGCTGACACCATGATGGCCGCAAGTGACACCGGGGCAGGGTCATGACCCCCGCCGCCCGCCTGCAGGCGGCCATTGAAATCCTGGATCAGGTGGTGGCAGGGGAACCTGCCGAAAAGGCGCTGACCTCTTGGGGGCGCCGCAGCCGTTTTGCCGGGTCCAAGGACCGGGCCGCGGTGCGCGACCATGTGTTTGGCGCCGTGCGCTGCCTGCGCTCGCACGCCGCGCTTGGCGGTTCCCGCACGGGGCGCGGCTTGATCCTGGGCGCGCTGCGGGAGGCGGGGCAGGACCCGGATGAATTCTTCACCGGTCAGGGCCATGCGCCCGCGCCGCTGACAGACGCGGAACGCCAGTTCCCGGAGCCGCCCGAAGGCGCCGAGGCGCTGGATATTCCCGATTGGCTGTGGCCGGAGTTTCGCGGCAGCCTGGGAGGCAAGGCCGAAGCCGCGGCGCTGGCCTTGCGCAGCCGGGCGCCGGTGCATCTGCGGGTGAATACTGCGCGCGGAACTGTTGAACAGGCGGTGAAGGCATTGGCTGCCGAGGGCATTGCCGCCCAGCCGCATCCGGCCGCGGCAACCGCGCTGGAGGTGACTGAAGGCGCGCGCAAACTACGCAATGCCAATTCCTATCAGGACGGCTTGGTTGAGCTTCAGGACGCGGCAAGCCAGGCCGTGACGGAGCGGCTGCCTTTGCAGGACGGGATGAAGGTTCTGGACTACTGTGCAGGCGGTGGCGGCAAGACGCTTGCCATGGTGGCCCAGGCTGGTATCCAGTGTTTCGCGCATGATGCCGACCCCAGGCGGATGAAGGACCTGCCGGAACGTGCCGCACGGGCAGCGGCAAAGGTTACGCTGCTTTCAACCGCTGATCTGGCCCGCTCCGGGCCGTTTGATCTGGTTCTGTGCGACGTGCCCTGTTCCGGTTCCGGCTCCTGGCGGAGGGCGCCGGAAGGCAAATGGCGTCTGACCGCCGAAGGGCTGGCGGATTTGCAACGTATTCAGGGGGAAATCCTGCGTAAGGCCGCCGGACTGGTCACGCCGGATGGGGTACTGGCCTATGCAACCTGCTCTATGCTGACAGGCGAAAACAGCGCTAAGGTTCAACGGTTTACGGAAGAAAACCCTGAGTGGAAACTGGCGGATCAGAACGGCTGGCAAGTGCAGGATGGCACCGACGGGTTCTATGTTGCCGTGTTGACGCGCGCAAAACGCGGTTGTTAGGGTTTCGGCGGTAAACCTGTGTGTTTCTTAACGTGGTTTTAACCTAAACCGCCGCGTTATGGCGGCATTCTCTACTGACCATGGAGCCGTAATGTCCGGTCGCCAAGACACCTCCGTTCCGGAACTGCGTGTTTACGCACCTGAGCACGCCAGGCTGGCGGCGACATTTCTGCTGGCGGTGACGCTGATGACAGGCCCCTGGCTGCTGCCGCTGCCTGACTGGATGGGCCGCGGTTTTATCATGGTGGGGCTGACGCTTGCCGCGGTTGCAGCACTGATGGTGCTGCAGACACGGATGCGGCTGAATGCGCGCGCCATGGCGGCTGAACTGCTGACCGGTTTCATCGAAAAGGACGCAACTCCCAGTTTTGTCACCGATGATGACGGTATGATCCACGCCTGCAACGGCGCTGCGGTGAAGCGGTTTCAGGATGCCAGCCGCGACACGCTGGCGGGCACGCTGCGTTCGGTCCTGGCCAATCCTTCTGCGGTGCTCTACCGGCTGCAGAGCCGTGCCCGCGTCGATGGCGCGGCGCGCGAGGACATCGTGACCCGCCGCGGCCATGTGCGGCTGGCCGTGCATCAGATGAGCGGCGGCAGCTTCCTGTGGCGGGTGGAGGATATCCTGGACCGCGGCGGCAATGGCCGGGGTGCCGATGCGCTGCCGGTTCCGATGATCACGGTGGGCCGCACCGGTGCGGTTCTGTTCATGAACGAAGCTGCCCGCCGCCTGATCGGCGAACGGGTGAAATCCACTGACCGCTTGTTTCCAGCGCTGCCGGTTTTGCCGGGACAGATCAACACGCTCAGCACGAAAGAAGGGCCGGTGCAGGTGCTGGTCAGCGAGCAAAACCGCACCCAAGGCCGCAGTGAGTTGTTCCTGATGGAGGTGGACGAAAGCAGTTTTGACTCCGCACAGGCCGGGTTTGAGGCGCTGCCGGTGCCCTTCCTCAAGGTTGCGCCGACGGGGGAGATCCTGAGCAGCAACCGGATGGCGCTGCGGCTGCTTGGGGTCGAGAGCTGCGCCAACCTGAAGCTGGGCCAGCTGATGGAAGGGCTGGGGCGTCCGATGTCGGACTGGCTGCGCGACACTGCGGACGGGCTGGCGCCCAACAAGTCGGAGTTCCTGCGGCTGTCGCGTTCGGACAAGGAAGTGTTCGTCCAGGTCACGCTTACCCGCGTGGTGGAAGAAGGCACACCGCTGCTGATTGCGGTTCTGAATGACGCGACAGAGCTGAAGACGCTGGAGGCGCAGTTTGTCCAAAGCCAGAAAATGCAGGCGATCGGGCAGCTGGCGGGCGGTGTTGCGCATGATTTCAACAACCTGCTTACGGCGATTTCCGGCCATTGCGACCTGCTTCTGTTGCGCCACGACCAAGGCGACCAGGACTATGGCGACCTGATCCAGATCCATGAAAATGCCAACCGGGCGGCCTCGCTGGTGAGTCAGCTTCTGGCCTTCTCGCGAAAGCAGACCCTGCAGCCGGAAACCCTGGATGTGCGGGACACGCTGTCCGACCTGACCCATCTGCTGAACCGCCTGGTTGGCGAAAAGGTCACCCTGACCCTCAGCCATGATCCGGTGATGAAGTCGATCCGCGCCGACAAGCGGCAGCTGGAGCAGGTGCTGATGAACCTGGTGGTGAATGCCCGCGATGCGATGCCGCAAGGCGGGGAGATCCGGGTCGAAACCGAAGTTGTCTCGCTGGAAAAACCGTTGGAGCGGAACCGGGCAACGGTGCCGGCCGGCGACTGGGTGACAGTCAAGGTCTCTGACGAAGGCGTCGGGATTGCCCCGGACAAGCTGCAGAAGGTTTTTGAACCTTTCTACACCACCAAGCGCACGGGGGAAGGGACCGGGCTGGGCCTGTCCACGGCCTATGGCATTATCAAACAGACCGGTGGCTATATCTTTGTCGATTCTGTGAAGGGCCACGGCACCCAGTTCACCTTGTTCTTCCCTGTCTACAAGCAGCAGGCGGAACAACTGACGGCCGAAGTTCCGGAAGCAACCGCTGACAAGGCTGCGGCCGCTCAGCACGGCGAGGGCGTCGTGCTGCTGGTCGAGGACGAGGCGCCGGTGCGCGCCTTTGCGTCCCGTGCTCTCAGGATGCGCGGCTACACGGTGCTGGAGGCGGAATCGGCCGAGGATGCGCTGCGCACGCTGGAAGACCCGGGGCTGACGGTGGACGTGTTTGTAACCGACGTGGTGATGCCGGGCATGGATGGCCCCAGCTGGGTGCGCGAAGCGCTGAAGGAACGTCCGGACACCCGCGTGGTGTTCGTCTCCGGCTATGCCGAGGGCGCCTTTGGCGAGGCAGAGCCGGATGTACCGAATTCAGTGTTCCTGCCCAAGCCTTTCTCTCTCAACCAGTTGACCGAGACAGTGCACGCTCAGTTGCACTAAGGCACAGTAAGGAAAGTAAAAGCCGCCGGTTTCGGCGGCTTTTACTTTCAGCGGGCGGGAATGGTCCCGTAAAGTTCGAACTCCTCTGCACGTTTGCGGCGGATGCGGGCCTCTGCATTGGGGCTGAGGGTCAGGTCCGCCTGCGGGCTGACGTTCTTGCGTTCCAGACGGATTTCCGTGTCCAGCCGCTCTTCCAGGAACCGCTTCAGTGCGTCCGGATCCTCATAGCGGAACAGATGGCTGACCTTGCACCCGTTGGGCTGGGCCTCCAGGAACTTGGCCTGGCTTCCGACATTGGCAAAGGCGGGCGGCTTGCCCTTGCAGTAGGCGTGCAGGAAATCGTCGAAACTGACATCCCTGGTCGAGTTGGGCTTGCCGTCCAGCGCGGGCCGCTGACGGTACCGGTACCAGCTGCCGAGCCAGCTGACGGGTTCGCGCATCACGGCTGCGACTTCCAGTTCCGCACCGCAGACCTTCTCGTACATCGGCCGGATCCAGCGGTTGTAGCGGTAGAGCGGCGCGTGTTTCAGCTCCGGCGGGTCGGAGATCACCAGATCGGCGCGGTCGCGCAGGGCTGCCTGAAACGCGGTGGTGCCAGTCTTGGGAACGGACAGCAGTGCCAGCCGTTCCTTGAAAAATATCATCATTCCGTTAACTGCCCGGTAAAATTTCTTGCTGCTGATTAACCATAAACCATTCTTTAACATCCCGGTCCCGAACTGGGTACACCAGAAACTTGTTGCAATGTTCTCTTTTTGATCTCATAAGGAACAAGAGGTGAACAAAGCAGTGATTGCCGCGCGCCCCGGTGTGTGACACATAGAAAAGGACAAGGGACTATGGCGGATCTTTTGACCATGAAAAATAAAGTAAGCGGTGACAAGCAAAAGGCGCTGGACAGCGCGCTTGCCCAGATTGAGCGGCAGTTCGGCAAGGGCTCCATCATGAAGCTCGGCGATGGCAATGCCATGCAGGAGATCGAGGCGAGCTCGACCGGCTCTCTGGGCCTGGACATCGCGCTGGGGATCGGCGGCCTGCCGATGGGGCGGATCATCGAAATCTACGGCCCGGAAAGCTCGGGCAAGACCACGCTGACCCTGCACTGCATTGCGGAACAGCAGAAGAAGGGTGGCGTCTGCGCCTTTGTCGACGCGGAACACGCGCTGGACCCGCAGTACGCGGCCAAGCTGGGCGTCGATCTGGATGAGCTGCTGATTTCGCAGCCTGACACCGGCGAGCAGGCGCTGGAAATCACCGACACGCTGGTACGCTCCGGCGCGGTCAACATGGTGATCGTCGACTCGGTGGCCGCACTGACCCCGAAATCCGAGCTTGAGGGCGACATGGGCGACAGCAACGTCGGCGTGCAGGCCCGCCTGATGAGCCAGGCAATGCGCAAGCTGACCGGCTCCATCAGCCGCTCCAAATGCATGGTGATCTTCATCAACCAGATCCGCATGAAGATCGGCGTGATGTTCGGCTCCCCGGAAACCACCACCGGCGGCAACGCGCTGAAATTCTACTCCTCCGTCCGTCTGGACATCCGCCGCATCGGCTCGATCAAGGACCGGGACGAGGTGGTCGGCAACGCAACCCGCGTCAAGGTGGTGAAGAACAAGGTAGCGCCGCCGTTCAAGCAGGTGGAATTCGACATCATGTACGGCGAAGGCATTTCCAAGATGGGCGAACTGCTGGACCTGGGCGTGGCGGCCGGTGTCGTCAACAAGTCCGGTGCCTGGTTCTCCTACGGGGATGAGCGGATCGGACAGGGGCGGGAAAACGCCAAGACCTTCCTGAAGGAAAACCCGGCCATTGCCTTTGACATCGAGGACAAGATCCGTGCGTCGCACGGGCTGGAGTTCGAGCGCCCGGAAACGGACGATGCGGACGATATCCTTGAAGCCTAAGCGCTGGAAAATCTGATCAAAACCGGAAACGGTAAGGGCGTGGCGCGAGCTGCGCCCTTTTTCATGGAACCATGCCGCTTCCCGCTGTGGACAGTGCGCAGGCGGACGGTTAAACCTGCCCGGAACGCTTGTTTTAAGCCCGCAAGAGATCCCGCACATGCCGACGCTCAACGATATCCGCTCAACCTTTCTGAACTACTTTGCCAAACAGGGGCACGAAGTTGTCGACTCCAGCCCGCTGGTGCCGCGCAACGACCCCACCCTGATGTTCACCAACTCGGGCATGGTCCAGTTCAAGAACTGTTTCACCGGTGTGGAAACCCGCGACTACAAGCGCGCCACCACCTCGCAGAAATGCGTGCGCGCCGGCGGCAAGCACAACGACCTCGACAACGTCGGCTATACCGCGCGCCACCATACGTTCTTCGAGATGCTCGGCAACTTCTCCTTTGGCGATTATTTCAAGCATGAGGCGATCCCCTTTGCCTGGGAACTGATCACCAAGGAATTCGACATTCCGAAGGACCGGCTTTACACCACCGTCTATCACACCGATGACGAAGCCTTTGACATCTGGAAGAAGATGGGCGTGCCGGAGGAGCGGATCATCCGGATCGCGACCTCGGACAACTTCTGGCAAATGGGCGACACCGGCCCCTGCGGTCCCTGCACTGAGATCTTCTATGACCACGGCGACCACATCTGGGGCGGCCCTCCGGGCTCGCCGGAGGAAGACGGCGACCGGTTCATCGAGATCTGGAACCTTGTCTTCATGCAGAACGAGAAGTTCGCGGACGGCTCGATGGTGGATCTGGAGATGCAGTCCATCGACACCGGCATGGGGCTGGAGCGGATTGCTGCACTGCTGCAGGGCACCCACGACAACTATGAAACCGATCTGTTCAAATCGCTGATCGAAGCCTCGGCAAATGTCACCAACACCGATCCGTTTGGCGACCAGAACGTGCATCACCGGGTGATTGCCGACCACCTGCGCTCCTGCTCCTTCCTGATCGCGGAAGGCGTGCTGCCCTCGAACGAAGGCCGCGGCTATGTGCTGCGCCGGATCATGCGCCGCGCGATGCGCCATGCCTCGCTCTTGGGCGCCACCGATCCGGTGATGCACAAGCTGGTGCCGTCGCTGGTCCAGAAAATGGGTGCGGCCTATCCGGAGCTTGGCCAAGGCCAGGCCCTGATCGAAGAGACATTTGAGCAGGAAGAAACCCGCTTCCTCAAAACCCTGGACCGCGGCCTGAAACTGTTGGACGAAGCCTCTGCCGATCTGGGCAAGGGCGACGTGCTGCCAGGCGAAACCGCGTTCAAGCTGTATGACACCTACGGCTTTCCGCTCGACCTGACCCAGGACGCTTTGCGCGCCAAGGAGATCGAGGTCGACACCGATGGTTTCGACGCTGCAATGAAAGAGCAGAAAGAGAAGTCCCGCGCTGGCGGCATTGGGCTGGGCGAAGCGGCGGACGTGAAGGTCTACTTCGACATTGTTGACGCAGCCGGCACCACTGATTTCCTGGGCTATGAAACCGAGAAGGCCGAGGGCCAGATCGTGGCCATCGTCAAGGACGGTGCGCAGCTGCAGTCTGCAGTCAAGGGCGACACGGTGCAGGTGATCCTGAACCAGACGCCGTTCTATGGCGAAAGCGGCGGCCAGGTGGGCGACACCGGTGTGCTGACTGTTGAGGGCGGCGCGGCCCGCATCACCGACACCAAGAAGGTGGAGGGCCTGTTCCTGCACATCGCCGAAGTGACCGAGGGCGAGATTGCCGTTGGTAAGGGCGCGGCGATGGAAGTGGATCACGCGCGCCGCAGCAAGATCCGAGCCAACCATTCGGCCACCCACCTGCTTCACGAGGCGCTGCGCAACGCGCTGGGGGAACATGTGGCGCAGAAGGGCTCGTTGAACGCCGAGGACCGCCTGCGGTTCGACTTCAGCCACAACAAGGCGATGAGCGCGGATGAACTGGCCAAAGTCGGCTCGGAAGTGAATGATTTCATTCGGCAGAACACGCCGGTCTCCACCCGGATCATGACCCCGGATGATGCGCGCGAGCTGGGCGCCCAGGCGCTGTTCGGCGAGAAATACGGCGAAGAGGTCCGCGTTGTCTCCATGGGCCGTGCACAGACCGGCAAGGGCCACGACGGCGATACCTACTCGATCGAGCTGTGCGGCGGCACCCATGTGAAGCAGACCGGCGACATCGGCACCTTCGTGATCCTAGGCGATAGCGCGTCCTCTGCCGGCGTGCGCCGGATCGAGGCGCTGACCGGTGCTGCGGCGGTGGAGCACCTGGAGCGCGAAGCAGGCCGGATGGCTGAGGTCGCTGGCGCGTTGAAGGCGCAACCTGCGGAGGTCTTGGACCGCCTCAAGGCGATGATGGACGAACGCAAGGCGCTGCAGAACGAGATCTCCAATCTCAAGCAGCAGATCGCCATGGGCGGCGGTTCCGGCGGCGGTGCTGAGGCCAAGGACGTGAACGGCAAGAAGTTCCTGGCCCAGGCGCTTCAGGGCGTGTCCGGCAAGGACCTGCGCGGCCTGATCGACAAGCACAAGCAAAACATCGGCTCTGGTGTGATCCTGCTGATCGCCGAGGAAGACGGCAAGGTGGCCGTGGCCGCTGGTGTCACCGACGATCTGACCGGCGACATCTCAGCTGTCGATGTGCTCAAGGCCGCGGTTCCGGCCGTGGGCGGCAAGGGCGGCGGCGGCCGTCCGGATATGGCCCAGGGCGGCGGCAAGGACTTCTCCGGCGCCGAGGAGGCCATCAAGGCCGCGGAGGCACTGCTGGCTGGTTGACCATTTGGTCAAAAAACACTTGGTCTTTCCGGCAATCTGCCTAAGCTGCCGGAAAGATCATGAAACTGGGAGGCTCCGATGCCCGCACTTTGGATTGCACATGTGACCGTTACCGACGCCGACGCCTATGGCAAATATGCCGAACTGGCAGGCCCGGCCATCGCCAAGCATGGCGGCGAGTTTATTGCCCGCGGCGGCCGGTTCGTGCAGCTGGAAGGCAAGGAGCGGCCGCGCAATGTTGTGGCCAGGTTCCCGAGCGTTGAAGCTGCCGTCGATTGTTACCACAGCCCGGAATACCAGGAAGCGCTGGACCACGCGCGCGGCGCTTCCGAGCGCGAGCTGATGGTGGTCGAGACCAGCGAGTAGGGGCCTGCGCGCCGGGCAAGCGGTCCGCCGTTTGAGTATTTCACGGAAAGATGAAAGGGGCGCGGTGCTGCTGCGCCCTTTTCAGTAGGGATTTTTGGCGGAACGGTCTTCCGACAGGCTGGACTGGCGGCGTGCCACCAGGGTTTCGATGGCGTCGGCCAGGTGTTCCTCCTGAATGTTGTAGTCGCCGCGTTCGACGCGGATCCTGTGCGCCTCGATCATGACGTCGGCATGGCTGCAAAAAGCGGGCGGTTCGAACCGGTAGCAGGCGAGTTCGATCAGGAGGCCCATCGGATCCTTGAAATAGATCGAATCCATGAAGCCGCGGTCCTTGGGGCCGGAATGGCTGATGCCGCGTTCGTCCAGGCGCGTCACTGCCTGTGAGAACGCGGCCTTGCTGACATTGAAAGCAAGGTGGTGCACGCAGCCGGGCTCTGTGGGGGTGCGGCTGGGGTCTGCCGTGCGGGTTTCATCGGTAAAGACAGTGATCAGGCGCCCGTCGCCGGGATCGAAATACAGGTGGCCTTCGTCCGGGTTATCGAGATTGGGCTGGTCGAAGATGAAGGGCATGCCCAGCACCCCCTCCCAGAAGTCGATTGACGTCTGCCTGCCCGCGCCGGTCAGCGTGATGTGGTGCACGCCCTGAACTTGAAGTTTCCGCATTTGAGCCCTCCGCGTTTGGCGCAGGCTAACACGCGGCGGCGGAAACGGAAAAGGCCGCCCTAGGGCGGCCTTTTGGATCTGGATCAGCTTGCGGCCTTGGACATCCGCTTGCGCTCATGCGGGTCCAGGTAGCGCTTGCGCAGGCGCACGTTGTTCGGTGTCACCTCAACCAGCTCGTCGTCGTTGATATAGGCGATCGCCTCTTCCAGCGAATAGACGGTCGGCGGGGTCAGGCGTACCGCGTCGTCGGAGCCGGAGGCGCGCACGTTGGTGAGCTTCTTGCCCTTCAGCGGGTTCACTTCCAGGTCGTTGTCGCGCGAATGCTCACCAATGATCATGCCGGTATAGATGTCAGCCTGCGGACCGATGAACATCTTGCCGCGTTCTTCCAGGTTCCACAGGGCGTATGCCACCGATTGGCCGTTCTCCATCGAGATCAGCACGCCGGCACGGCGGCCCGGGATTGCGCCCTTGTGCGGGGCCCAGCCGTGGAACACGCGGTTCAGCACGCCGGTGCCGCGGGTGTCGGTCAGGAACTCGCCGTGATAACCGATCAGCCCGCGCGAGGGGACGTGGGCGATGATGCGGGTCTTGCCTGCGCCTGCGGGCTTCATCTCGACCAGCTCACCCTTGCGGGCGCCGGTCAGCTTCTCGATCACCGCGCCGGAGTATTCGTCATCGACGTCGATGGTGGCTTCTTCGATCGGCTCCATGCGGACGCCGTCGACTTCCTTCATGATCACCTGCGGGCGGGAGATCGACAGCTCGAAGCCTTCGCGGCGCATGTTCTCGATCAGAACGCCCATCTGCAGTTCGCCGCGGCCGGAAACCTCGAACGCTTCGCCGCCGGGGGTGTCCTGGATCTTGATGGCGACGTTGCTTTCGGCCTCTTTCATCAGGCGGTCGCGGATGACGCGGGACTGCACCTTCTTGCCGTCGCGCCCCGCGAGAGGGCTGTCGTTGATGCCGAAGGTCACGGTGATGGTCGGCGGGTCGATCGGCTGCGCGTCCAGCGGCTCATCCACGGCCAGCGCGCAGATGGTATCGGCCACGGTGGCCTTGGACATGCCGGCGATGGAGACGATGTCGCCTGCCTGCGCTTCTTCGATGTCTTGCTGGGCCAAGCCGCGGAAGGCCTGGATCTTGGTGACGCGGAACTGTTCGATCTTCTGGCCGATGCGGGAGATCGCCTGCACGGTGGCGCCGACCTTGAGCTTGCCGGATTCTACGCGGCCGGTCAGGATGCGGCCGACAAACGGGTCGCTGCCCAGCGTGGTGGCCAGCATCCGGAAATCGTCGTCCTGGCGTTTGATCTGCTTGGGTTCCGGCACGTGGTTCACGATCAGGTTGAACAGCGCGTGCAGGTCCTTGCGCGGACCATCCAGTTCCGCATCAGCCCAGCCGGAACGGCCGGATGCGTACATATGCGGGAAGTCCAGCTGGTCTTCGGTGGCGTCGAGCGAGGCAAACAGGTCAAAGCATTCGTCCAGCGCACGGTCGGGTTCGGCGTCCGGCTTGTCCACCTTGTTCAGAACCACGATCGGGCGCAGGCCCAGCGCCAGCGCCTTGGAGGTCACGAACTTGGTCTGCGGCATCGGGCCTTCGGCTGCGTCCACCAGCAAAACCACACCGTCCACCATCGACAGGATCCGCTCCACCTCGCCGCCGAAGTCGGCGTGGCCGGGGGTGTCGACGATGTTGATGCGGGTGCCGTTCCACTCGACCGAGGTCGGCTTGGCAAAAATGGTGATACCGCGCTCGCGCTCCAGATCGTTGCTGTCCATGGCGCGTTCCGCCACTGCCTGGTTTTCGCGGAAGGCGCCGGACTGTTTCAGCAGCTCGTCAACCAGGGTGGTCTTGCCGTGGTCAACGTGAGCAATGATCGCAATGTTGCGCATATCCATGACGTTCGCCTTTGTAAGGAAGTTGGGCCGCGCATAGCCCGAACCCCGAACAAAGGCCAGAGAAAAACCGCTGGAGAGCCCCGCAAATGCGGATCAGTGGCCCGAGGACTTGGAAAACAGGTGGATTATGACGATGCCCGACATGATCAGCACCATGCCGAGGATGGCAGGCAGGTCCAGCTTCTGGCCGAACACGATGAAGGCGATCACCGCGATCAGCAGGATCCCGAGGCCGGACCAGATGGCGTAGACGATGCCCACCGGCATGAATTTGAGGGTCAGCCCCATCATGTAGAAAGAGAAGGCATATGCGACGAGGACAATCAGCGAGGGGCCAAGCCTGCTGAACTGCTGGCTGGCCTGCAGTGCCGTGGTGCCGATGGTTTCCGCTGCCACCGCAATAATCAGGTAGACGTAGTGAACCGGCATCTCAGCCTCCCTTAAGCGCTTGCCGCGGGCAAACCCGCTGGTCTGACTTCCCGCCTACCCGATCTATTCAGTCCGGGGAAGTCCCGATGCGGCACAGGCAGGCTGGATTCCGCAAACGGAGGCGAATGAACACGTCATTGTGCGCGGGCACACTGGACTGTGTATTGGTGAATTCCTAGGAGGTTGTCCCAATAATGGGGGCTGGATTGAAACGCTGATCTGATTCCCGGAAATGGAATGGGGATTGCCGCATGTGCCGCTGGGCTGCATACACGGGTGCCGACGTCTTCTTGGAGGACATCATATCAACACCGGCGCATTCGCTGATCGCGCAAAGCCAAAAAGCGGTGGAATGCAAGACCGCCACAAATGGCGACGGGTTTGGTATTGCCTGGTACGGCCAGCGGCCTGAGCCGGGGCTGTACCGTGATGTCTATCCGGCCTGGTCGGACTGTAACCTGCGGGCGCTGGTGCATCAGGTGCAATCCGGGCTGTTCCTGGCGCATGTGCGGGCCTCCACCGGTTCCGCCACCAGCCGCAACAACTGCCATCCTTTTACAGCCGGCAGGTGGAGCTTCATGCACAACGGTCAGGTCGGCGGTTTCGAGAAGTTCCGCCGCCACGCCGACATGTGCATTCCCGATGAACTGTATGAGCACCGCAGGGGCGCCACCGACAGCGAAGTACTGTTTCTGCTGGCCCTGCGCGAGGGCCTGGATGCAGACCCCAAGGGGGCGCTGGAACGGGCTGTTGCCCGGATGGAGGGTTTGTCCCGGACGCGCGGGACTACGCCGCACATGCGGCTTTCGGCGGCGATGTCGGATGGAAGGACGCTCTTTGCCGCGCGCTATTCCTCTGACAGCATTGCGCCGTCGCTCTACTACCGCTGGAGCCAGAGCATGAGGGGCTGGGCGGTGGTCTCGGAGCCGCTGGAAGACACTGGAGAGGCCTGGAATGTGCTGAAGCCGGGAGAATTTCTGACGCTGACGCCGGAAGGCGCGGAAACCCAGCCGTTTCAACCGTTTCTGGAGTGATGTGCAGCCCCGCCGGAGGGGCTCACAGTCCTTTACAGGCGCCCGGCCTCGCGGAACCAGGTTTCGACTTGCGCCCGGACATAGGTCCAGACCTCTGGCGCGCCGCGGCTGACCTTGCCGCCGACGCGGGCGTCCAGCTGCGGCAGGCTCACGTCATAATCGACCCAGCTGCCGCCGCCGTTCAGCAGATTCAACAGCACCGGCTGCACCCGGTCGATGGATTTGGCAAATACGGCGTCCGGGCTTTCCGCGGCCTCGAACTCTTCCCAGATTGCCCGCATGGGCGTGCCGTGATCCGCAGGCAGCAAGCCGAAAAGGCGGTCGGCGGCAGCAAGTTCCTCGGCGGCCAAGGCGGCAAGGGCTGCGGGGTCAACCACCCCGTGGATCGGTGCATCGCCAGCGTCGATCTCCACCAGGTCATGCAGCAGCAACATTTGCAACACCCGGTCGACCTCGACTGTCCCGGTGCTGTGTTCTGACAGCACCCAGGCATAAAGCATTATATGCCAGCTGTGCTCGGCCGAGTTTTCATGCCGTGAGCCGTCGCCGAGCTTGGAGGCGCGGGTGACCAGCTTCAGCTTGTCGGCCTCATTGAGGAAGGGCAGGCGGGCGGTCAAGCGGCTGCAGTCATAGCCGGTGTCCTCGCCCAGCAGCGACAGGGCGTGGTGGAAGGCTTCCGGCAGGTGCTGTTCCAGTGCGGCTGCGCGGCCGCCGAACAGGTTCTGCCGGACAACATCGATATGCCAGTCCAGAGGCCGGGCTCCGTAAAGCGTCTGAAAGATCGGCTGGCAGTGGTCCACCCGCTTGGCAAATTGCGCATCGGGGCTCTCGGCTGCTTCGAACTCGTGCCACAAGGACAGGAACTCGGCGCCTTGATCCGCTGGCAGCAACCCGAACAGCCGCTGGGCAGCCGCCTGTTCCGCCTGTGCCACCGCGTCCCAGTCGACTTCACCGGTAATCGGATGGTCGCCTGCGTCGATCTCGACCAGATCGTGCAGCAGCAGCATCCGGATGGCGCGGAACACATCCACGCCAGGCGCGGCGAAGGGGGCCAGAACCAGCGCATAAAGCGCTAGGTGCCAGCTGTGCTCGGCCGAATTTTCGCAGCGGCTGCAATCGAGGATCAGGTTCTGGCGTTCAACCCGGCGGAGCTTGTCGGCTTCCAGCAGAAAGGCGAACTGCGCCTCCAGGCGGGCGCTCACGCCTCACCTTTGGCGCCAAGCTGCGCCTGAAGCTCGGCGACTTTCTTGTTGAGAAAGTCACGCGCCTTGCGTTCCGCCAGACGTACGCGGATTTCAGTCAGGAACGCCTCTTCTAGCGACTGGGAGGCGGCACCAAGCACCTGGCCCACCTCCACATACAGCCGCTCTTCGCCGCTGGCGTCCTGAACCTTGAGAGTATCGACCGCCAGTTTTTGGGCCAGCGTTTCGATGGAGCTGCTCATCAGCGGGTATTCTCCGTCAGGCGGCGCTTCACGTAGTCGGTCACGGTGCCGATCATCGTGTCCATATGCGGCTCCTGGAAGAAGTGGTCCGCCCCCTCCACCTCGGTATGGGTGATGGTGATGCCCTTCTGCTCATGCAGCTTGCTGACCAGGCTTGCGGTGTCCGCGGGCGGCGCCACGCGGTCGGCGGTGCCGTTGATGATCAGTCCGGAGGACGGGCAGGGCGCCAGGAACGAGAAGTCATACATGTTGGCCGGCGGCGCAACCGAGATGAAGCCGGTGATTTCCGGGCGGCGCATCAAGAGCTGCATGCCGATCCAGGCGCCGAAGGAGAAGCCCGCAACCCAGCAATGCTTGGAGTTGGAGTTCATCGACTGCAGGTAATCCAGTGCCGAGGCAGCATCCGACAGCTCACCCACGCCCTGGTCGTATTCGCCCTGGCTGCGGCCGACGCCGCGGAAGTTGAACCGCAGAACCGTGAAGCCCATGTTGTAGAACGCATAATGGAGGTTGTAGACCACCTTGTTGTTCATGGTGCCGCCGAATTGCGGATGCGGATGCAGCACAATGGCGATCGGGGCGTCTTTTTCTTTTTGCGGGTGATAGCGGCCTTCGAGGCGGCCTTCGGGTCCAGGAAAGATGACCTCGGGCATGGGCGGTTTAAATCCTACTCTCGTTGTCGGGTCTGCCGGCAGAATACTTGACGGGTTCGGTCAGGCATCTTAGAACAGTTCTAATCACGGGCGCTGGCCTCGCCATACACCGTCAGGCTGAGATACGCACAGTCGGAGGGAAGGTCAATGTTTTCGCACTCGCGCCCTGGTTTCGAGGGGTAAAATATGAAGCTTTCCACCAAAGGGCGCTATGCGATGGTTGCGCTGGCGGATATCGCGCTGCAGCCGCAGGGCGATCTGGTGCCGCTGGGCGACATTTCCAAGCGTCAAGACATCTCGCTCCCTTACCTTGAGCAGTTGTTTGTCAAACTGCGCCGCGCCGGGCTGGTCGAGTCGGTGCGCGGCCCTGGCGGCGGCTACCGCCTTGCCATGCCGCCATCAGAGGTGCGGGTGGTGGACGTGCTGTCGGCGGTCGATGAAACGGTAGATGCCATGCACAAGGGGGCAGGGGCGTCCGGTGCCTTGTCCGGCAGCCGCGCGCAATCGCTGACCAACCGCCTGTGGGAGGGGCTGAGCGCGCATGTCTATGTATTCCTGCACCAAACCCGGCTGTCGGATGTGATTAAGAATGACCTGGCGCCGTGCCCGGCGGTGCCCAGCCTGTTTGCGGTGGTGGACGACTGACAGTGAACCCGGATTTCTCCCAATATCCCGCTATCTGCGGATTGGATGGAATCGATCTGTCCGTACAAAGCCAAGAAGCTTTCGAAGCCTTTGGTGCGCTGGCACCCAAGCTCGGGACGGTGGCGTCTGTGGACCGGTACCAAGTCAAAGGAAGCGATCAAGCCGGGCGGGGCGCCCGGATAGAGCGTCTGGCCTTCGCCGGGATGACGGCCGTTGATGTTTACATTTTTCTGTTTCGGAAGACTGCCATGGCGCGGGAAGCATGGGAGCGGTCGCGCCATTTTTGGGGCCGGATGTACAACGTCTTGGCTGGGCCGGCGAAAGCTCACATCGAGGTGCCCGGTCACTTACTCATTCGGATGTTTGAGGACACCGCAGGACAGGCACCGTATTTCCTGCAGCCTGGTTACAGTTACCAGCTTCGTCTGGATTACGCCGAGGCCTTTGCAGATTTGTACAAAACCCCTTATGACGCGGCAGTTGCCCGCGAAAAGATGACTCTATGAAACGTGTTTACCTCGACCACAATGCCACTGCTCTGCTGCGCCCTGAGGCGACGGCAGCGATGATTGCGGCGATGGAGATCTGCGGCAATCCGTCGTCGGTGCATGCTGAGGGCCGGGCCGCCAAGGCTCTTGTCGAGAAGGCGCGGGCGCAGGTGGCCGCGGCATTTGGCGCGGATGGGGCAGATATCGTGTTTACTTCCGGGTCCACCGAAGGCGCGGCGCTGGCTCTGGCCGGCCGCGGCCTTCATGGCGCGCCGGTGGAGCATGATGCCGTGCGCGCCTGGACTGCCGAGGACCTGCCGGTGACAGGCGACGGTGCGGTTCAGATCGGCGATCCCGCTCAGTCCACATTGCAGCTGGCAAATTCAGAAACCGGCATCGTGCAGACGCTGCCGGAGGGGCTGGCGGTGACGGATGCGACCCAGGCCTTTGGAAAACTGCCGGTGGCGTTCAACTGGCTTGGCGCCCAGATGGCGCTGATTTCGGCGCACAAACTGGGCGGCCCCAAGGGCATCGGCGCCGTGGTGATGAAACGCGGCACCGATCTGCCGGCCCAGATTAAGGGCGGCGGCCAGGAAATGGGACGCCGGTCCGGCACCGAAAATGTCATTGGAATCGCGGGCTTCGGCGCCGCAGCTGAAGCGGCTGCAAAAGATCTGGCAAATGGTGTCTGGGACAGGGTTGCAGAACTTAGAAATATTCTAGAAAAGGCGCTTGTGTCTGGCGTAAGCCATACTATTTTTGTCGGGAAGGATCAGAAGCGGCTGCCGAACACCCTGTGTTTTGCAACGCCGGGCTGGAAGGGCGAAACCCAGGTCATGCAGATGGACCTTGCGGGCTTCGCGATCAGCGCCGGCAGCGCCTGTTCCAGCGGCAAGGTGCGCGCCAGCGCGGTGCTGACCGCAATGGGATATGACGAGGTTACGGCACAGGGCGCGGTGCGCGTGTCGCTGGGGCCCCAGACGACGGAAGAAGATGTGCTGCGCTTTGCCGATGCGTGGCTGCAAAAAGAAAAGAAACATCGCGCCCGCGCGGCGTGAGTGAGGAGAAGACAATGGCCGCTTTGGACCAGACCCAAGTCAAGGAAGGTGTTGACCAGGAAACCGTGGACGCGGTCCGCGAAGTAGGCGGCGCTTACAAATACGGCTGGGAAACCGATATCGAGATGGAATACGCCCCCAAAGGGCTGACCCCGGATATCGTCCGGCTGATCTCGGAAAAAAACGAAGAACCGGAATGGATGACCGAATGGCGGCTGGCGGCTTATGAACGCTGGCTCCAGAAGGAAGAGCCCGACTGGGCGATGGTCGACTACCCGGAGATCGACTTCCAGGACCAGTATTACTATGCCCGGCCCAAGTCGATGGAAGTGAAGCCCAAGTCGCTGGACGAGGTCGACCCCAAGCTGCTGGCGACCTACGAAAAACTCGGCATCCCTCTGAAAGAGCAGATGATTCTGGCTGGAGTCGAAGGCGCAGGCGAGACCCCGGAAGAAGGCCGCAAGGTCGCCGTGGACGCGGTGTTCGACTCCGTCTCCGTGGGCACCACCTTCCAGAAAGAGCTGAAAGAAGCGGGTGTCATCTTCTGCTCGATCTCGGAAGCCATCAAAGAGCACCCGGAGCTGGTGAAGAAATACCTGGGCTCTGTGGTTCCGGTGTCTGACAATTTCTACGCGACGCTGAACTCCGCCGTGTTCTCCGATGGCTCGTTCGTCTATGTGCCGCCGGGCGTGCGGTGCCCGATGGAACTGTCGACCTATTTCCGCATCAACGCGGAAAACACCGGCCAGTTTGAGCGCACGTTGATCATCGCCGACAAGGGCTCCTATGTGAGCTACCTGGAAGGCTGCACCGCACCGCAGCGCGACACCTCGCAGCTGCATGCAGCGGTGGTGGAGATCATCGTCGAGGAAGACGCCGAGGTGAAGTACTCGACCGTCCAGAACTGGTATCCGGGCGATGAGAACGGCAAAGGCGGCATCTACAACTTCGTGACCAAACGCGCTGACTGCCGCGGCGACCGCGCCAAGGTGATGTGGACGCAGGTCGAGACCGGCTCGGCCGTGACCTGGAAATACCCGTCCTGCATCCTGCGCGGCGACGACAGCCAGGGCGAATTCTACTCGATTGCGATCACCAACAACTATCAGCAGGCCGACACCGGCACGAAGATGGTGCATCTGGGCAAGAACACCAAGTCCCGCATCGTGTCCAAGGGCATCTCTGCCGGCAAGGCGCAGAACACCTACCGCGGTCTGGTGTCGATGCACCCCAAGGCGAAGAACTCGCGCAACTACACCCAGTGTGACTCGCTGCTGATCGGCGACAAATGCGGCGCCCACACGGTTCCTTACATCGAGGTCAAGAACAACTCCTCCCGCGTGGAGCATGAGGCAACCACCTCCAAGGTGGACGACGACCAGCTGTTCTACTGCCGCCAGCGCGGCATGGATGAGGAAGAGGCAGTGGCCCTGGTGGTGAACGGCTTCTGCAAGGACGTGCTTCAGGCGCTGCCGATGGAGTTTGCCATGGAAGCCCAGCAACTGGTTGCGATTTCGCTGGAAGGGTCTGTCGGCTGATGGCAGGCCCTTGGGCATCACCGCAAGGAGGCAAGAGCATGATCGTCACAACGACCAACAGCGTCGAAGGCTACCAGATTGCCGAATACAAGGGCATCGTGGTGGGCGAGGCGATCATGGGCGCCAATGTGGTGCGCGATGTTTTTGCTTCGATCACCGATATCGTCGGCGGCCGCTCCGGCGCGTATGAAAGCAAGCTGCAGGACGCGCGCGAAACCGCGCTGGCAGAGCTGGAAGACCGTGCCCGGGCCAAGGGCGCAAACGCCGTGGTGGGCGTTGATCTGGATTATGAAGTGGTCGGGCAGTCCATGCTGATGGTCTCGGCCAGCGGTACCGCAGTGGTGCTGGGATAGGAATGAAGCGGCCCCGACGGGCCACGGGAATATCGCGGGCCGCAGGCCTGCAAGACATGTGAGACGAGGAAAAAATGCTCGAAATCAAAAACCTGCACGTCAAACTGGAAGACGAGGAAAAGCAGATCCTGAAAGGCGTCGACCTGAAGGTCGAAGCCGGCAAGGTGCATGCCATCATGGGGCCGAACGGTTCGGGCAAATCCACCCTGTCCTACGTGCTGTCGGGCCGTGACGGCTATGAAGTGACCGAAGGCTCTGCCACCCTGGAAGGTGAAGATGTCCTGGAGCTGGAGCCGGAAGAGCGCGCCGCTGCGGGCATGTTCCTGGCGTTCCAGTACCCGGTGGAAATCCCCGGCGTTGGCAACATGACTTTCCTGCGCACCGCGGTGAACGCACAGCGTAAGGCCCGCGGCGAGGAAGAGCTGTCGGCCTCCGACTTCCTGAAGGAAGTGCGCGCCAAGGCGAAGACCCTCAAGATCGACGCCGAAATGCTGAAGCGCCCGGTCAACGTCGGTTTCTCCGGCGGTGAGAAGAAGCGCAACGAGATCCTGCAGATGGCGATGCTGGAGCCGAAGCTGTGCATCCTGGACGAGACCGACTCCGGCCTCGACGTTGACGCGATGAAGCTGGTGGCCGAAGGCGTGAACGCCCTGCGCGATGAGGGACGCGGTTTCCTGGTGATTACCCACTACCAGCGCCTTCTGGACCACATCAAACCCGACGTGGTGCACATCCTGGCAAACGGCCGCATCGTCAAGACCGGCGGCCCCGAGCTGGCGCTGGAAGTCGAGAACAACGGCTACGCCGGCATTCTGGCAGAGGAGGCGTAAATGGCCCTGGCCGAAGTCAAGCAAAGCGCAACCCAAGCACGGCTGATGGCGCTGACCCTGCCGGAAAGCGGCTGCCTCAAGGCGGCCCGCCAGGCAGCGCTGTCCCGGGTGCAGACCATGGGCCTGCCGTCGCGCCGCGATGAATACTGGAAATACACCAAGCCGGACACCCTGGTGCAGGCCGAGGCACCCAAGGCGGCTGTGTTCCATGCTGAAGAAGATCCGATGTTCAACGCCTTTGAGCGCCTGAATATCGTCTTTGTGGATGGCGTGTTTGACGCCGAAGCCTCTGATGATCTGGACCTCGAAGGTCTGACCATCGACCGGATCGAGGATATCTGCTGCAAGGATATTCACTGGGCCAAGGACCTGTATGGCGTTCTCGAGGCGCGCGGCCAGACCCCGGTGGAACGCCCGCTGGCGGCGCTGAACACCGCCTTTGCCACCGATGGCGTGGCGATCCGGGTGACCGGCAAGGTCTCCAAGCCGATCAACTTCACCTATGTGCATTCGGACGAAAACTCCGACGCGATCCTGCATCACGTGATCCGCGTGGAAAGCGATGCCGAGGTGACGGTCCTGGAGAACGGCCCGGCTGCTTCGCGCTTCAACAAGTGCATGGAGATCGACATTGCCGATGGCGGCAAGATGCACCTGGTGCGCGCCCAGGGCCGCGACCACGAGCGCCGCGCGGCTACTCATCTGTTTGCCCGTCTGGGCACAGAATCTGTGTTCAAGTCCTTCACAT
Source organism: Leisingera sp. JC11 (assembly GCF_040704725.1). Lineage (NCBI taxonomy): Bacteria > Pseudomonadati > Pseudomonadota > Alphaproteobacteria > Rhodobacterales > Roseobacteraceae > Leisingera > Leisingera sp. JC11. The sequence continues at coordinate 72,869 of NZ_JBFCVS010000010.1, forward strand.
TGACCGTGAACGGCGTGCTGACCCGCAACGAGGCGGTGATCGAGCTGACCGGCGATGACGCCGTGGCCCATATCGCAGGCGCTTGTGTTGGCGATGGCGACTTCCATCACGATGACACCGTGTTCATCACCCATGACGCGGTGAACTGCGAAAGCCGCCAGGTGTTCAAGAAGGTGCTGCGCAACGGTGCCACCGGCGTGTTCCAGGGCAAGATCCTGGTGAAGGAAGGCGCGCAAAAGACTGACGGATATCAGATTTCCCAGTCGCTGCTGCTGGACGACGACAGCCAGTTCCTGGCAAAGCCTGAGCTGGAGATCTACGCCGACGACGTGGCTTGCTCGCACGGTTCCACCTCCGGCGCCATCGACGAGGAAGGCCTGTTCTACCTGCGTTCGCGCGGTGTGGACAAGGCGGATGCGACCGACCTCATGACGCTGGCCTTCCTGGCCGAAGCGGTGGACGAGATCGAGGACCCCGAGATCGCGGCCGACATCGTCTCCCGCCTCGAAGGCTGGCTGGCCCGGCGCCGCTGATGTCCGTCACCACGGATATCCCGGCGACCTACAGGGGGCCGCGCAAGGTTTTTGCGCGGCTTCTGAGCATGGGCGCCCGCGAGGACCGGCTGCTGGTGTTCCTGATTGCAGGCTGCGTGCTGACCTTTGTGGCGCAGATGCCGAAACTGGCGCGCGAGGCGCATCTGACCGGCCAGGAGCTGAACATGCTGCTGGGCGGATCACTGCTGGCGCTGGTCTTCATCGCGCCGCTGCTGCTGTATGTGTTGGCGCTGGTTGCCCATTGGATTGCGCGCGCCATGGGCGGGCAGGGCGATGCCTACCGTGCGCGGCTGGCTTTGTTCTGGGCTTTCCTGGCGGCCAGCCCGCTGATGCTGCTGAACGGTCTGGTGGCCGGTTTCATCGGCCCCGGCGCTGCATTGAACCTGGTGGGGGCACTTTGGTGCGCCGTGTTCTTCTGGTTCTGGGTATCCGGCATGGTCCAGGGCTATTGGGCCAAGCCATGAATGCGCTGGCCTCCTTTGCCCTGCTGACGCTGAGATCACCGCGGGATGCGGCGCAGCAAATCCTGGCCCGGGACTGGCCGAGGGAGGCCCTGTGGACCGCCTTCCTGCTGTCCGTGGTGCTGAACACCTGCGTCTACACCTTGCAGAAAATCCTGTTTCCGCTGCCGCCGGAGGTCCTGCTGCCGCGGTTCACGCCGGGTGCCTATTTCGCCATGGTGCTGGTGCTGCAGCTCTGCTTCATCGCCATGCTCTCCTCCACCGGCCGCTGGCTGGGCGGCCAGGGAAACCTGCCCGCGCTGCTGGCGCTCGTCACCTGGCTGCAGCTGCTGCAGGCGGGCCTGAACGGTGCCATCGTGGTTGTCTTCCTGGTGATCCCTTCCCTGGCTGCGCTCCTTAATATAGCGGCCAATATCGTTGTGTTCTTCATCCTCCTGCATTTCGTCAACGCGGCGCATCGCTTCGGCTCCGTCTGGCGCTCGCTCGGGGTGGTTTTGATGGCCAGCATGATCCTGGTCTTTGCCCTTCTCTTCATCGTGGGTCTGATCGGCCCAGCCAATCTGGGACTTCCCGACAATGTATGACCTGGAAAAAATCCGCGCCGACTTCCCGATCCTCTCGCGTGAAGTAAACGGCAAGCCGCTGACCTATCTCGACAACGGCGCATCAGCTCAGAAGCCGCAGGCGGTGATCGATGCGGTGACCAAAGCGTATGCTGAGGAATATTCCAACGTTCACCGCGGCTTGCACTTTCTTTCTAACTTGGCGACCGAAAAATATGAGGCCGTCCGCGGTATCATTTCCCGGTTCCTGAACGCGGGTGATGAAAACACCATCGTGCTGAACTCCGGCACTACAGAGGGCATCAACCTGGTTGCCTACGGCTGGGCGATGCCGCGGTTCGAGGCCGGTGACGAAATTGTCCTGTCGGTGATGGAGCATCACGCCAACATCGTGCCCTGGCACTTCCTGCGCGAACGCCAGGGCGTGGTGCTGAAATGGGTCGATGTGGCCGATGACGGCAGCCTTGATCCGCAGAAGGTGATCGACGCGATTGGCCCCAAGACCAAACTGGTGGCCGTTACCCAGTGCTCCAATGTGCTGGGCACGGTTGTGGATGTGAAGGCGATTACCCAAGGCGCCCATGCCAAAGGCGTTCCGGTGCTGGTTGATGGTTCGCAAGGCGCGGTGCACATGCCGGTCGATGTGCAGGACATCGGCTGCGATTTCTATGCGATCACCGGCCACAAGCTCTATGGCCCCTCCGCGTCCGGCGCGATCTACATCAAGCCTGAGCGCATGGCCGAGATGCGCCCCTTCATCGGCGGCGGAGACATGATCAAAGAAGTCTCCAAGGAGCAGGTCATCTACAACGATCCGCCGATGAAGTTCGAGGCCGGCACGCCGGGCATCGTGCAGACCATCGGCCTGGGTGTGGCGCTGGAGTACATGATGGAGCTTGGAATGGAGAACATCGCCAAGCATGAAGGCGGCCTCCGCGACTATGCGATGGAGCGGCTGACCGGGTTGAACTGGATCAACGTGCAGGGGCAAGCGCCTGGAAAGGCAGCGATTTTCAGCTTCACCATGGAGGGTGCTGCACATGCGCATGACATCTCCACCATCCTTGACAAGAAAGGTGTCGCGGTGCGGGCTGGCCATCACTGCGCCGGGCCGCTGATGGATCATCTGGGAGTCTCTGCCACCTGCCGCGCATCCTTTGGCCTCTACAACACCAAGGAAGAGGTCGACACGCTGATCAACGCGCTGGAACTGGCACATGAACTGTTTGCGTGATCCCAGCCAATGAAAAAATGAAAACGGCGCCCTTCGAGGCGCCGTTTTGCGTTTCAGAGCGGTGATTTAGCCTTGGATCTTATCCGGCCGCAGCGGGCAGGACAGGTAGACACCGAATTCCTTGCCGACATCGCAGCTGACCCGCGCGTGCACCTTGCCCTGGCGGTCCAGGAACCGCTGGCTGTCCTCCGCCGGGAAAATCCCTTCGTGCCAGATATTCGGGTTGATGTAGAGCCCCTTGGAGCCATCGCACCAGAAGGCTACTACCTTTTCCGGTTTCAGGTCATCGCCGGGCAACGCCGCGGGAATGATGAAGGGCTTGTTGTCCAGCGGATAGAACAGCTGTCCGCCGTCTGGATGATAGTTCATGTGCCACAGCAGCACCTGATCCCGCGGCGCGGTCTGGCGCTCCGCTTGGGCCTGTTGCGGGTCAGTGGACCAGCCCAGCACATAGTTGCCATTGACCGCTTCGTTCTCGCCATAGAGCACATCGCCGCGCCAGTCGCCGCGGAAGGTGCCCTCAACCCAGCCTGCTTCATCGCCGGTGCCCTCGTCGATCGGCCGCCAGCCCTGGGCGGGCCACTGCACGATTTCGATCTCGAAGTTTTCGGGATCCTCAACCAGGCAGCCATAGCCCTTGACGCTTTCCTCGGTCGCCCGGATCAACGGTACCTCATGCCAGGGCAGCGAGGGTTTTGAGCTAGCTTCAAAGATATACTCAGGCGCGCTCATACTTTGGCTCCCATGTGATTGTCGACCATCCGCTGCACCATCGGCGCAAAGTGCCAGTAGTCCGGCGTTTCCATGTCCGCCCGCTTGCCGGCCTCATCCAGATAACGCACCGCGATGATTTGCTTGAGGTTCGGGTTCTTCTCGAACTCCGCCACCTCCTCGGCATTCATAGGGCCTCCCTGCAGGTTCAGCGAATGGATGGAAGCCTCTGACAAACGGTTGAAATACTCCGGTTTAGTGGCGCAGAGGTAGCGCTTGGCCGCCACGTGGTAGCGCACGCAGTCGGTGATCACCGAGGGGAAGAACTGTTCCAGAACTTCAGCCCCGGCTTCCTCGTGAAAGCGGTCCTCGGTGTCGTCCATCGAGAAGGTTCCGAATTCGCTGGTGAAATGGCCGATATCGTGGAGCAGCGCCCCCACGATGATTTCTTCCGGCTGGCCGTTCTGCTCGGCGATTGTGGCGCCTTGCAGCATGTGTTCGGCCATGGTGACCGGCTCGCCCAGGTATTCCTCGTCGCCGCGGCGGTCGAAGATGCCGCCGATGAATTCGACGATATTGTCGCGGTTGAGCTTGCTGACGTCCGGCTTGTTCATGATCAGCCCTCCAATTGCGCGTTCAGCACATTCAGGGTCGACAGCAGTCCGTCCTTGTCGGCGTAGCAGCCCTGCAGCCAGCGCGAGCCGGAACCGGAGTAGCCCAGGCGCGCGTGCATCACGCGGGTGTTGTCGACGATGAAGCTCTCGCCCGGCTCCAGCTTGAAGGAAACCCCCATGTCCGGATCGTCGATGAACTCGCCCAGCCGGCGGTAGGCGGCGTAATAGGCCTGCATCTTGTCAAACGGGATGTCGGAAAACGGCGCCGAGGAGCGGTTGTTGAAGCGCATCCCGATCATCTCGCCATCGGGCGCCAGTTCAATCATCGGACGGCGCGAACGCAGATGTACCCCGTCTGCGCCCTTGTATTCAAACCGGGCCGGATAGCCCGCCAGCAGCGCAAACCCCTCCGGGTTCTCAGCGCGCAGGCGCTCAGCAGCGCGGAAGCCGTCCACCACGATGCTCTCACCGCCTTCAGCAGAGTTTTCCAGGCAGTACAGGATCTGCAGCGACGGCACCGGATCGCGGTAGGGGTTGTCAGTATGCGCCTGCAAGCCCAGGCCGGTATAGGCCAGGTTGGTCGGGTTCACCTCGGTGCGGACCTCGAAATACTTGCCATAATTGGTTTCGCGCACAAAGCCGAACATCTCAGCACAATCGATCAAAGCACCTTCCTTGACCGGGCCGTTCACCAGCTTTGCAAAACCGAGGCGGGCAATGGCATCCAGCCAGTCCCGCTTGGCCTGCGCGGAGGCTTGTACCTCCTCCCAGTCGAAGGTTGGCGCCGGCTGGTTGCTGTTCCAAGTTTCAATGCCTGGCGCCATGCGGCCGAATTCGCGTGATTGATCAACGTCATAGGCGTAGGTCTTCAACCACGTGCCCGGGTAGGTGACGGTCTTGCCTTCCGGTGCGAAAGTGACATTCAGGGAACCCTCTTCCACCAGCGCCGTGCTGATCCGGGTATCGGCGGGAATGTCGCCGATGGTAATCAGCCGCTGGCCGTTGCCCGGGGCGCGGGTTTCGGGGTCCAGTGCATTGTCGCGCAGCCAGATTGCATGGAAGCGGCTCTCGCTGCCATCTTCGAATGTCAGGGTAAGAAAGCTGCCGGATGCGTCGGCGGTTACGGAACGGGGCATTGGGGTTTCTCCGGTTGGCCTGGTTCTTTCTTGCCTTGCTACTGCTGCTGAGCCATCAAGAGAACGACGGAAATCGGGGTTTGAGAGTTAGGTTTTCTAATGTCAAAGAAGGTGACCAAACAGGGATTGCCGCCGCTGGACTGGCTCAAGGTCTTCGAAGCTGCGGGGCGCCACGGCAGTTTTACCGCGGCAGCAGAGGAATTCGGTGCTACCCAGGCCGCGGTCAGCCAGCGGATCCGCAACCTGGAGGCATGGCTGGGACGGCAACTGTTCATTCGGTCCGCCCGAGGTGTGTCGCTGACAGTGGACGGGGAAAGCTACCTGCCGCTGGTGCATGATTCCCTGCGCGCGCTGGAGCAGGGAACGGAAAACCTGTTCGGGCACAGTGTGCGGGAACTGCGTATTGCAGCCCAGCCTTCGCATCTGGAAATGCTTTTACTGCCGCGCCTTGCAGCGTTTTCCGAAAGTCACGCGCAGTTGCGGCTGGTAATTGAAACAGTACCCAAACGGCAGGATTTCGATGCCGCGGATGGGGCACTGCACATTCGCTACGGGCGCGGCAACTGGCAAGGGCGTGACGGTGTCTTGCTGGCAAATGAAGTGCTTCAGCCTATGGCTGCCCCGGACTGCGCTGACGACTGGCGCAACTTGCCGGCAATTGAATTGCGCGGAGAACGTCCGGGCTGGGCTGAATGGGCGCGCGTAACGGGGCAGGATGCGCCGGCACTCGGGCCGGTCTCTGCCGATTCCATGGCCCATGCGCTGCTGGCAGCGCGGCTGGGAATGGGGGTTGTTCTGGGCTCCCGCGCCCTGGCTACCAATCTGCTGCAGACCGGGCAATTGGTCTGTCTGTCTGCACCGGAATTGGACACGATCGACGGATACTGGCTGACCTGGCCGCCAAGCCTGGGAAAAACCAAGCGGCAAAGCGAAATATTGGCAGCCCTGTCCGCCGCGCTTCAGTGTTGATTTCAGCCGGGCGGGGGGCGGCTTCAGCAGTGAAATTACGTCGGGTACTCGCCGGTCCGGGCAAAATAGGCATCCAGTACCGGACGGGCGCTGCGCTTGCTTAGGAACTTGAATCCAATCCTGACATCCTTGCGCCACCGGGTGTGAATTTCAAACTCGCCGATTTCCTGAATTGTGACAGATTTCAACTCCGCCAGGGCGAAGGTGTTCTGACCTTCAGGAAGGCGCACAGCAAAACCGCTGTAGCTGATGTTGTAAACTGTGGCTTCCAGCTCTGATCCGGACAAGTTGATAGTGCAGGGCAAATTCAGTCGAAGCCGGGGTTCCGTCGGCTCCGCTGCCCGAAAGATTGAGTTGGAATGTACCATTCTGCCTCGCTATCCACGTCGTGAAGTATAGGCAGTGTTGTTAACACGGCGCTCTTTAAGAAGCCTTAAAACAGCAAGTCTTTTGGGTAACTTACAAGGGGGAATGGCGCACCTGAGAGGATTCGAACCTCTGGCCTCTGCCTTCGGAGGGCAGCGCTCTATCCAGCTGAGCTACAGGTGCGTTGTTAAGCCGGGGTATACCCGCGCTTGGTTGCCTCTGCAACGGGAAAAACTGCCTGTTTCCAAATTCCTGACCGCGGGCGAAAATCGAAGACCAAGTCAGTTGCCCTGGAAACGAAAAAGCCTGCACCGGGTGTGCAGGCTTGCGTTCTTGCAATGGTTGGTAGCGTCAGCCGCGCCATGTGCGGACGACTCCGCAATCCATATGCACAAAATTCGAACGATGGTATTTACCAACTCCGCCAGCGTGGCAGGCTTCGGCAGCCTGCGCCATTTGGGATACCGACCGGGATGCCAGGCGAAGGTCGGCGGCTTGGCCGCGCATGTGCAGCGAGTTTTTTGCGACCCCGCGCGAACGGCTGCGCAGCATGGCGTTGGTTTTCGGGCTGCGGTATCCCGACAGCAGCATGTAGGGCTCGTTCACATCCAGCAGATTGTGCGAGGCGGCCATGATGTCGATGGTGCGCAGGTCGATGCTCTTGACCTCATCAGTGCGCCAGTCACGCATGAAGTGATTGATTTCCTTGACTGCATCTTTGATGTAGTCGCCGTCGATCCAATACACCATGTCCAGGCGTTCACCGGTGCGCCCCGAATACATGCGGATGCGACGAATATCTCCGCCGCCGCGAAGGAAGCCTGCTGCATTGGAGAAAGTCGGGGCTGCTGCCACTGCGGTTGCCGCAAACACACCCAAAAGAGAACGCCGGGAAATCCCCGTGCCCGTGGTTTTTGCCATTGTCACTGCGCCGTCCCGTACGCTTTTAGTCCTGCCTAGTCGCCCGATGTTACGGGCTCGCTAACGCTTTAGGTTAACGTGCGGCATGTATGGCACAGTGAGAATCCTGATCCAACATTTCTTTGCCGCGCTGTAACGGATAGACCGGTTTTCGGCGATTTTTTGCGCATTAGGGGAGGCGGAGGGAACTTTTCCCCGCGACTGTTGCAGCCGGGTTTCATAGACGCGGCATTGCTGCATCAAAACTGACATTTCGCAATTGTGAATGGACAACAGCGGCTGGCATTTACCAGAATTTCAGGTAGGCACTGCCAGAATTGACAAAAATCGGCGCAAGGACCGGAAATTATGACGCGTGCTTCTGCAGGAAACTTCTTGCCAGGGATCAAGGCCGGGCTGTTCGCCTTGGCACTGGGCGGCTTGTCCGCCGGGGCTGTTCCCGGTTCAGCACAGGCTGAAGTTTCGGCAGCTTTCCGCCAAGCGGTCGCTGAGGCGGCCTATGGCAGCGAGGCGGTTGCGCAGTTCTACCGCGAAAACGGCTATGAGGCGATCTGGACCGGCCAGGATGAAGCGTCGCGCCAGCGCCGTAATGCATTGCTGGCGGCCTTGAATGAAACCCAGGCCCATGGCCTGCCGGACCGTTCAGCCGAAGTTGCCGCGCTGATGCAGCAAATGCGCGACGTGCAGACCACCCGTGACGTCGGCAATGTCGAGGCCGCGCTGAGCCAGGCCTTGGTGGAATACGCCACCGATCTTCAGACCGGGCTGCTGGTGCCGTCGCAGATCGACGCCGGCATGGTGCGCAAGAAACATACCGTGGACGGGTCCAGCTTTCTGGCCGGGATCCGCGACACCCAGCCCTATGCCTTTATGCGCAGCCTGGTTCCGGCATCGCCGCAGTATCGCGGCCTGATGCGCGAGAAACTGCGGCTGGAGCAGGTGATGGCGGCAGGCGGCTGGGGGCCGGCTGTGAACGCCAAGAAGCTTGAACGGGGCGATCAGGGCCAGGCCGTCATTGCGCTGCGCAACCGGCTGATGCTGATGGGCTACCTGCCGCGCAGCGCCGCGCGAACCTACGATGCCGCGCTGGAAAAGGCGGTGCAGAGCTTCCAGTCCGATCACGGCCTGGAAACCGATGGCGTGGCAGGCCCCGGCACGATTGATGAGATCAACAAGCCGGTCAGCGCGCGTCTGAAGTCTGTCATTATCGCGATGGAGCGGGAGCGCTGGCTGACACCAGAGCGCGGAGAGCGGCATATTCTGGTCAACCAGACCGACTTCACCGCCAAGATCGTCGACAACGGGGATGTGACCTTCGAGACCCGCTCGGTCATCGGCAAGAACACCCACGACCGCCGCAGCCCGGAATTCTCCGACGAGATGGAGCATATGGTGATCAACCCGAGCTGGTATGTGCCGCGCTCGATCATCACCAAGGAATACCTGCCCAAGCTGCAGAGCAACCCCAACGCCGTCGGTCACATCCAGATCACCGACCGGCGCGGCCGGGTGGTGAACCGCAGTTCGGCAGATTTCTCGCAGTATACCGCGCGGAACTTCCCCTATTCCATGCGTCAGCCCCCCAGCCGCAGCAATGCGCTGGGTCTGGTCAAGTTCATGTTCCCCAACAAATACAACATCTATCTGCACGACACCCCGCAGAAGAGCCTGTTTGCCCGCGAAGTGCGCGCCTTCTCGCATGGCTGCATCCGCCTGGCCCAGCCGTTTGAGTTTGCCTATGCGCTGCTGGCTAAGCAGACCGAGAACCCCAAGGATTTCTTCCACCGCATCCTGAAGTCGGGCAAGGAAACCAAGGTCGAACTGGAGCAGAAAGTACCGGTGCATATCATCTACCGGACCGCCGTGGTGTCCGGCAAAGGCCGTGCCGAGTTCCGCCGCGATGTCTATGGCCGTGACGCCAAGGTCTGGGCCGCGCTGGAACGGGCAGGGGTGGTGCTGCCCAGTTTTCAGGGGTAAATGTCAGGCCCATACAGGATATTCTGAAAGGGCCTGCCATGTTCACAATCCGCCAGATCGCTGAATCCCTTGGTGCCGAGGCCCAGGGCGACCTGGACCTGCAAATCGCAGGCGCAGCCGAACCGCAGGATGCCGGTGCGAACCAGATCGCCATGGCGATGGCGCCGAAATACGCCGATGGCCTGAAAGAGGGCCAGGCGCAGGCTGCTATCCTGTGGGATGGTGCGGACTGGGAATCCTTTGGCCTGAAGGCCGTCATTTTTGCGCCGCGCCCGCGGATGACCATGTCGGGTGTGACGGCTATGCTGGACCGCGGCCAAGGGTTCGGTGACGGCATCCACCCGTCCGCTGTCATTGACCCCACCGCCGAACTGGGCGAGGGCGTTTCGGTCGGGCCGCTCTCCGTAGTCGCCGCAAACGCGAAAATCGGCGCCCGCTCGGTGATAGGCCCGCATTGCTATGTCGGTGCCGAGGCTGTGATCGGCGAGGATGCGCTACTGCGTGAAATGGTTTCGATCGGCGCCCGCGCCACCATCGGCAACCGTTTCCGCGCCCAGCCCGGCGCGCGCGTCGGGGGCGATGGCTTTTCCTATGTCACACCTGAGGTCTCCGGCGCCGAAAATGCGCGCAAGACCATGGGTGATCAGGGCGAGGCCAAGGCGCAATCCTGGGTCCGTATCCACTCTCTGGGCGCCGTAACCATCGGCGATGACGTCGAACTCGGCTCCAACTGCACCATTGACAACGGTACCATCCGTGACACCGTGATCGGCAATGGCAGCAAGCTCGACAACCTTGTGCACGTCGGCCACAACACCCGTGTCGGCAACGACTGCCTGCTCTGCGGCCAGACCGGCGTGTCTGGTTCCGTCGATATCGGCAACAACGTGGTTCTGGGCGGCCAAACCGGGGTGGTCGACAATATCTTCATCGGCGACGGTGTGATTTCCGGCGGCGGCACCAAGATCCTGTCCAACGTGCCTGCAGGCCGCGTCATCATGGGCTACCCGGGAGTCAAGATGGAAACCCACACCGAGATGTACAAAGCACAGCGCCGGCTGCCTCGTTTGATGCGTGACATCGAATTGTTAAAAAAGGCTGTTTTCAAGTAACCGTCGAATACCTACATCAGATTCAGGCAGTAAATCGGGGATCCTTACATGAGCACGCAGGACAAGGTCATTGCAATCATTGCCGAACAGGCGGTTCTGGAACCGTCGGATGTGACCCTCGACAGCACATTGGAAGACCTCGGCATCGACAGCCTGGGCCTGGTCGAAAGCATCTTTGCGATCGAGGAAGAGTTCGACATTTCGATTCCGTTCAACGCCAATGAACCCGAGAAGAGCGATTTTGACATTTCCAACGTCGCGGCCATCATCGCCGGGATCGACAAGCTGGTTCTGGAAAAAGCGTAAGCCGGTATGAAGCGCGTTGTCATCACCGGGGCAGGAACCATCAATGCGCTGGGCCATTCGGTGCCCGAAACGCTGATTGCCATGCGCGAAGGGCGCTGCGGGATCGGTGAGCTGGAGTTCCGCGATGTGGAGCGGCTGGCGATCAAGATCGGCGGCCAGGTTCGCGGGTTCGAGGCAGAAGGCCGTTTCAACCGGCAGCAGTTGAGCCTGTATGACCGTTTCACCCAGTTCACCCTGACCGCAGCCAAGGAGGCCATCGGTCAGTCCGGCCTGGAATTCCACGGCGACCTGTCGGCCAAGGCCGGTGTCGTTCTCGGCAATTCCGGCGGCGGCATGCAGACGCTGGATGAAAATTACCGCAGCGTCTACGAGGACGGCAAAAACCGGGTGCATCCCTTTGTGGTCCCGAAGCTGATGAACAATGCAGCAGCCGGCCATGTGTCGATGCAGTTCAACCTCAAGGGGCCAAGTTTCACCGTCTCCACTGCCTGTGCGTCCTCCAATCACGCAATGGCGCAGGCGTTCCAGATGGTGCGCTCGGGCATGAGCCCGGTGATGATCACGGGCGGTTCGGAATCCATGTTGTGCTTCGGCGGGGTCAAGGCCTGGGAAGGCCTGCGGGTGATGTCCAGGGACGCCTGCCGCCCGTTCAGCGCCAACCGCAATGGCATGGTGCAGGGTGAAGGTGCTGGCATCTTTGTGTTCGAGGAATATGAGCACGCCAGGTCACGCGGCGCAGAAATCCTCTGTGAAGTCACTGGCTTCGCCATGTCATCGGATGCCGCCGACATCGTGATGCCCAGCAAGCAGGGGGCCGCGCGGGCCATCGCGGGCGCGCTGCAGGACGCCAGAGTCGACCCCTCGGAGGTCGGCTACATCAATGCGCACGGCACCGGCACCGCTGCCAATGACAAGACCGAATGCGCCGCGGTTGCGGATGTGTTCGGGCCGCACGCCGACAATCTGATGATCTCCTCCACCAAATCGATGCATGGCCACCTGATCGGCGGCACCGGCGCGGTGGAGCTTTTGGCCTGCATCATGGCGCTGCGCGACGGGGTGATTGCCCCGACCATCGGCTATGACGAACCGGATCCGGAATGCGCGCTGGATGTGGTTCCGAATGAGGCGCGCGAGGCGAAGGTTGACGTCGCCTTGTCCAATGCCTTTGCCTTTGGCGGGCTGAACGCAGTGCTGGCGCTGCGCAGGGTTTGACGGCCCGGAAACAAAAAACGCCGCGGCCCTGAGGCGCGCGGCGTTTTCTTCGGCTGATGACAGGTCTTACTGCTTGACGACGTCCACGACGTCATAGCCCGCAGTGAAGCCGCTCAGCGACAGCTTCATCGACACAATCTGATCCGGTGCCGGAGCCGGGCGCAGCGACAGAACGGCTTCCTTGCCCTTTTTGAATGCGTCAATGTCGCCTTGGGTCAGGCCGATCTGGGCCACGCAGCCCAGCTGGTTGCAGAAGGAATAGTTGTAGCGCTTGGCCGGCGCGCCATCGATCGAGATGGTCAGCGCGGCGGGCAGCAGGGTTTCCAGCGGCACAATCACGGTGGCGCCGGCAACTGCCTGGCCGCCTTGCTGGTCAATGCGGAACATCGACACCTCAGCCATCGGGTTGCCTTGCGGCCCCTTCAGGATTTGCAGCAGCGAGCAAGGATCGGTTTCGGCCTCGGTCCTGATGCAAGCCAGATCCCAGTCGCCGTGTTTTTCCTTGGAGTAGCGCTCACCCAGCTTGGGGCCGTCATTGACCGGCTCACCCAGATCCAGCAACTCGTCCGCGGTGGATTCTGCCTGCTCTGCGGGTTCCGCCCCGGCGGCCGGTTCGGTGGCGCCGGCCTCTTCGGTGGCAGCTTCCTGCGCCGCCAGCGGCGCGGTCAAGGCCAGCACCGCGGCAAGCGTGATCGGGGTCAGGGACTTCAACATGAATGCCTCATTTTTCTAAAGACGCTGCTCACGCGTGTAGCACGCCGCCAGGGCAGTGTCAGGTCCATAACAAGGGGACAGCGGGGAAATCCGCGCAACGCAGCTCAGTCTTGGAAGATGCTGAAAAAATACAAAAAAGGGAACCATCTGGTCCCCTTTCTCGTATTTGCATCTCCCCGTCGGACTGGCCGACTTAGTTATTGCGTAGGACGTTACGAAAGGGTTGGCCATCGGTCAACATTGAAGTTCAAAAAAAAACCGGACGGCCCGGTTTTAATGAAAATTGCATGCTAAGGGGTGAGCTGGCAGCGAAAGATGCGCGCTTTGCAGGCAGTCACCGCTAAAAAGAAGGCCGTGCTCGAGGCACGGCCCAGTCTGACAGGGAGGAAATGTCCGCCACGGCAACCGCATGTGCAGGGGCGGGCAAGATTGACTATCGCATCCAATAGTTAACTTTGTATTGTTATCCACAGGAAAAGAACGGGCGGGGCAGTTATGGCAGAAAGTCTTTTCATCGGCGGCGGCGGCGAAGGGTATGGCGAACCGCAGGGGCTGAGCCTGAAATATGCCAACCGCCATGGTCTGATTGCCGGCGCCACCGGCACCGGCAAGACCGTCACCCTGCAAATTCTGGCCGAGGGGTTCTCGAACGCGGGCGTGCCGGTCATCCTGGCGGATGTGAAGGGCGATCTGTCCGGTCTGGCGAAGGCGGGCACGGAAACCCACAAGCTGCACGAGGCATTCACCTCCCGCGCCGGCAAGATCGGCTTTTCGGACTACGCCTACCACGTCTGCCCGGTCACCTTCTGGGACCTATATGGCGAACAGGGCCACCCGGTGCGCACCACCGTTGCCGAAATGGGGCCGCTGCTGCTGGCGCGGCTGCTGGAACTGAGCGAAGCGCAGGAGGGTATTCTGAACATCGCTTTCCGGCTCGCTGATGAGGAAGGGCTGCCGCTTCTCGATCTCAAGGACCTGCAGGCGCTGCTGGTCTGGATCGGCGAAAACCGCAGCCAGCTGTCGCTGCGCTACGGCAATGTGTCGACGGCGTCGATCGGTGCCATCCAGCGCCGCCTGCTGGTGCTGGAAAACCAGGGGGGTGCGGGCCTGTTCGGAGAGCCCGCGCTGGCGCTCAGCGACCTGATGCGCTGCGATGCGGCGGGCAAGGGCATGATCAACATCCTCGCCGCGGACAAGCTGATGGCAGCACCGGGACTGTATTCCACTTTCCTTCTCTGGCTCCTCAGCGAACTCTTTGAGGAACTGCCGGAGGTCGGCGACCCGGACAAGCCGCGGCTGGTTTTCTTTTTCGACGAGGCGCATCTGCTGTTCGAAGACGCGCCCAAGGCGCTGACCGACAAGGTGGAGCAGGTGGCGCGCCTGATCCGCTCCAAAGGGGTGGGGATCTATTTCATCACCCAGAACCCGGCGGATGTGCCGGAGGACATTCTGGGCCAACTGGGCAACCGCATCCAGCACGCGCTGCGCGCCTTTACCGCCAAGGACCGCAAGAACCTGAGGCTGGCGGCCGAAACCTACCGGGAAAACCCAAGGTTCTCGACTGAAGACGCCATCCGGGAGGTCGGCGTCGGCGAAGCGGTGACTTCGATGCTGCAGAAAAAAGGTGTGCCTGGCGTGGTGGAGCGCACTTTGATCCGGCCGCCAAGCACCCAGCTGGGGCCGATTAGTGACGGCGAGCGCAAGGAGATGCTCAAAGCCTCCGACATGGCCGGCAAATACGACAACCCGGTCGACCGGCGCTCAGCCTATGAGATCCTGGCCCAGCGGACACAGGCTGCGGCACAGGAGGCAGAGGCCGCTGAAACAGTTGCCGAAGAAGCACCGCAGCCCATGGCGCGGGAGTTTAACGCCGCCCGGCGTTACTCCGGCTCAAGGGTCAGCCGGTCGACGTCCCGTTCCTACCGGCAAAAGGACACCTTTGCCTCTGCCATGTCGGAAGCGGTGATCAAGGAGCTGAAAGGCACCACCGGCCGCCGGATTGTCCGGGGCATCCTCGGCAGCCTGTTCAAGGGGCGCTAGGACTGAAACCGGACCCCGCATAAGAGGGATCAGCCGCCGTCCTTTTGGCGCTGCCCTTCCTGTTTGCAGATCGCATCAGCCTCTTGCACCGACATGGCCGCGGGGCGGTCGATGGCCCGGTCCCAAAGAACCCGGTCCTTGGTATAAAGCTGACAGGTCACGATGCCCTTGCTGCTCTGGACCTGCACTGGAGTGGTTTCAAACTGCTCCGGTGAAACGCAGCCGGTCAAAGCGGCCGCGGCAGCGGATACCAGGAAGAGCTTCAAAGTCATATGCATGGCTGCCTGCCTCGTTAGTTGTTTCTGCCCTGTTAAGCAGACAATTGAGGCAGCTGTTTCCCCTTTTTGAGAAAAAGCTGAGGCGGCGCCGTTTTCGGGATGGCTGCGAGGCAGCAGGAAACCAGAATTGCCGGGAATGGTTCTGATGAAAGAGCAGGGCCCTGCCTGGTGATCCGCCAGACAGGGCCCGTGCCTGCTTATTTCTCGGGGATCAGCCCGCGCGGACTGAACCTCAGCACCAGAAGCAATATCAGCCCCATGGTGAACAGCCGCATGTGCGAGGCGCTCTCCAGCAGATGCGCCTTCAGGGCGCTGCCCTCTGTCATGCCAGAGGTGACAAGTTCCATCAGCAGGATGCCCATCGGCTCCACCTTGATCCAGAAGAACCAGATCAGCATGCCGCCCAGCACCGCGCCGAAGTTGTTGCCGGAACCGCCGACGATCACCATCACCCAGATCAGGAAGGTGAACCGCAGCGGGTTGTAGGTGCCCGGGGTCATCTGGCTGTCCAGCGTGGTCATCATTGCACCGGCAATGCCGCAGATGGCAGAGCCCAGCACGAAGATCTGCAGGTGGCGGCGGGTCACATCCTTGCCCATCGCCTCTGCCGCAACCTCATTATCGCGGATTGCGCGCATCATACGGCCCCAGGGGCTTTTCAGTGCCATCTGCGCCATCCACAGGAGCGCCAGCAGTACTACTGTAAACATCAGCGCATAACCGGCCTTCACATAGACGGTAGAAGCGGTGACCGGGTCCATGCCCCAACTGGCCGCACGCTCCACAAAGGACGGATCGTTTTGCAGATCCACCTCATAGGGCAGCGGGCGGGGCAGGCCGACTACGTTCTTCACGCCGCGCGACAGCCAGTCCTCGTTCTTGAGCACCGCGATGATGATCTCGGCAATACCCAGCGTGGCAATTGCCAGATAGTCCGAGCGCAGGCCCAGGGCAGTCTTGCCGATCAGCCAGGCCGCGCCGGCCGCCAGCAGGCCGCCCGCAGGCCAGGCCAGCAGAACCGGCAGGCCCAGGCCGCCGATATTGCCCTGAAGCGCCGGGTTGATCGCCTCAACCGAGCCAACAGCCGGATCGAAGATCGCACGGTAGACAAAGAATCCCACGATCAGCACGGCGAGCAGAACAGCGGTGCGCAGTTTGCCGGCAGGCATGAACTTGGTGATCATCACCGCCGACACGACCGTCAGCGCACCCATAACCAGGGCCATCACGATGCTGACGCCGCCCGACGACCAGGCCGCCGGGATCACCGGTGTCGACACCAGAACCACGGCCAGACCGCCAAGCGCGGTAAAGCCCATGATGCCGACGTTGAACAGCCCGGCAAACCCCCACTGGATGTTCACCCCGATCGCCATGATGGCCGAGATCAGCCCCATGTTCAGGATCACCAGCGCCGAGTTCCAGGAACCGGAGAAGAACAGGAAGTCAGTGGCGCCCTCGAGCAGGATCATCACGCCGACAAAGACGAAAAGAAGGGTATGTTTCATGGTCTCGGTCATACCGCTTTCCCTTTGAAAAGGCCGGTAGGCTTGAACAGGAGGACGACAATCAGGATCGCGAAGGAGACCGCGAACTTGTAGTCGGTGCTGAGGAGCTGAACCAGCCCGTCAGGCGCCAGGCTCTCCGGCAGGCCGTAGGTAAGCACCTTCTTCCAGGCATAGGTGATCGTCACCTCGGAAAACGCGATGATGAAGCCGCCGGCAATGGCGCCGATCGGGTTGCCGAGGCCGCCCACGATGGCAGAGGCAAAGATCGGCAGCAGCAGCTGGAAATAGGTGAACGGCTTGAACGACTTGTCGAGGCCATAGAGAACCCCGGCAATGGTCGCCAGCGCCGCCACGATCATCCAAGTGTACATCACCACCCGCTCCGGGTTGATGCCCGACAGCAGCGCCAGATCCTCGTTGTCCGAGTAGGCGCGCATGGATTTGCCGGTGCGGGTCTTGTTCAGGAACCAGAACAGAACTGCCACCACGATGATCGCAGTGATCACGGTGATGCCTTGGGTGGTCTTGATCGCCAGCCCTTCGTCCAAGCCGGTCATCTGCTTGAAGGTGCGCGCCTTGATGATGAAGCGCTCGCCATCGGCAAACCGCTGATCGCCGGGGCCGATGATGAAGCGCACGATGCCATTCATCATGAACATCACACCCAGCGAGACCATGACGAAGATCACCGGCTTCGCCTTCTGCTGGCGGTAGAACCGGTAAACGGTCTTGTCGGTCAGCAGCGCGAGGCCAATGGTGCCCAGGATGCCAAAGGGCAGCGCCAGCAGGGCGGTCGGCAGCGGGCCTGCGCTCAGCCCCATCGACTGGAAAGCCCAGGTGATCAGGATCGTGACCATCGCGCCAAACGCCATGGTGTCGCCATGGGCAAAGTTCGAGAACCGCAGGATCCCGTAGATCAGCGTCACCCCCAGCGCGCCAAGCGCCAGCTGGCTGCCATAGGCCAGCCCGGGGACGATAACAAAGTTGGTAAGCGCCACGAGGGCGTTGAGAAGATCCATCTGTCAGCCCCCCAGGAAAGATTTGCGCACTTCGGGATCGGCCAGCAGCTCCTTGCCGGTGCCGGTATAGGCATTGCGCCCCTGCACCAGGACATAGCCTTTGTCCGCGATCTCAAGCGCTTGCTTGGCGTTCTGCTCCACCATCAGGATCGGCAGCCCGGTGCGGGCGACCTCGATGATGCGGTCGAACAGCTCATCCATCACGATGGGGGAAACGCCTGCCGTCGGCTCGTCCAGCATCAGAACCTTCGGCTTGGTCATCAGCGCGCGGCCCACGGCCACCTGCTGGCGCTGGCCGCCGGACAGCTCGCCCGCAGGCTGGTTGCGCTTGTCGCGCAAGATCGGAAACAGGTCATAGACCTGCTCCATCGTGTCGCGGAAATCATCGGTGCGGATAAACGCTCCCATCTCCAGGTTCTCTTCCACTGTCATCGAGGTGAAGATGTTGCTGGTCTGGGGCACGAACCCCATGCCCTTGACCACCCGGTCCTGCGGGGTGAGCTGGGTGATGTCCTCGCCGTCCAGCCGCACAGCGCCGGAGCGCACGTTCAGCATCCCGAACACCGCCTTCATCGCGGTCGACTTGCCGGCGCCGTTGGGACCGACGATCACCGCGATCTCGCCCTTGTCGACGGCAATGGTGCAGTCATGCAGGATGTCCGGTCCTTTGCCATAACCGCCGGTCATGGTGTCGCCGATCAGGAACGGGCCGCCGTCGACCTTATGCGTCGGGCCGCTTTTCAGATGAGCCGGTTCCATCGTGCCAATGCCCTTGGTGTTGGTGATCGAGGCATCCTTGTTGCCGTGATCGTTCTGGTAGGGGTTATCGCTCATGCGTCCGCCTCCAGCTTATCCTTGTTTTTCAGACCGGTGCCCAGGTAGGCCTCGATCACATGCTCGTTTGCCTTGATCTCGTCCAGAGTGCCTTCGGCCAGCTTCTTGCCCTCGGCCATGCAGATCACCGGGTCGCACAGGCGGCCGATGAATTCCATGTCGTGCTCGATCACGACAAAGGTATAGCCGCGCTCCTCGTTCAGGCGCTTGATGGCGTCGGCGATGGTATAGAGCAGGGTGCGGTTCACGCCGGCGCCAACCTCGTCGAGGAAGACGATCTTGGCGTCCACCATCATGGTGCGGCCCAGTTCCAGCAGCTTCTTCTGGCCGCCGGAGACCTGGCCCGCCTTCAGGTCCGCGATGTGGCTGATGGTCAGGAACTCCAGCACCTCATCGGCCTTGGCCCGCAGCGCGCGTTCCTCGTCGGCGATCCGCTTGCGGCCGAACCAGGTGTTCCACAGCGTTTCCCCCGATTGCGCACCGGGAACCATCATCAGGTTTTCCCGGCAGGTCATTGAGGAGAACTCATGCGCGATCTGGAAGGTGCGCAGCAGCCCTTTGTGGAACAGCTCATGCGGCGGCAGGCCGGTGATATCCTCACCGTCCATGGTGACCCGGCCTGAGGTCGGCTCCAGCACGCCAGCGATAACGTTGAAAAGTGTGGTCTTTCCGGCCCCGTTCGGGCCGATCAAACCGGTTATGGACCCCTTGGCGATTTCCAGCGAGGCGCCGTCAACCGCGTGGAACCCGCCGAAGTGCTTGTGCAAGTCCTCGACGACGATCATGTCATTTCATCCCCTGCCGCGTTTTCGCGGCGTTTTTAATTTAGAACAGCCCGGGCGGAACCCGGGCTGACCTATCTTGGTTGCTTTTCAGATGCTTATCAGCGGAAGCGAAGGGTTTCGTTCTTGCCGTCCTTCACTTCGATCTCGCGGTAAGAGCCTGCGCTCTCACCCGGGCCGATCAGCTCAACGCCGGTTGCGCCCTGATAGTCAATCTCACCGCCGGCGGCGAGGATTTCCAGTGCCTTGCCCAGCTCACCCGGGTTGATCGGCTCGCCCGGGGCGTTTGCCACGTCCAGGATCTTGCCGACGTAGTCCGCCGGGTTGGTGGAGTTGGCAGCCTGCATTGCCAGCAGGAACAGCGCCGCTGCGTCATAGGATTCAGACGCATAGGCCGAGGTGCCGTCAAAGCCGCGCTCTTTTGCCATTTCGGCAAAGATTTCCGCGCCCTTGCTGTCGGAACCTGCGATCTGGCCAAAGGAACCATCGAGGTCCGCGCCAACGTTTGCGGGCAGGCTGTCGCCGATCATGCCGCCGGGCAGGCCGAAGGTGTCAAACGCACCGGAATCCAGCGAACCCTGGATGATGCCCAGGCCGCCCTGGTCCAGGTAACCCGCAACCACCAGCACGTCGCCGCCGGCCGATGCCAGCGCGCCGACTTCTGCAGAGTAGTCGCCCTTGCCGTCTTCATGCGCGGTCACGATGGTGACTTCGCCGCCGACTTCCTCGAACGAGGACTGGATCGCGTCCGCCAGGCCCTTGCCGTAGTCGTTGTTGGTGTAGGTCAGGGCGATCGAGTTGATGCCGCGTTCCTTCAGGATCTCGGCCATCACCTGGCCTTCACGCGCGTCCGACGGCGAGGTGCGGAAGAACAGGCCGTTGTCTTCCATGGTCGACAGGCCCGGCGAGGTCGCCGACGGGGAGATCATCACCATGCCGTTCGGGATCGCCACGTTCTGCAGGATCGCGCCGGTGACGCCGGAGCAGTCGCCGCCGATGATGCCGTTCACGCCTTCAGCCACCAGCTTCTCGCCGTTTGCCACGGCCAGGCCGTTGTCGATGCAGCCGGTGTCAGCGCGGACCGGGGTCACGGTGGCGCTGTCCAGCAGCTTGCCGGACTTGGTGACTTCTTCCATGGCCAGCTCGGCGCCGTCGCCCATGGCCGGGGCCAGCGATTCAATCGGGCCGGTGAAGCCGAACAGCACGCCCAGTTTCACTTCCTTGGCATGGCCGCCGGCATATGCGGTGCCAGCAGTCAGCGCAGCGGCCGCTGTGGCCATCAGCAGTTTCTTCATTTGAGAACTCCCATTGTTGGAACAAAAATGTTCACATCGGACCCTAGGCAAGCCGTCTGGAAAAGAAAAGTCCTGTTGAGGCGTGAGATAGCAAAGAGTCCGTCCCGTTATTCTCCGCTATTCTGAGGTTATGTGCTGCGGAGCTGGGTTTAATTTAAGCTTAAAGTAACAAAAGGGGAAGCGGAAATGTTGCATCGGTTACTCATTTTGACGGCCACGTTTCTGCTGCTGCCGTTTTCCGCGACAGTTCAAGCGGATACCCTGGGCAGCAGCCTTGGCCAGCTGCGGGTGACAAAGATGGCCGGCGGGTTCGATGTGCCCTGGGCCTTTGATTTCCTGCCCGGCGGCGGCTTCCTGGTGACCGAACGTGATGGCGTTCTCTTTTATGTGCGGGGCGGAAAAAGGAATCAGGTGAGGGGCACACCTGCCGTTGTCGCAGCGGGGCAGGGCGGCCTGCTGGATGTGATGGTGCCGCGGGATTTCCGGACCAGCCGCGAGGTCTTCCTGACATTCTCCAAGCGGCAGGGGCGCGGCGCAGGGACAGCGCTGGCTTCGGGCCGTCTCAACAGGGACAATACCGCTTTGACGGACCTGCGCATCCTGTTCGAAGCCGCCCCCGGATCCAGTGGCGGCCGCCACTTCGGCTCCCGCGTGGTGGAAGCGCGGGACGGCACTTTGTTCATTTCCCTGGGCGAGCGCGGCGACCGGCCCAGCGCCCAGAACCTGCGTCTGCATCAGGGATCGGTGGTGCGGATCAACCGCGACGGGACCATTCCCGCTGGCAACCCCTTCGCCGGCACAGCCGGCGCACAGCCGGAGATCTGGTCTTATGGCCATCGCAATCCGCAGGGCATGGCGCTTGATTTGCAAGGCAATCTCTGGGTTGCCGAACACGGGGCCCGGGGCGGTGACGAGGTGAACCGGGTGCACAGGGGCGCCAATTATGGCTGGCCGGTGATCTCTTACGGGCGCCACTACTCCGGCGCGAGGATCGGCGAGGGAACCGCAAAACCCGGTATGGAGCAACCCGAATGGTACTGGGACCCGTCGATCGCGCCCTCCGGCATGATGATCTATTCCGGCAGGATGTGGCCTGAGTGGCGCGGCGACATCTTTGTCGGCTCCCTCAAGTTCGACTACATTTCCCGGCTTTCGGGAGGCCCCCTGAGGGAGGCCGAACAGCTGCGGAGCGGTGAAACCGGGCGTATCCGCGATGTGCAGGAGGCACCGGACGGCAGTATCTGGTTCGCGTCCGAAGGCGAAGGCGCGATATTGCGGATAACCCGCTGAAGCGCTAGCTTCGGCTTGAATTTCAAGTGTTTGCAGCAGGAATTGGAATATCGGTATGAGGAAATTTCTCGCGGCGGTCCTTCTGGCGGCCTGCCCTGGGTTCGCCTTGGCACAGGACAGTATCTTCAAGTCTTATGACGCCTATGAGCGCTTTGTGGATACGGTCATCAAGGAACGCGACTTCAAACAGCTGATTACACGGCTGGGCGGCCGGGACGAATATACGCCGGAACAATTGCAAAGCGCGCAGCAGCAATTGCTGGCAATCTATCCGCGCGACTTTACCGGCAGCGGAGTTGCGGTGCGCCAGGAATTAATGAACGGTTTCAGGAAGGAGGTTCGGGTCTATTGGAATGAAGAAGTGTTGAACTACTGCTACTATTACGCCTTCCTTCACGACCGCGGCGACAGCATCGTGGTTTTGAAATTCGATCTCAACACAAACTCGGATGTTGTTTTCGGGAAGCTCTGACCGCTTCCCGAAACAGGCCAGCTGGCGTTTGCCTACGCTTTATACGCCGCCGCCTTGCTGCCGCGCTCGCGGTACGGCGTGGTGTCGTAATGGGCGCGGTAGCATTTGGAGAAATGCGACGGCGAGGCAAAGCCGCAGGCCAGCGCCACGTTGATCACGCTCATATCGGTCTGCATCAGGAGGTTGCGCGCCTTCTGCAGCCGCAGCTCCATGTAATAGCGTTTGGGCGAGCGGTTCAGGTAACGGCGGAACAGGCGTTCCAGCTGGCGGGTGGACATGCCCACATCCTGGGCCAGGATCGACGGGCTGATCGGCTCCTCGATATTGGCCTCCATCATCTGGATCACCATCGACAGCTTGGGATGGCGCACGCCGATGCGGGTCGGGATCGACAGCCGCTGGGTGTCCTGGTCGGTGCGGATCGAGGAATAGATCAGCTGGTCCGCCACCGAATTGGCCAGTTCCTCGCCGTGGTCGTTGGCAATCAGCTTGAGCATCAGGTCGATGGACGACGTGCCGCCTGCGGTCGACAGCCGGTTGCCGTCGATGACAAAGACCGATTTCGCCAGTTCCACCTCGTCGAATTCTTCACCGAAACTGTCGGCGTTTTCCCAGTGGATGGTGGCCCGCTTGCCGTCCAGCAGGCCCGCCTTGGCCAGCGTGTAGGAGGCGGTGCACAGGCCGCCGACCATCAGCCCCTTGCGGGCCTCGCGGCGCAGCCAGGACAGAATTTTCTTGGTGGATGCGTCCTGAACATCGATGCCGCCGCACAGCATGATGGTGTCGTCGCGCTGGAGCTCATCCAAATCCGAATCGAGCTTAAATACGGTGCCCGCGGAGCAGGTTACCGTTTCGCCGCCTTCGCCCACCACGGACCAGGTATACAGTTCTTTCCCAGCCATCCGGTTCGCGATCCTGAGCGACTCCATGGCGGCCGAAAAGCAAAGCAGGGTGAATTTGTCGAGGAGTACAAAGACAAACCTTTTCGGCTGGCCGGCGGCTACTCCTGAAACAGCAGGCTTGCGTGGCGTCTGCATGGCGGGCGTCCTTCAAGAAACAAGTCGGGCCGCGGGAGCACGCTCCGCGGCAAGTCGGAAAACCGTGCTCACAGCTTGGACGCGGGGTCAAGTCTCCGCAATTCTAAACTGGTCTCCCCCCGGCGGATTTTGTATAGAGCACACAACATATTCTAAAGACCTCTGATGCGGAGATAAAGTCATGAGCGAATGGCAAAAATCGGACTGGCGCAATAAGCCGCGGGTGCAGATGCCGGATTACACCGATGCCGCAGCGCTGAACGCTGTCGAGGCTCAGCTGTCCAAGTATCCGCCGCTGGTCTTTGCCGGTGAGGCGCGCCGCCTGAAACAGCACCTGGGGGCCGCCGGCCGCGGTGAAGCTTTCCTGCTGCAGGGCGGCGACTGCGCCGAGAGCTTTGACCAGTTCAGCGCCGATGCGATCCGTGACACCTTCAAGGTGATGCTGCAGATGGCGATGGTGCTGACCTATGGCGCCAAGGTGCCGGTGGTGAAGGTGGGCCGCATGGCCGGCCAGTTCGCCAAACCGCGCAGCGCACCGACCGAAACCATCGATGGCGTGGAGCTGCCCAGCTACCGCGGCGACATCATCAACGAGCTGGACTTCACCGCCGCCGCCCGCATCCCGAACCCGCAGAAGATGCTGCAGGCCTATACCCAGGCAGCCGCAACCCTGAACCTGCTGCGCGCCTTCTCCACCGGCGGCTTTGCCGACATGAGCCGGGTGCACTCCTGGACCCTCGGCTTCACCGATGAGCAGGAAGTCCAGAAGTACAGCGAGATCGCAACCCGCATTCAGGACACCATCGACTTCATGGGCGCCGCCGGCATCACCGCCGACACCACCCATGAGTTTTCCACCGTCGAATTCTACACCAGCCACGAAGGCCTGCTGCTGGAGTATGAAGAGGCGCTGACCCGCCTCGATTCGACCTCCGGCAAATGGCTGGCCGGCTCCGGCCACATGATCTGGATCGGCGACCGCACCCGCCAGCCCGATGGCGCCCATGTGGAATTCTGCCGCGGCGTGCTGAACCCGATCGGTCTCAAATGCGGCCCGACCACCACCGCCGAGGACCTGAAGGTGCTGATGGAGCGCCTGAACCCGGAGAACGAGGAGGGCAAGCTGACCCTGATCGCCCGCTTCGGCGCCGGCAAGGCAGGCGAACACCTGCCGCGTCTGGTCAAGGCGGTGAAGGAAGAAGGTGCCAATGTCACCTGGGTCTGCGACCCGATGCACGGCAACACCATCAAATCCTCCACCGGCTACAAGACCCGGCCCTTCGACAGCGTGCTGCGCGAGGTGCGCGATTTCTTCGGCGTCCACAAGGCCGAGGGCACCATCCCCGGCGGCGTGCATTTCGAGATGACCGGCCAGGACGTGACCGAATGCACCGGCGGCGTCCGCGCGGTGACAGAGGAAGACCTGAGCGACCGTTACCACACCGCTTGCGACCCGCGCCTTAATGCCAGCCAGTCGCTGGAACTGGCCTTCCTGGTGGCCGAAGAACTGTCCGCCCTGCGCGCAGAGCAAAGCGCCCGTCAGGCCGGCTGACGCACAGCAGGCTGCGTTCTGCACATGCCAGAAAAAAGGCGCCCCGGAGGTTCTCCTCCGGGGCGCAGTCAATTCAAGCAGCTATGACCTTGTACTTGAATTCAGAAATCTTCCAGTGCCGGGCCTGGATCAGTCGCGGCTGACCACCAGCCGCAGATGCGGCGCGCCTTTGTGCTTGGCAGGGGCAGGGTCCGCCGGTTCGGCTGGTTTACCAGCCCGGCTGCGGTCCAGCAGCGCCTTGGCCTCTTCCAGCAGCGACCGCTCCGGCTTGAAACGGGCCTGAACCTCGGCAAAACCGGGATTGGGCTGGTTCACATCCGCGCGGTCCTCATTGGCATCTGCCCGCGGCTTGGCCTTGAACTCCGCGGCGCCCGAAGGCTTGCCAACGGCACGCATTTCAATCGAGGTGATCGAGAACCGCTGCGACGTGACAGAAGCGGCCTCGTCCGCCACCAGAACCCCCAGCACCCGGCTGATATCGCCCAGATCACTGCGTAGCGGCAGCAGCAGCATGCGGGCTTCGCGCGGCGCACTCAGACGCGGCGCCTCTATCTGCAGCTCCAGTTCCACTACCGCGGGCGTGTCGAACATATGCTCCATTGCATTGCTCAGCTGCTTGCGTGCATCGGTGGTGAAAAACGCCGTCACCGGCATCCCACGCACTTCCATGCCGGCCATTTCGTTGACCAGCGATCCGGCAAGGCGGAAACGGGCGATGCCCGGCGCGATCCGTTCCAGAATGAAGGTGTTGCTCAGGATGTTTTCCAGCCCGCGCGGGTCGATCTGCGACCGGCTCGGCACATCGTCGCCCCGGCGCAGCGCAGTCCAGTAAGCCTCCGCCTGGCGCAGCGGCGACAGCGCGCCGCCCTTGCGGAAACGGTTCATGGACACGACGTTTCCCTGTCCGTCAGACAGGCCATCTCCACTGCGGCTGCCAAAAATCATCTCAATTTCCCCTGCAACACCGGACATCCCGTGGTCCTGCGCAGCTCTTCGCTGCCTTAAGACTTAAGGCCGGTATGGTTACCCTGAAGTTAAGATGACACAATCTAATTCAAATTTGGACTAAATCTTAAAGCAATGGTTAACGCCCTTGCTTGCCCCCGTTTTTTGCAATTGCGCTTGCGCCCTGTACTTTCAAGACAGTAGAGCAGATCAATCACCAGCGTACAGGGGGCCTTCCTATGACCATCCGCAGCATGACCGCCTTTGCCTCGGCGCAGGGCAGCTCCGATCAGCACAGCTGGAGCTGGGAGCTCAGGTCGGTGAATGCCAAGGGGCTGGATATCCGGCTCAGGGTGCCGGATTGGCTGGAAGGCCTGGAAAATCAAACCCGTTCTGTCCTTTCCAAGGCACTGGCACGGGGCAATGTCTCGCTGACCCTGCGGATCACCCGCACCGAGGACAGCGCCGGGCAAGTGCAAGTCAATAGCGCAGTTCTGAAATCGGTGGTCAAGGCGCTGGGGGAAGCGCAGTCGATCGCCAAGCAGAACCGGGTGGAGGTGCGTCCGGCTTCTGCGGCCGAACTTCTGTCCTTCAAGGGCGTGCTGGAACAGTCCGCGGGCGATGATGACCCGGCGCCTCTGGTCGCCGCGCTCAGCAAGGAACTGGAAACCCTTGTGGCGGAATTCGTTCAGATGCGCGAGGCGGAAGGCGCCGCGCTTGCCGTAATTCTTAACACCCAGCTTGAACAGGTGGCGGCGCTGACCGGCCAGGCGGCGGAGCGCGCCGAAGAGCGCAGGGTGAAAATGGCCGATACGCTGACAGCCAACCTGGCGCGGGTGATGGACAACACTGATGGCGCCGACCCGGACAGGGTAGCGCAGGAGCTGGCACTGATTGCTGTCAAGGCGGATGTGACCGAGGAACTGGACCGTCTCGGCGCCCATGTATCCGCCGCCCGCGATCTGCTGCAGAAAGGCGGAGCGGTGGGCCGCAAGCTCGACTTCCTGATGCAGGAGTTCAACCGCGAGGCAAACACCCTCTGCTCCAAGGCGCAGCATGCTGGCTTGACGGCGGTGGGGCTAGAGCTGAAAACCGTGATCGACCAGATGCGCGAGCAGGTGCAGAACATAGAATAAGAAAAGGAGTGCCCAGATGGCGGACCGCCGCGGCCTTTTGATCATCCTCTCATCGCCTTCGGGCGCCGGCAAATCCACCCTGGCACGCCGCCTGATGGCCTGGGACCCGGGGCTCAAGTTCTCGGTCTCCGCCACCACCCGTGCGCCGCGCCCGGGAGAGGAGCACGGGCGCGAGTACTACTTCATGTCCGAGGACGCCTTCAAACAGCAGGTCGCCGAAGGGCAGATGCTGGAGCACGCCCACGTCTTCGGCAATTTCTACGGCTCGCCCGCAGGCCCGGTGAAGGACACCATAGAGGCCGGCCAGGACGTGCTGTTCGACGTCGACTGGCAGGGCGAGATCCAGATCCGCAACTCCGACCTGGGCAAGCACGCGCTGTCGATCTTCATCCTGCCGCCGTCGATCACCGAACTGCGCCGCCGCCTGGAAACCCGCGCCCAGGACAGCGACGAGGTGATCTCCAAGCGGATGATGAAAAGCTGGGACGAGATCAGCCACTGGGGCTATTATGACTATGTTCTGGTCAACGACGACCTGGACGAGACCGAGGCCAAGCTGAAAACCATCGTCGAGGCCGAGCGCATGCGCCGCATCCAGCAGCCCAAGCTGCAGGAGCATGTGCGCGCTCTGCAAACCCAGTTCGAGGAACAGTCATGACCCTTTACGCCCTTGGCGCGCACCAGCCGCAGATCCACGAAGACACCTGGGTGGCGCCCGATGCCAACCTGATCGGCAAAGTGGTGATGGAGGCGGGCTCCTCTGTCTGGTTCGGCGTCACCATCCGCGCCGACCACGAGGAAATCCGCATCTGCGAAGGCACCAACGTGCAGGAAAACGTGGTGATGCATATTGATGCGGGCTATCCGCTGACCATCGGCAGGAACTGCACCATCGGCCACAAGGCAATGCTGCACGGCTGCACCATCGGCGAAAACACCCTGGTCGGCATGGGTGCAACCATCCTGAACGGTGCAAAGATCGGCAAGAACTGCCTGATCGGCGCCGGCGCCCTGATCACCGAGAACAAGGAAATCCCCGACAACTCCCTGGTGATGGGCAGCCCCGGCAAGGTGGTGCGCGAAGTGGACGCGGCGCTGGCTGAAAAGCTCACGCAAAGCGCGCTTCTCTATCAGGACAACATGCGCCGCTTCCGGGAGGAATTGAAACCGCTGTAACCGGCGCCGCAGGCAGCGCGGTTTTGTGCTGCTTCAACGGCTGCTGCCATAGCAGTTTTACAGAGCGGCGGTAGGCAGGCCGGACTCTCAACCGCGGGGAACAGATGACGACCGAGCTGATAGAAGGTTTCCTGGCCGCGATCCCGCTGCCTGCGGTTCTGGTGGACCAGACCGAACGTTTCATAGCCGTGAACAGCGCCGCCGATGCGCTGCTGGGGCAGGGTGTCAAGGGCCGCCACTTCGCCACCATCCTGCGCCAGCCCAGCGTTGCCACCGCCATCGAGGCCTGCCTGCAAGACAAGGACTCCCGCACCGCGCGGCACCTCTCCAACGACGGCGCCCAGGACACCACCTATACGGTTACCCTCCGCTATGTGCCCGGCATTGGCGCGGTTGGCGGCGGAGCGGTTCTGGCCTGTTTCGATGACACCACCGAACGCGAGCAGGCCAGCCAGATGCGCCGCGATTTCGTCGGCAACGTCAGCCACGAGCTGCGCACGCCGCTGACCGCGCTGATCGGGTTCATCGAAACCCTGCGCGGTCCGGCAAGGGACGATGCAGCCGCCCGCGACCGGTTCCTGACGATCATGGAGGGCGAGGCCAGCCGCATGAACCGCCTGGTCGGAGACCTGCTGTCGCTGAACCGGGTGGAAAGCGAAGAGCGGGTGCGGCCCAAGGAAAAAGTGGATCTGACCGGCCATCTGGCTTCCACCCTCAAAACACTGGCGCCGGTGGCAGAGGCCCGCGGCGCCACGATGGCGCTGGAAGCCCCTGAGGAACCGGTCAGTGTCACCGGCGATCCGGATCAGTTGCAGCAGGTGTTCACAAACCTGGTGGAGAACGCGGTGAAATACGGCGGCGATCATGTGCGTGTCGTGCTGACCCATTCCGAGCGCGATCCGGCGGTCCGTGCGCCCGCCGCCCGCGTGCAGGTGATTGACAACGGGCCGGGGATCGACCCGGTCCACTTGCCGCGGCTGACAGAGCGTTTCTACCGGGCCGACAGCCATCGCTCGCGCGAGATGGGCGGCACCGGGCTGGGCCTAGCCATTGTCAAACACATTATCAACCGCCACCGCGGGCGGCTGCGGGTGGAAAGTGATGTGGGCAAAGGCGCTGTTTTTACAGTCATTCTGCCGGAATAGCGCGGCTTCGTCGCCCGCACGGGCTGCGGTGCTGAAATGACATGCGCCGCTGCCGGTCGCCCGGCGGCGGCGTTTCGGTTTGTATCAGAATTTTTTCCGGAAAAACCGCGTTTGTCATACAGCTGTTACACACCTGTCACAAAAGCCTCATCAGCACCCCATAGGAGAGGCGGCAAGATCATCGAGGGGGTGATCGAACTTTGAAACTCTTGGAGACACAAATGTCCTTTGTGAAACTGACCGCTTCCACCCTGGCAATCGCCGCCGTTTCCGCAACCGCAGCAGTCGCGCGTGACCAGGTTCAGGTTGCCGGTTCGTCCACCGTTCTGCCCTACGCCTCCATCGTGGCAGAAGCCTTTGGCGAGAACTTCGATTTCCCGACCCCGGTTGTGGAATCCGGCGGCTCCTCCGCTGGCCTCAAGCGCTTCTGCGAAGGCGTCGGTGAAAACACCATCGACGTCGCCAATGCCTCGCGCAAGATCAAGGACAAGGAAATCGCCGCTTGCGCCGAAAACGGCGTGACCGACATCATTGAAGTCCGCATCGGCTATGACGGCATCGTGTTTGCCTCCGACAGCAGCGCCAACTCCTTCGAATTCACCCCGGCCGACTGGTTCCTGGCGCTGTCCGACAAGGTTCTGGTCGACGGCCAGCTGGCGGACAACCCGAACACCACCTGGGCCGACGTGAACGCCGGCTTCCCGGCCGTGGACATCCAGGCTTTCGTTCCGGGCACCAAGCACGGCACCCGTGAAGTGTTCGAAGACAAGGTGATCCTGGCAGGCTGCGAGGAAACCGGCGCCTTTGAAGCCTTCAAGGAAGCCAACGGCGGCGACGAGAAAGCGGCCGAGAAAGCCTGCATCGCCCTGCGCACCGACGGCAAGTCGGTCGACATCGACGGCGACTACACCGAGACCCTGGCCCGCATCGAAAGCAACCAGGACGGCATCGGCGTCTTTGGCCTGGCCTTCTACGAAAACAACACCGACAAGCTGCAGGTTGCAACCATGTCCGGCGTGGTGCCTTCGACCGAGAGCATCGCGACCGGCGAATACCCGGTCTCCCGCCCGCTGTTCTTCTACGTGAAGAAAGCCCACATCGGCGTGATCCCGGGCCTGAAGGAATACGCTGAGTTCTTCGTCGCAGACGAAGTTGCCGGCGAAGACGGCCCGCTGGCCGAATACGGACTGGTTGCCGACCCGGAACTGGCGGACACCCAGGAAGCGGTTGCCAATGAGGCCGTGATGGGCGGCAACTCCTAAGCTGCCCCGCCTGTGATCTGATCCTTGCCGGGGCGGAGCCATCCTCCGCCCCGGCGCTTACTTTCCGCGGCAGGGCTGCCGCAGCCAAAACACCACCGCCAAAACCGGAGCTTTTCATGCCCACTTTCTGGCTCGTTGCCCTCCTGCTTGCGCTTTCCGCCGCAGGCTATTTCGGCGGCCGCCGCCGCGCGGTAGCCTCAGCTGCGGGTGACGTCAAAAACCTTCATTCGCTTCCCGCCTATTACGGCTACCACGTTTCCCTGGCAGTCTTTGTTCCGGCCATCGGGGCGCTGGCAATCTGGCTTCTGGCCCAGCCCATGTTCATCGAGAGCCGCGTCTCCGGCATGATCCCGGCTGAGGCGGTTCCGGAAAGCTCTACCATCGGTCTGGTGATGAGCGACGTGCGCCGGGTGGCCGAGGGGCTGGACCTGGCAGTGGAGCAGGGGCTGCTGACCGCACGCGAGGCCCGCAACGTCGCTGACAGCGGGCAGGACGTCCGCGCCCTGATGGGCGAGGTGGGCGTGGCCCTGGGCGACGACGTGCGTCCGGAAGTGCTGAACGCCGCACAGGCCTACCGCAACCTCTCGAACACCGGACGGACCGCGATGACCGTGGTTGTGGCGCTGCTGGCGCTTGGCGGCTTCGCCTGGGCCTACGGCCGCACCCACAAGGATTTCCGCGCCCGCAACGTGGTGGAGCGCGCGGTGCTGGCGCTGCTGATCCTGGCCGCCTCGCTGGCGATCCTGACCACCATCGGCATCGTGCTGTCGATGCTGTTTGAAACCAAGAACTTCTTCGGCCTGCATTCCTGGACCGATTTCTTCTTCGGCTCCACCTGGGCACCCAACTTCCGCGGCGGCAGCGAACTGTCGATCCTGCCGCTGCTTTGGGGCACGCTTTACATCTCCTTCATCGCGCTGGCGGTTGCGGTTCCGGTCGGCTTGTTTGCCGCCATCTACCTGTCGGAATACGCCAGCGGCGCCGTGCGCTCCTTTGCCAAGCCGCTGCTGGAGATCCTCGCGGGCATCCCCACCATCGTCTACGGCCTGTTTGCGCTGCTGACCGTTGGCCCCGCGCTGGCGGACCTCTTTGGCAAAGGCGGCCTATTGGGCGTCGAGTGGATGGCGGGCGCCACGTCGGTGCTGACCGCAGGCCTGGTGATGGGCATCATGCTGATCCCCTTCGTCTCTTCGCTGTCCGACGACATCATCAACGCGGTGCCGCAGGCGATGCGCGACGGCTCGCTGGGCCTCGGCGCCACCAAGTCCGAAACCGTGCGCCAGGTGGTGATGCCGGCCGCGCTGCCGGGCATTGTCGGCGCGGTGCTTCTGGCAGCCTCGCGTGCCATCGGCGAAACCATGATCGTGGTGATGGGGGCAGGGGCGATTGCCAAGTTCTCCGCCAACCCGCTGGAATCGATGACCACCATCACCACCCGCATCGTCAGCCAGCTGACCGGCGACACCGACTTTGCCAGCCCCGAAACGCTGGTTGCCTTTGCCCTGGGCCTGACCCTGTTTGTCCTGACCCTCGGCCTGAACGTCCTGGCGCTCTACATCGTGCGCAAATACCGGGAGCAGTATGAGTAATGACTGACCTGAGCCAAAACCCCGCAGGCACTGCGCCCCGCAAACACGGCGGCTCGCTGCTGGAAAAATCGCCGCGCACCAAGAAACGCAATGCCGCCGAAACCCGGTTCAAGGCCTATGGCATCGCCGCCATCACCGCGGGTCTGGTGATGCTGATGATCCTGGTAACCACGATTGTCGGCAAGGGCACCGGTGCCTTTCAGCAGACCTTTGTGACCCTGAACGTGGAGCTGCTGGAAGCAAAGCTCGACAAGAAGGGCGAACGCAATATCGAGGACATCAAAAAGGTCACCACCTTCGGCTATGCCCCGATCATCAAGGGTGCGATGGAAGCCGCAGTTGAGCAACTGGGCATCGAGACCAGCCTCAAGTCCAAGGAACTGGCCGGTATCCTGTCCAAGGACGTCGCCGCCCAGCTGCGCGACTACGTGATCGCCAACCCGGACCAGATCGGCCAGACGGTGGAGTTCCGCTTCCTCGCCTCCGGCCGTGTCGATGGCTACATGAAGGGCCGCGTCACCCGCGACAGCATCGTCAATGACAAGAACATCTCGCCCGAACAGCTTGATCTTGTTGACGCTTTGGCCGCTGCCGGGATGCTGGAAAAGACCTTCAACCTCGACTTCATCACCGGCGCCGACGCGTCTGACGCCCGCCCCGAAGCCGCCGGCATCGGCGTCTCCATGCTGGGTTCGCTGTTCATGATGTTCGTGGTGCTGGCGCTTGCGCTGCCGATCGGCGTCGCCGCCTCAATCTACCTCGAGGAGTTCGCGCCGCAGAACTGGCTCACCGACCTGATCGAGGTGAACATCTCCAACCTGGCGGCGGTGCCGTCGATCGTGTTCGGCATCCTCGGCCTGGCCGTCTTCATCAACTACATGCACCTGCCGACCTCGGCTCCGCTGGTGGGCGGCCTGGTGCTGACTCTGATGACGCTGCCGACCATCATCATCTCCACCCGCGCCTCTCTGAAATCGGTGCCGCCGTCGATCCGCGACGCCGCTCTGGGTGTCGGTGCGTCGAAAATGCAGGCAGTGTTCCACCATGTGCTGCCGCTGGCCGCGCCGGGCATCCTGACCGGCACCATCATCGGCCTGGCGCAGGCGCTGGGGGAAACCGCACCGCTGCTTCTGATCGGCATGGTCGGCTTCATCGCCTCCAACGCGCCGGAAACCCTGGCCGACGGCCTGCTGGCGCCAAACTCGGCGATGCCCGCGCAGATCTACGAATGGGCCAAACGCGCCGACCCGGCGTTCTATGAACGCGCCTGGGGCGGCATCATCATCCTTCTTCTCTTCCTGGTGACCATGAACACCCTCGCGGTGATCCTGCGCCGCCGCTTTGAACGCCGCTGGTAAAAGGGGCATAGTGCAATGAACGACATGACCGTGATGGATAAGACCGTGGAAACCCAGAACATCAAAATCGCCGCCAAGGACGTGAACGTCTACTACGGCGACAGCCACGCGATCAAAGACGTGAACGTCGAGATCGAGGACAAGACCGTCACCGCTTTCATCGGCCCTTCGGGCTGCGGCAAGTCGACTTTCCTGCGCTGCCTGAACCGGATGAACGACACCATCGACATCTGCCGCGTGAAGGGCGACATCCTGCTGGATGGCGAGGACATCTACGACAAGCGCGTCGACCCGGTGCAGCTGCGCGCCAAAGTCGGCATGGTGTTCCAGAAGCCGAACCCGTTCCCCAAGTCGATTTATGACAACGTGGCCTATGGCCCGCGCATTCACGGCCTGGCCAAGAACAAGGCGGAACTCGATGAAATCGTGGAGAAATCCCTGCGCCGCGGCGCCATCTGGGATGAGGTGAAAGACCGTCTCGACGCCCCCGGCACCGGTCTTTCCGGCGGCCAGCAGCAGCGCCTGTGCATCGCCCGCGCCGTCGCGACGGAGCCTGAGGTGCTGCTGATGGACGAACCCTGCTCGGCGCTTGACCCGATCGCCACCGCGCAGGTGGAGGAGCTGATCGACGAACTGCGCAGCCAGTATTCTGTGGTGATCGTTACCCACTCGATGCAGCAGGCCGCGCGGGTCAGCCAGAAAACCGCCTTCTTCCATCTTGGCAATCTGGTTGAATTCGGTCCGACCGGTCAGATCTTCACCAACCCCGAAGATCCCCGCACTGAAAGCTACATCACCGGCCGGATCGGCTGATTTCAAGGAAAATCAAAATGGTAGCACAGCATATTGCATCTGCTTTCGACCGTGATCTGGAGGCAATTCAGGCACGGATCATGAAAATGGGCGGCCTGGTCGAGGACGCGATCCGCGAAGCCGCCCGCGCGCTGGAGACCCGCGACGAGGAGCTGGCGCTGACCGTGCGCCAGGGGGACAAGGCCATCGACGGGCTGGAAGAGCTGATCAACGAGGAAACCGCCCGGCTGATCGCCCTGCGGTCGCCGACCGCTTCCGACCTGCGGCTGGTGCTGTCGGTGATGAAGATTGCCGGCAACCTGGAACGTATTGGCGATTATGCGAAAAACATGGCAAAGCGCACCACTGTGCTGGCGCAGGGGCCGAACACCAGCGAAGGCGCCGCCGCCCTGCGCCGCATGGCGCGCGAGGTGGAGCGGATGCTGAAAGACGCGCTGGACTCCTACATCCAGCGTGACGCTGAACTGGCGGCTGACGTGATTGCCCGCGACCGCGACGTGGACCAGATGTACAATGCCCTGTTCCGCGAGTTCCTGACCCACATGATGGAAGACCCGCGCAACATTTCGGCCTGTATGCATTTGCATTTCATAGCAAAAAACACCGAACGCATGGGCGACCACGTGACCGCGATCGCCGAGCAGGTGATCTATCTGGTCACCGGCGAAAAGCCGGAGGAAGACCGCAAGAAAGCCGACATCACCTCGACCACACCGCAGGAGATCTGACCGATGGCTGCCGACCAGCCCACCGTTCTGGTTGTAGAAGACGAAATGGCCCAGCGGGAGGTGCTGGCCTACAATCTCGAAGCTGACGGCTTCCGCGTGCTCAAGGCCAAGGATGGCGAAGAAGCGCTGCTGGTGGTGGAAGAGGATATGCCCGATATCATTATCCTCGACTGGATGATGCCCAACCTCAGCGGCATCGAGGTCTGCCGCCGTCTCAAGACCCGCGCTGAGACCCGCAATATTCCGGTGATCATGCTGTCAGCAAGGTCCGAGGAAGTGGACAAGGTGCGCGGCCTGGAAACCGGCGCTGATGATTATGTGGTGAAACCGTATTCGGTGGTGGAGCTGATGGCACGCGTGCGCAGCCAGCTGCGCCGGGTCCGGCCCTCCACTGTCGGTGTGCGGCTGGAGTATGACGACATCGTCTTGGATGCGGAAACCCACAAGGTCAGCCGGGCCGGTAACCAGCTGAAGCTGGGTCCGACGGAGTTCCGCCTGCTGTCCACCTTCATCGAGAAGCCGGGCCGGGTCTGGAGCCGGGAGCAGCTGCTGGACCGGGTGTGGGGCCGCGACATCTATGTCGATACCCGAACCGTCGACGTCCATATCGGCCGCTTGCGCAAGGCGCTGACCCAGCATGGCGGCGACGATCCGGTCCGCAC
Source organism: Leisingera sp. JC11 (assembly GCF_040704725.1). Classification (NCBI taxonomy): domain Bacteria; kingdom Pseudomonadati; phylum Pseudomonadota; class Alphaproteobacteria; order Rhodobacterales; family Roseobacteraceae; genus Leisingera; species Leisingera sp. JC11. The sequence continues at coordinate 108,643 of NZ_JBFCVS010000010.1, forward strand.
TGTGCGCGGCGCAGGCTACGCCTTGGGCTGAAGCCTGGGCTGAAACGGCACCAGGGGGTGCACTAAGGGTGTACAGGGGGTGCACGCATGCCACCCCCTGTGTTTCACCGCGGCAGCGGGTCTTCCGGCTGCGCTTTTCCCGCCAGCCAGCTGCGGAACTTCACCAGTGCCGGGGCGTCTGATTTCCGCTCCGGCCAGACCAGGTAATAGGCGCCTGCGGTCTCCACCGGCTCCGGATGAAGCGCCACCAGGCGGCCCGTCGCCAGATCCTGCTCCACCAGGTAATCCGGCATCAAGGCGACACCCAGCCCGTGCATCGCTGCCTGGGTGATGGTTGCGAATTGATCATAGATTGTCCCGCCGAGATTTGCGCCAGCCGCTATGCCTTGCTGTTCAAACCAGTCCTTCCAGGCTGTTGTCCGGGTCTGGATATGCAGCAGCGGCAGCTTCAGGATGTCCTTCGGTTGATTGACCGTCCGCCCCTCCAGCAGCTGCGGCGCGCAGACGGGCAGCAGCTGTTCGTGCTTCAGCAGCAGAGACTGGGTGCCGGGCCAGGATGCATCTCCAAAATGTATCGCTGCGTCAAAGGGTTCGGTGGCAAAATTGAATGGTTCCAGCCGGGTGGCCATATTGATGGTCACATCGGGGTGCTGCCGGGCAAATTCCGGCAGCCGCGGCATCAGCCAGCGCATCCCGAAGGCCGGCAGGATCGCCAGGTTGAGCGTCCCGGCCAGCGGTGCGGCCTGCAACCGCAGGGTGGATTGCACGATCTGGTTCAATGCCTGGCGGATCTCAGCCGCGTAGTTCTGCGCTTCTGTTGTCAGGGTCAGCCGCTTCTGGTCGCGCTGCACCAGGTCCATCCCCAATTGCCGTTCCAGCGTTTGCAACTGGCGGCTGACGGCGCCCTGCGTCAGCGCCAGTTCATCGGCGGCGGCCGAGGCGCTGCCGAGCCGGTCGAGCGCTTCCAGCGCGCGCAGCGAGGAAATCGAGGGAAGGAACTTGCGTGGCACGGTCATGTATGAGTGTTTGTCATGGATAGTTGCGAAAGTCTCGCTGTTTTTTCCGTTCACCTCCCGTTAGGGTTTGCCCAAATCGCGAACCACTGAGGTGACAAGATGACCGACAAACCCGCCCTGCGCGCCAAGGATGCCCCGGATCTGGGCCGTTTCAACTGGGAAGACGCGCTGCGTCTGGAGGACCAGCTTACCGAGGACGAGCGGATGATCTCCGCCTCGGCCCGGGCCTACGCGCAGGAAAAACTTCAGCCGCGCGTGCTAAGTGCTTATGAGAACGAGGAAACTGATCCTGAGATCTTCCGCGAAATGGGCGAGATGGGCCTCCTCGGCACCACCATTCCGGAGGAATACGGCGGGCTTGGCGGCGGCTATGTCTCCTACGGTCTGGTGGCACGTGAAGTAGAGCGTGTCGACAGCGGATACCGGTCGATGATGTCGGTGCAAAGCTCGCTGGTGATGTATCCCATCTATGCATACGGCAGTGAGGAGCAGCGCCAGAAATACCTGCCGAAACTGGCCACCGGCGAATGGATCGGCTGCTTCGGCCTGACCGAACCAGATGCCGGCTCCGACCCTGCCAGCATGAAGACACGCGCTGAAAAAACTGAGGGCGGATATAGGCTTACGGGTTCCAAGATGTGGATCTCCAACGCGCCGATCGCTGATGTGTTTGTGGTTTGGGCCAAGTCCGAAGCGCATGGCGGCAAGATCCGTGGCTTTGTGCTGGACAAGGGCCTGAAAGGCCTGAGCGCGCCGAAGATTGAAAACAAGGCCTCCCTGCGGGCCTCGATCACCGGTGAGATTGTGATGGATGGCGTCGAGGTTGGCGAAGATGCGCTGCTGCCGCACGTGCAGGGGCTGAAAGGCCCGTTCGGCTGTTTGAACCGAGCCCGCTACGGCATCAGCTGGGGCGCCATGGGGGCCGCCGAGGCCTGCTGGCACGCGGCGCGGCAGTACGGGCTGGACCGCACCCAATTCGGCCGACCGCTGGCAAACACCCAACTGTTCCAGCTGAAGCTGGCAAACATGCAGACTGAAATCACCCTGGGTCTGCAGGCGTCTCTGCGCGTCGGCCGCCTGATGGATGAGGCCAATGCGGCGCCGGAGATGATCTCGATCATCAAGCGCAACAACTGCGGCAAGGCACTGGAGATTGCCCGGATGGCCCGCGACATGCACGGCGGCAACGGTATCAGCCTGGAGTTCAATGTTATCCGGCACATGGTGAACCTGGAGACCGTGAACACCTACGAGGGCACACACGACGTCCATGCGCTGATCCTGGGCCGCGCCCAAACTGGTTTGCAGGCGTTCTTCTGATTTGAAAGCGGCAGCGCGGGAAAAGTGTCCCGCGCTGCAGTTTCGCAAAATTGTTTTGCAAAATTGCACGTGTTGGGCAGGGAGTTATTTTCGCAAAGGATTGGAACCTGCGCCTGCTTCTGAAATCGCTGCCGGAGCCTGGCTGTCTCGTTAACGTGGTTTCGCCTGAAGGCTTTGTTTCCTCAGCCCGGCCTGCCTCCGCCTTGCCGTGATTGGTTAACGGCTTCAGTCCATTTTGCCGGTTTTCATGTTCGATCGAAGGTTTTTGAAGATCGCAGTGCGAAATCGCAAGATCTGGAAATCGCCCGTTATTTAGGACTGAGCTCTGCATTCCTGCAAAGCTGAACTGCTGCGTGAGGTTCTGACCCGCATCCTATTGCGGATACGCAAAGCGTGTTTTGCGAAAGTGCGCGCGCAAAACCGCAAACTGGTGGGTCGATTTGATCTGGAGTGCCTGCAATTATTGATGCTTTACAATACGTTAACCTGTGAGTTCGGTTGGCGCAAGGTGCAGGTTAAGAAAATTTTCAGGATTTGTTTGCGGGGGCCGTTGGAGGCCCAACAAGAAAGCAGGTCCCAGGGGAAAAAGAAATCGGGCCGGAAATTCCGGCCCGCTTCGGTGGTGCATCTGCCGGTATCAGGCCGGCAAGTGGATGTTGAACTTTTCCCGGATGGCCATGTCGGTCGCGGCATCAAACCGCGCGGCGGCCCGCTGGGACAGGATTTCCTCTTTCTTCGCGGTAGCCTTGGCAATCAGATCGGGCTTGTCGCGCTCAACCCATTCCTTCGGGGAGGTGCGGTCGCCGAGGGCCGGGTAGACATAGTCCACCTGCATCCGGCTGAGGGTCTGATCGGTGCCCAGGTAGTGGCCGGGTCCGCCCATGCATGTGGCGCGCATCTGGTCCAGGGCCAGGGTTTCGTCATTCACTTCGATGCCGCGGACACAGCGCTGCGCCTGGCCCAGAAGGTCGTTGTCCAGGATCAGAGATTCCAGGCAGAAGCCCAGAAGCGAAGCATGCATCCCCGCGGCCTCATAGACCATGTTAAGCCCGGACAGGCCCGCCATAACCGCAGAGCACATCTGTTCCCAGCCGGCCTGCATATCCGGCAATTTGGAATCCGAAGCGCCAGCAGCAGCGCCGCCGGGCAGGTCGTAGAACTTGTGCATCTGGGCGCAGCCTGCGGACAGCAGCGCCTGCTCGCCGGAGCCAACGGTCATCGCTCCTGTGCGCAGGTCTAGGCCAAAAGGCCAGGTGCCGAAAATTGCGGGCGCACCGGGCTTTACGGCGTTTACGTAAACCAGCCCGGCGAGGCATTCAGCAACCGCCTGGGTGATCGCGCCGGCGATGGTCGACGGCGCCGTCGCACCCGCCATGCCTGCCGACAGCAGCAGCACCGGCATGCCGCCCTTGATGCATTCCTCCATCACTTCGCAAGACTCGGTTGCAAATTTCATCGGCGGAACGACGAAGCAGTTGGAGTTCGACACAAACGGCCGTTCGCGCCATTTGTCCTCGCCGCCGGCAATCATGTGCAGAAGCTCCAGGCCGGGCTTCACGAAGTCAGGCTCAGTGAAGGACACGCCGACATGTTTGGTGGTGCCGGCGGTGGTCGCGTAGATGGAGTTCAGGTCCATCTCCAGGTTGTCGGGAATGTCGCGGCAGACCATCGGGCGCTGGACAAAGTGGATGTTGTCCAGCTGGTCGCAGATCCGGGCGGCGTCATGCAGATCCTGAACGGTGGAATCGCGGTACACGCGGCCATGCACGTCCACCATGCTGACTGCGGCGCCGGCGGTGCCATAGTGCACCCGGCCGCCGGACAGCTGCAGGTCGGTCTTTCCGTCGCGGCTGTACAGCGTCACGGAGCGGTTTGCCTTGGCAATGGTGTCCTCGACCAGCGCGCGGGGGAACCGGATGCGGCCGTCATCGCCCAGGATGCAGCCGGCGGCGGTCAGGTAATCGATGCCGCTTTGCGGGGCGTCGGCGAGGCCGATCTCTTCCAGTGCGGTGAGCGCGGCCTCGTGGATTTTTTCCATATCGGCCTGGCTGAGAAGTTTCAGCGCGGTGGATTCCATGCCGGGGCGGACCGGGCGCAGGTGCTCTGGCAGGGCGGCGGCACGGGCGGCACGGCGCGCGTTGCGTCCGCCGCTGCGGGCTGCGCGGGTGGAGGAGGCTTGATCGTTCATTCAAGGAGCCTTTCAGGAGAAGAGAGTAGAAATTTGAGAAATTTCAACTCAGTGCGGCCGGCCTCTGGCCGCACGGCCCCGCGCCGCACCGATTGTGCGGCAGATGAGGCTGACAAGGCTGCGTTCTTCCTGCATGCGGTCTCCTGTGACTTCCCGGCAGTTTGGCATGCGTTTGCGAAGTTTCTAGCACGATAACGACCTGAGTGAAAAATGCGACACTTTTTTCACAGGGGCAGGCCGCAAGGCTGCAGCCCTAGGAGTTTACTAAATTTCATTATTTTTAACGGTGCGGAGGGCATTTTTATCGGTTCCCGCATTGCAAGGTAGCTGGCAGTTTGGTTCCGGGAACGAAATATTAATCATTAATGCCTATGCTCGGGCCATGGGGGATGGCGCGCTGAAAGGTGCATTGCAGGAAGGCACAGCCACATGCCGATGGTTAAGAAGACCAAACTCTGCCAAACGCTCGCTGCAGTGCTCACCGTTACCGTATTCCACGCCCAGTCCGGACTCGCTGAAGAGAGCGCCCGTTCCGTTTCCCCTGGATTTTTGCAAGCTGAACAAAGGTCTTTCGGTGGAGAGGCACGAACATTTGCGTTCGGCTATGGCGACGGGGAGGGCGGTTTTGTATTCGGCGGCAGCCTGGCAACCGGGCAAAACGGGCCGCTGACACGTGCGGTGCAAGCGGAGGAAACGCATCAGCTGCGCCTTCATGCCGGATATGACTTTGGACCGGCCACCGGTTTTGTAACCCTGGGCGGGCTTCAGGCGGAGGCGTCCGGCGGCCGGCGCCGTGGGCCGCTGTTCGGCTTTGGGATGCGGGTATCGTTGAACCGCGCGCTGCAATTGACCGGAGAGATTTTGCATCACGAGGCCGGGCCGAAGGACGGCAGCGCCAGCCCGCGCGGTGAGACTCTGGCTGTGAGCGCCGCTTTCCGGTTCTGATAGAGCTTCTGCGTGTTTCTCCTCCGGGCGATAGGAAAAGCAGTTCACCTTTTCAATGGCTTGGCGAATTTCCGCCTGCGGAATCCGGCGGAAAAGCGCGGGCAGATTCGGGATTTCGGCCAGTCACTGCCAATTCACTGATCGTGACCTGAGCGGCTCTGGAAACTCCGGGGCAAAGACCTTTTGTAGGCGTCAACGGCGCACAGCCTGCGCCGGGACTGCAAAAGGAGAAGTCTGAATGACTCGTTTCGTAGCTATGACAGCCATCGCAACCGTAATGGGCAGTGCGGCCTTTGCCGGCAATCTGGTTGAGCCGGTGGTCGAACCCGCGCCGGCTCCGGCGCCGGTTGTGGTCAATGAGGGCGGCGACTGGACCGGTTTCTATCTGGGTGGCCAGATCGGCCAGCTGGACGCGGATGCCAGCAACGGTGCCTCGGGTGATGATACCGCTTACGGTGTCCACGGCGGCTACAATTATGATTTCGGCCGTTTCGTGCTGGGCGGCGAACTGGACTATGACGCAACCGACCTGGATCTGGGCGGCGGCGCAACCGTCGACTCGGTGGCCCGCGCCAAGGTGAAGGCAGGCTATGACTTCGGCCGGGTGCTGGCCTATGTGACCGGCGGTGTGGCTGAGGCCGACAGTTCGCTGGGCAGCGAAACCGGCGACTTCTATGGTGTCGGCCTGGCCTATCAGGTGACCGACCAGTGGCAGATCGGCGGCGAAGTGCTGGAGCATGACTTCGACGAGTTCGGCACCTCGGGCGTTGGCTCGGATGCCACCTCGGTGTCGCTGCGCGCATCTTTCAAGTTCTAAACTGACACAAGCACCGGCGCGGCACTCTAGTTCCGCCGCGCCGCTGGCCGCCCGGTCTGTACCCAAGGCAGGCCGGGCGGCCTCTGCCTTTTCAGGCTGCCAAAAGGCTTGGCGGGGCTGCCGCCCCGTGCTAAGCAGCCTGCATGAACCAGAAATGCACCACCATTATCTGCTGCATTACCTGCTGACATATCAGCGGGCTGGTTTCTGTCGTTTTCATTTCCCTGACAAGTTGCTAAGCCCGCGTTGCGCGCAATGGGTGATGCCGGCCGTTTTGAGCTGGGCATGCAAAAGGAACCGGGCATGGGAACCAAGGACAGAGTGATCAAGCTGCAGAACACGAAGACCCGCAAGAAAGAGGTCTTCGAGCCGATCGACGCCAGCAACGTGCGGATGTATGTCTGCGGCCCCACGGTTTATGACCGGGCGCATCTGGGCAATGCCCGGCCGGTCGTGGTGTTTGACGTGCTCTATCGTCTTCTGCGCGAGGTTTATGGCGCAGATAAAGTGACTTACGCCCGAAACTTCACGGACGTTGACGACAAGATTAACGCCCGCGCCGCCGAGAGCGGGCGGCCGATCGGCGACATCACCGCCGAGACGACGCAGTGGTTTCTCGACGACATGGGCGAGTTGGGCGCCCTGGAGCCGGACCACATGCCGCGGGCAACCGAATACATCCCGCAGATGGTGGCGATGATCGAGGATCTGATCGCCAAGGGCCACGCTTATGCAGCGGAGGGCCATGTGTTGTTTGCTGTCGACAGCTGGAAGGAGCTGTATGGCAAACTGTCGGGCCGGTCTGTCGATGACATGATCGCCGGCGCCCGGGTTGAGGTGGCGCCCTATAAGAAGAACCCCATGGATTTTGTGCTGTGGAAACCCTCCACCGGCGATCTGCCGGGCTGGGACAGCCCCTGGGGCCGCGGACGGCCGGGCTGGCACATCGAATGCTCGGCGATGTCTTTTGAGCTGCTGGGAGAGACCTTCGACATTCATGGCGGCGGCAACGACCTGATGTTCCCGCACCACGAGAATGAAATTGCGCAAAGCTGCTGCGCCCATCCGGAAGGTGAGTTTGCACGTTTCTGGCTGCACAATGAGATGCTGCAGGTGGAAGGCAAGAAGATGTCCAAATCCCTGGGCAACTTCTTCACCGTGCGCGACCTGCTGGACCAGGGCTATCCCGGTGAGGTGATCCGGCTGGTGTTCCTGCAGACCCATTACCGCAAGCCGATGGACTGGACCGACAAGAAGGCCAAGGAAGCAGAAGCCACGCTGCGCAAGTGGCGGGCGCTGACCGCGGGCATCGAACCCGCGCCCAGCGCTGCTGCCGCGGTCTTGGATGCACTGGCCGATGACCTGAATTCGGCAGGTGCGATTGCCGAGCTGCACAAGCTGGCAGCGGCGGGCGATGCCGCCGGTCTGCTGGCGTCGGCACAAATGCTGGGGCTGCTGACAGAAGACATGGGCGCCTGGGCCTCCGCACTCTCCGTCGACCTTTCCGCATATGAGGCAAGGCTGTTCAAAGCTCGTCAGAAGGCTATGGAAAGCAAGAACTTTTCGGAAGTCGACGAGCTGAAGGCGGCCTTCGTCGAGGCGGGACTGGAAGTGCGGATGAGCAAGGCCGGGGTGGAACTGGTGCCGGGAGCCGGGTTTGATCCGGCCAAGCTGGAGGCGCTGTGATGGCCAAGGAGCGCCTCTATCTTTACGACACAACCCTGCGCGATGGGCAGCAAACTCAGGGCGTGCAATTCTCCACCGAAGAGAAGAAGCAGATTGCGCAGGCTCTGGACAATCTGGGCATCGACTACATCGAAGGCGGCTGGCCGGGTGCCAATCCGACCGACAGCGCGTTCTTTGAGAAGGCGCCACGGACCCGCGCCACCATGACCGCTTTCGGCATGACCAAGCGGGCAGGCCGGTCGGCTGAAAACGACGATGTCCTGGCCGCGGTGATGAACGCGGGAACCCGGGCAGTGTGCCTGGTCGGCAAGAGCCATGATTACCACGTGACCCATGCGCTGGGGATCACGCTGGAGGAGAACCTGGAGAGCATCCGCGCTTCGGTCGACCATATTGTGGCACAGGGGCGCGAGGCGCTGTTCGATGCCGAGCATTTCTTTGACGGATACAAGGACAACCCGGACTACGCCCTGTCGGCCTGCCGCTCGGCGCTGGAGGCGGGCGCGCGCTGGGTGGTGCTGTGCGACACCAATGGCGGTGCGCTGCCGGCGGAGGTCCACCGGATCGTCGGCGAAGTGGTCGGGGCCGGTATCCCAGGTGAGAAACTGGGCATACATACCCATAACGACACAGAAAATGCCGTGGCCTGCTCCTTGGCGGCGGTGGATGCCGGGGCGCGGCAGATCCAGGGAACCCTGAACGGTCTGGGCGAACGCTGCGGCAATGCCAACCTGACTGCGCTGATCCCGACGCTGCTGCTGAAGGAGCCCTATGCTAGCAAGTTCGAGACCGGGGTGAGCCTGGAGGCGCTGGCTGGCCTGACCCGGACCAGCCGGATGCTGGATGATATCCTGAACCGGGTTCCGGTGCGCCAGGCGGCCTATGTGGGGGCTTCGGCCTTTGCCCATAAGGCGGGGCTGCACGCCAGCGCGATCCTGAAAGACCCGTCCACTTATGAACACATCGAGCCGGGCAAGGTCGGCAATGCGCGGGTGATCCCGATGTCGAACCAGGCCGGGCAGTCGAACCTGCGCAAGCGTTTGACCGATGCAGGGCTGACCGTCGAAAAGGGCAACCCGGCGCTGGCGCGGATCCTGGAGCGGATCAAGGACCGCGAGGCGGAGGGCTATTCCTACGATACCGCGCAGGCCTCGTTCGAACTGCTGGCGCGCAAAGAGCTGGGCCAGTTGCCGGACTTTTTTGAAGTCAAGCGCTACAAGGTCACCGTTGAGCGGCGCAAGAACAAGTACAACCGGATGGTGAGCCTGTCCGAGGCGGTGGTTGTGGTGAAGGTTGACGGCGAAAAACGCTTGTCCGTCAGCGAGTCGCTGGACGACACCGGCAGCGACCGCGGTCCGGTCAACGCGCTGGCGCGGGCGCTGAGCAAGGACCTGGGGCGCTATTCGGCGCAGCTGGAGGATATGCGGCTGGTGGACTTCAAGGTGCGGATCACCCAGGGCGGCACCGAGGCGGTCACCCGGGTCATCATCGACAGCGAGGACAGCCAGGGCCATCGCTGGTCCACCGTCGGTGTCAGCCCGAACATAATTGACGCCTCGTTTGAGGCACTGCTTGATGCGATCCGCTGGAAGGTGATCCATGACAGCGGGGCCGGGCAGGCGGATGCAGTTTGACGCCGACCTGACGGCCTGCGCAGAGCAGGTGCAGAAAAGCGACCCGGACCGGTTTCTGGCTACAATGGCTGCACCGGTTCCGGCGCGGCCGCTGCTGTTCGCGCTGTACGCCTTTAATATCGAGCTTGCACGGGCGCCATGGGCCAGCCAGGAGAGCATGATCGCCGAAATGCGGGTGCAGTGGTGGCGCGATGTTGGCGCGGAGATCGCCGAAGGGAAGCCGGTCCGCCGCCATTATGTGTCAACGCCTTTGGCGCAGCTGCTGAAGCCGGAACTGGCGGCCTGCATTGACGGCATGGCAGAGGCGCGGCGCTGGGACATCTACAAAGACCCCTTTGAGGATGAGGCCGCCTTTGACAGCTATATCGACCGGACCAGCGGTTCGCTGATGTGGATGGCTGCAGCGTCTTTGGGGCAGGCGGATGAGGCTGTTGTCAGGGATTTCGGCTATGGCGCAGGCATCGCTAATTGGCTGCGGGCAATCCCTGAACTGGAGGCGCAAAAGCGAATCCCGCTGCTGGATGGAACTCTGGAAGGGGTGCAAGCTTTGGCACGCAAGGGGCTGAAAAAACTGAAAGAAGCGCATTCGACGAGGGGGGCGGTTTCGAAATCGGCCGGGGCTGCGCTACTGGCAGGCTGGCAGGCGGAAGCAGTTTTGAAACAGGCCATCCGCGAACCCGAGCGGGTCGCGCAGGGGGCCCTCGGCCTGAGCGAGTTCCGGCGCCGGGCGGGGTTGATGCGGCGGGCCGTCTCCGGGCGCTGGTAGGGAAACAACGTGAAAAAAGGGCGCCCGTTTCGGCGCCCTTTTTCATTTGCCCGTGCCTCCGAACTGGCCCGGTCAGGCCGCTTTGGGCCGCATCACCAGCCACAGCAGCGCGCCGCCTGCCAGCATCAGGAAGGGCGCCATGGCCATGTTCACTGCGTTCCAGCCATCCACCGGGTTGCCGCCGGAGCAGTTCATCAGCCCGCCTGAGGCAAGCGAAGCCATGGTCACGCCGCCAAACACCAGAAGATCGTTGAGGCCTTGCATTCGGCCTTTTTCATGGCTGTCATGTGCGCCGGCCAGCAAGGTCGTGGCGCCGATGAAGCCGAAGTTCCAGCCAATGCCGAGCAGAACCAAAGCAATGAAGAAGTTTACGAGATCCACGCCTTGCAGCGCGACTGCGCCTGCGCCGGCGAGGATTATCAGGCCTGCGGCGACAATCTTTTCGACACCGAAACGGGCGATCAGGTGGCCGGTGAAGAAGGAGGGCACATACATCGCAAGGACATGGGAGGTGACCACATCCGCGGCGTTGCCCTCGGTGAAACCGCAGCCCACCACCGCGAGCGGCGTCGAGGTCATCACCAGGTTCATCAGCGCATAGGAAACCATGGCGCAGATCACCGCAACGGCGATAACCGGCGTTTTCAGAAGCTCCAGGCGGCTGCGGCCCTTAGGACTGTCGTGACTGGGCGCAGGCGGCCTGGGGATGTCCAGAAACAGGAATAGAGCCGCGCCCAGAACGTTGACGGCAATCACCGCCATGTAGGTGCCAAGAAACGGAATAACAAAGGCTTGGCTGGTGGCCTTCACAATCTGCGGGCCGATGACAGCGGCCGCCAGCCCGCCCGCCATGACATAGGAAATCGCCTTGGGGCGGAACGCTTCGGATGCGGTGTCGGCGGCCGCAAAACGGTAGAAGCCATGCGCGCTCATGTAGACGCCGGTCAGCAGGCTGCCGACCAGGAAGATGGGGAACGACCCGAGATACAGCCCGTAAGCGCCAACCAGGCCGCCAACCGCGCCAAAGGCGGCGCCGGTGAAAAAGCCGGCCCGGCGGCCCCAGCGCTGCATGATTGCCGAGATCGGTGTGGCTGCCAGCATCGAGCCGCCCACGATCAGCGAGATCGGCAGCGTCGCAAAGCAGGGGTTGGAGGCCAGCGACTGGCCCGCCAAGCCGCCAACGATGAAAATCATCGGCATCTGGGCGCCGAGGATCGCCTGGGCCAGCACCAGGATGGCAACGTTTTTCTTGGCGACCGCGTCGCTGGGGGTGGTCATGGTCATGCTCATATGGGATGCGTAGCGGTGAACCGGGGGCGGGGCAAGGCGCTTGCCGCGCTGGAGGGCCGCCGTTTAGCCGCGGCCAAAGGGGGTGACGTGGCGTCAGATCAGCAGAGGTTTCTGCCCGGAGTTGGCCGGATCATTCAGTGTGACGATTGCGTCTCCGAGGGCGCGGAATGGCTGGCGGCACAGGACTGCCGGTTTGCCCATGCGCTGGACCTGACCGGCCCGCTGCCCCTGCGGCGCAAGCCTGAAGGGTTTGCCGAGTTGCTGAGCGCCATTGTCAGCCAGCAGGTGAGCGTGGCCTCCGCCAATGCGATCTGGAAACGGATGAAAGAGGCCAAGCTGACCGGCCCTCGCAAGATTCAGTGGGCAACAGACGAGGACCTGCGCGCGGCTGGCCTCAGCCGCCAGAAAATCCGTTACGCCCGGGCGCTGGCCGAGGCACGTATTGATTTCAAAGCGTTGCGCAATGCTCCTGATACGGAGGTGATCGCCACGCTGGTCCAGGTGCCGGGAATCGGCGTCTGGACCGCGGAGATTTACGCGATGTTTTCGCTGGGCCGGGCAGACGTGTTTGCCCATGGCGACCTGGCCCTGCAGGAGGCCGCGCGGGTTCTGTTCGATCTCCCCGCCCGCCCGAAAGAGCGGGAGATGCGGCAAATTGCGGAAGCCTGGTCGCCGTGGCGGTCGGTTGCGGCGCGCATTCTGTGGGCCTATTACCGGGTGGCGAAGGACAGGGAAGGAATCCGATGACTCGTGTACTGAATGCCGGCCGCAAGGAGCCGCTCTCCGGCGAAACCCGCTCCGTTGTGGTGTTCCTGCATGGCTATGGCGCCAATGGCGCGGACCTGCTGGGGCTGGCCGATCCTCTGGGCGAACACCTGCCGGATACGCTGTTTGTCGCACCCGACGCGCCCGAGGCCTGTGCCGGTGCGCCGTTCGGCTTCCAGTGGTTCCCGATTCCCTGGATCGACGGTTCGTCGGAAGAGGAAAGCATGCGCGGAATGCAGGCCGCGGTGGAAGACTTGAACGCCTTCCTCGATGCGCTGATGGTGGACGAGGACGTGCTGCCGGAACAGGTGGTGCTGTTCGGTTTCAGTCAGGGCACCATGATGAGCCTGCATGTTGCGCCGCGGCGCGAGGACGCTGTATCCGGGATTGTTGCATTTTCCGGCCGTCTGCTGGCGCCGGAGCTGCTGAAGGATGAGGCGGTTTCCAGGATGCCGGTTCTGCTGGTGCATGGCGATCAGGACGACGTGGTGCCGGTGCAATCGCTGCCCGCGGCGGCCGAGGCGCTGCAGGAGGCCGGTTTCCAGGACGTCTTTGCCCATATCCAGAAGGGCACCGCCCACGGCATCGCGCCGGACGGGCTGAGCGTCGCGCTGGCCTTCATGCGCGACAAGCTCGGCCTGTAATGAATCTGGGTTGTACTGTGGGTCAATAGGCCCACAGATGCGGCTCGGCAATCTCGAGCGAGTTTCCGGCGGGATCACGAAAATAGACCGAACGCGCGCCGCTGGGCCAGTCAAATTCGGCCTCGATCTCCACACCTGCCGCCAGCAGCCGCTCCCGCATCAGCAGCAGATCCTCGCGGGGTTGCGTGAAACACAGATGCCCAGGTCCATGTGCGCCGTGCGGCGGCACCGGCAATCGCGGATTTCCGGGCGGCTTCACGGTTTCGGCGGCATTGAACAGCAGCACGACGGCACTGCCGCAGCGGAAAAACACATGCCGGTTGCCGACCCTCTGGATGCGTTCCAGTCCAAGAAGGCTACCGTAGAATGCTTCTGCCGCGTCCAGATCGTCCACATACAGGGACGCTTCCAGGATGGCATCGGGGGAAGGGGCTTGGGGCAGCATGCCTGCAGGCTATCAGCGGCGGCGGGGCCTGTCACCTTTTGCCGGACGCGGCGATGCGGCCTTGGGCCTGCGCGGCGGCTTCTGCGAGGGTTTGGGCGGGCCGGGCACGCCGGGCGGCTCCAGATCCTCCCAGGCGCCCTGCGCGAGCCCGTCCAGCGTCCAGGCGCCGATGCTGTAGCGGATCAGGCGTAAGGTGGGGTGCCCGACAGCCGCCGTCATCCGGCGCACCTGCCGGTTGCGCCCTTCACGGATGGTGAGCGCGATCCAGCTGTCGGGGACCGTCTTGCGCACCCGGACCGGCGGGGTGCGCGCCCAGAGCCCCGGCGGTTCCGGGATCACCTGCACCTTGGCGGGCCGGGTTTTGCCGTCCTTCAGATCAACGCCTTCTGCCAGCAGCTTGAGCGCGTCGGCACCGGGAAGGCCCTCCACTTGCACCCAGTAGGTCTTGTCCATCTTGTGCTTGGGATCGGTGATCCAGGACTGCAGGCGGCCATTGTCGGTCAGCAGCATCAGCCCCTCGCTGTCGCGGTCGAGACGGCCGGCGGCATAGACTCCAGGGCAGTCGATATACCGGCTGAGGGTTGCCCGCGGGCTGTCCTGGCTGCCGCGGTCGGTGAATTGCGGCAGCACGTCATAGGGTTTGTTGAAGCGGATCAGGCGGGTCATGGCAGGGCAATAGGCGGGAAGGTGCAGCAGGGCAAGAGGCAGGCGGCATGCCGACCTGTGGATAACTGTCACGGGCCTGTCACGGAATCAGCTTAGCCAACTCTCGATATATTGTGGATCATTGGGGCTTGCCAGGTGCCAACCACGATATATAGTCAAAGTCAGGCTGGGGCGGGTTCCCCGCTCTGGTTCCGGGAAACGGAAGATCAGGGCGAGGAAGACGTTCAAAAATGGATGGCGATTTCAGGGCAGAGTTTGTCAGATCTCCAGGGGCGCTGAAACAGCACCCGGCGCTGGTGCTGAATGCGGATTACCGGCCGCTTTCATATTACCCGCTTTCTCTATGGTCCTGGCAGGATGCAGTGAAGGCAGCTTGGCTCGACCGGGTGGCCATCGTGGCCGAGTATGACGAGGTGGTGCACAGTCCGAGCACCGAGATCCGAATACCGTCTGTGGTGGTTCTGAAAGATTATGTGAAACCTCAAAAGCGCGTGGCCTTCACGCGCTTTAATTTGTTTTTGCGGGATGAATTCTGCTGCCAGTACTGCGGCAGCAAGGGCGAATTGACCTTCGACCACGTGGTGCCGCGCGCTGCTGGCGGGGTGACCAGCTGGGAAAACGTTGTCGCCGCGTGCAGCCCCTGCAACCTCAAAAAGGGATCGAAATCATTGCACCGGGCCGGGATGTCTCTGCGCAAGCCGCCGCGGCGGCCCGGAGCAGAGGAATTGCGCAACACAGGGCGCAAGTTCCCGCCGAACCATCTGCACGAAAGCTGGATGGATTTCCTGTACTGGGATACTGAACTGGACGCCTGACAGGAGCAGACGAAACTGCTCCTGATGCGCACGCAGGTGACCCGAGCATCCTTCTGCCCGGGTTGGCGTCAAAGGACTGCTACGGATTTCGGTGTGCCGGAAAAGGCCGTCAGGCCTTTTCCCATTCATCGCGGAAAGGCACGGGTTCAGCGGCGGCTACTCCCCGACTTGGCCCATGATTGCGTCCAGATGCGCTGTTGCAAATGGCCGGGTAAGCATTGGCAGGTTCCTTAGGTCGGGATCTGTGGTCTTTCCGTTGACCAGAATGATGCGCCAGCCCTTGTCACGTGCCGCCAGCAGCCAGTTCCGGGCCGCTGGATCTCTGAGCGGGAAGGCGAAGAACACCAGCCGTGGCGTTGGTGCACGGTCATCCAGAAACGCTTCGCAAAGCTCAATTTTGGTTTCGCTGATTATGTCGTCCAGACCGCGGCGCATGAGATAGTCGCTGATGTCGACAGCTTCGAATGTGTTTTCAGTCAGGATCAGAATTGGTGCGTTCGCACCACTAGGTTCAGTGCCCATTTAGTCTCCTCAAGTGTTGGAGGAGCCATGCCACTGGCCTGGGGCGATTGCATTAAACTGTGACATACCGGATCGCGTTATTTGGAAGAAAAAATTTCTTTGGCCCAAGTGTGATACGCGCAGTGAGAAGAGTTCTGACGGTTTGGATCTTCCATTAAGTTCAAGAAATTAAGGGGGCAGGCGCAATTTCCCCCGAGCGCTTGTTTGAGAAATGCTGTTACTTTCTGCTCTTGCCCGCCGCGCCATCCGGATTCTTGAATTGTCACAGAACAATCGGGTCTGGGGCTGCGGTTTCTTGTGTTCGTGCCGCCGGCCGACTGAAAAATCCGCGGCAACGCGCTGAGAATGTCAGGAGCAACTTGTTTCAGAGGCTGAGGGAGTTAGCAGCAGGCGTGTTCAAGCCGTTCATTCTGCTTTAAGCAATGTTCAGCCTCCATCCATCCGGCAGCTCGCCGCGGGGCGGGGCACGCATTTGCCAATGTGATTATGTGCTGTGGAGGAACTTGAATTGAACCGTGAACAGGGTACGGGTAATTCATCGAGTGCAAACCGGGTGAGGATGCAGGCGGTTTTCGCTCTGGCGGCGGCAGCAATTCTTGCTTTCTCCGCGGTTGGCGGCCTCGCACAGTCGGCAGACGGCCCGGTTCAGACAGACGGCCAGATCGAAGTGGGCGCCGAGGCGGTGCGCGACAGCGAGATCCTCAGCCGGATTGAAAAGCTATTGGGCCAAATCGATGGTTTCGGCGGTGTCGAGGTGTCGGTGACGGAAGGTGTTGTCAGGGTCACCGGGCAGGTGATCGACAATGCAGCGCAGGACCGTCTGACTCAGATTATCAACCGCGTCGCCGGCGTGGTCGCGATCGAAAACGAAACGGAAATCAGCGGCACCCTGGAGGAACGGCTGGCACCGGCGATGGAGCGGATCGCAGGACGGACGCGGAACATTCTGGCAAACGGGCCGATCTTTCTGGTCGCCCTGACGGCCTTTCTGGTGGTCGCGGCCGGGGGCTGGCTGCTCACCACCCGGATCGGCATCTGGACCCGGCTGGCCCCCAACGCCTTTATCGCTGATGTCTACCGGGCGGTGGCGCGGATTCTGTTCATTCTGACGGGGCTGGTGCTGGCGCTGGATATCCTGAATGCCACAGCGCTGATCGGTGCGGTCCTGGGCGCTGCCGGTGTTGTTGGCCTGGCGCTTGGCTTTGCGGTGCGCGATACGGTGGAGAATTTCATTGCGTCTATCCTTCTCAGCCTGCGGCAGCCGTTCCGGCCGAATGACTTTGTCGACATTCAGGGGGATCAGGGGACCGTGGCGCGGCTGACCTCGCGCGCGACCATTCTGATATCGCCCGAGGGCAACCATATCCGCATTCCGAATGCGACCGTGTTCAAGGGCCGTATCGTGAATTTCACCCGCGACCCCCGGCGCCGTTTTGGTTTTGATTTGGGGGTTGATGCGGATGCGGATCTGGCGGCGGCGCTGGCCACGGCCGTTGCCGCATTGGAGGCGCAGCAGTTTGTTCTGAAAGAGCCGGAGGTTGGCGCCTGGATCAGCGAGGTTGGCGATTCCAACGTGATCCTGACCTTCACCGGCTGGGTGGACCAGACCAGAGTGGATTTCGCCAAGGCGCGCGGCGAGGCGATCCGGGCCGCCAAGCTGGCGATGGAAGCTGCGGGATTCGGCCTGCCGGAGCCGACTTACCGGGTGCGTTTGGATCGCGGACAGGCTGCGCTGCCACCCTCGGCAGGGCCTGCTGAAGAATACCGCACCGCAAAGGCTGCTATTGCGGACCTGCCGGAGGCTGCCGATCCTGCACGGGCGGAACTGGCAGTGGCAGAAGCGGCGGAGAGGGAACGCGAGGGAGTGGATGGCGGCGAAAATTTGTTGGACGATCAGCAAAGGGTTGAATGAAGCCGGCAGCTGCCCGCCGCGCGGCGGACGGTAGGCTGTTACATGGCTTTGCTTAGCGGATCATCCGCGTCCAGTTTCCGAGCGCCGGGCTGAGGATCCAGCAGAACACCGAGCCAAAGCAGCAGCGGCAGCGTTACAAAAGCGCCGACCGGTCCCCACAGCCATAGGCCAAAGACAATTGCCAGGAAGATCAGCAAGGGGTTGATCGCCATGCGCTGGCCTACGACCAGGGGGGTCACGATATTGGCCTCTGCCAGATTGATCAGCAGAAAGGCGAGCGGCGGCAGCACGGCGTATATGCCGTGAAATTGCAGCATTCCTGCGATGGTCAAACTTACCGCCATCAGCAGCGGGCCGAGGTAGAGAACGTAGTTCAGAAGCCCGGCCGCCAAACCCCAAAGGAGCGCGTATTCGACGCCAAACGCCATCATGGCAGCTGCGGTAACAGCACCAAGGCCGGTGTTCACCAGAGTTATGGCGGCAAAGTAGCGGGCTACAACGGTATCCGCGTGTTTCAGCCTGTCCTTCAGCGGTCCCGTCATCCGGTAGAGATCGTTGCGGGTCAGGGTAAAGAAAAACAATGTGCCCACGAAGATGAAAACCTGGGAGACAAAGCTGGGCGCCAGCCACAGGGCGTCACCCACCGAAGGGATAGCGGTTTGCGGTTCCACTGCCTCGGCGCCGACGCTTTCCTCTATCTCCTGGCTGATGGTCTCAATGCCGCGCAGCAGCGAGGAGGCGCGGTCAATCAAGCCTGCCATAACCGACTTGATGCGGGGCAGTTCCTCAATCAGGACGTTGATAAGCGGTTCGATCAGAAGCAGGATGATTGCGACAAAAAGCGTGCACAGCAGGAGCAGTGACAAGGCAATCGCCAGCCGCGGCACTCCGTAGCGGGCCAGCTTGTCGGCCAGCGGCGACACCACAACCCCCAGCACAAGCGCAAAGCTCATCGGAGCCAGGATCTGCTGGGCCAGTTGCAAGGCAGCAGTGATGCTGATGACCGTCAGGATCATCAGCATCACACGGACCCCCCGGCCGCTGAGAGCAGTTTTCAGAAATCCAGGCATCGCGGTCAGCTGGCCGTGGTTTGCGGCGGCTCATAGCTCTCCGCCGGATCCAGCTGGGCGCTGGCCTTCTGGTACAGCTTGTCCATTTCCTCGCGCAGGGCCGCTTCAGCTTTGGCCGCCAGCGCATCACGGTGGGCGCCAAGCAGCTCGTCCTCGCGGCGGGTGGCGGGCAGTAGCGCTCCGATCAGCGCGCCGAGACCAAGCGCGATGGCACCTGCGGCCAGAGGGTTCTGATCATAGAAGGTACGGCCCTGTGCTGCTAGGTCTGCCGCGTGGGCTTCGACTTTTTCCTGGGCCTGCAGCGCAGCCGTCCGGGCCTTGAGGACACGTTCGCGGGCGGCATCGGGCAGCGCGTCCAGGCCTGCGTTCAAGGTTTCACGCATCTTGCTGGTACGGAAGCTTTCTTCACTCATACCGGTCATCTCCTTTTTCATGGCAGCATCCGCCGCGGCGACACGGTCATCGAAACCGGCAAAGGCGGCCTCGGGCGGGAGAGCAGCCGGTTCGGGTGCGGGGCCGTGCCGGCGGGCACCGGTTCCGGTGAACATGAGCGCGAGCCCTGCTCCTGCCAGGACCAGTGCCGCAGGATTGCGTTTGGCAGCAGCCACAGCCTGATGGCCCAGCTGGCCGCCGTAGCCCTGTGCGGCGGCGGTCAGCTGTTCCGTGACGGAGCGCGGCGCAAGGGTGCTGCTCAGGCCAGACAGCGAGGCGGCCAGGCGGCGGCGGTCTGCGTCGACTTGCTGTTCAAGACTGTCAGTTCCGGGCATTTGCGGCCTCCTTGATGCTGGCAGCGTCTCGTTTCACATTGCGGATGGTGCGCGACGGCAAAAGCGCTTCGCTGCTGAGCCGGGATTTGCCCGCCACGAGAAGGCACGCGGCACCGGCCAGAAATGCGCCGCCGACGATCAGCGCAGACACTCCGGGGGACAAACCAGCAGCGGCGATCCAGGCAACAAGTGCTGCGGCAAGGACATGCAGGCCTGTCAGTGCGAGAATGGCTGCGATCGCCATACAGGCAAGCCCGGCTCCGGCGCGCGCGGCTTTTTCTTTCAGTTCGCCTTTGGCAAGTTCCGCCTCGCTGCGCAGCAAGGCTGCGAAATGGCGAAGCGTTTCGATGAACAGTTCGGGTGCCGCGTTCAATTCACGAAGTGCCATGGCGGGTTCCCCCATGTGCCGGAGACAAAGCGCCGCCTGTTTCGTGAAGGCTGGCATGCAACGGTTCGCGGGCTTTCAGAAAACGGATGGCAGCGAACCCGGCCAAGGCAGCAGCGCTGAGAAACAGAAGCGGATTGCGGCGAGCGAAGGCGCTAACATCCTGAACCGTCTGCTCGATGTCCAGCGCACGGACACGATGGGCCGCATCCTCCAAATGACCAGCCACCATCTGTGCAGCCTGGGCTTGGACTGAGCCGCGAGTAAAGGCATCAGCAGCAGCGCCGGCCGCGTCCGCGGCTGCCTGCACCTCATGCGCGGCCTGAGATTGCGCGGCATCCGTGGCCTCGCGAACTTTTTCCGTCACCGCGGACTTTGCCTTGCGCCCTAAACTGGCGGCCTGTGCGCGCGCCTGCTGTTCCAGATCGGTAGTAGTGGTCATTTTCCTTGCCTTTCTAATAGCCGCACATTGAACTAACGCGGGAAAAGCCGTGTCAGGCCCCCTGCGGGGCAAAAACGGACTGGCCCTGCCGGAGCCAGCCCTGCGGATCGGTTCGGCGAAATGGTCAGATGTGAGCGGCGGAAGATTTCGGACCGGCAATCAGCCAGATGATGAAGCCTAGAACCGGCAGCAGGAGGATCAGCAGCACCCACAGAACCTTGGCTGCGGTGGAAGCGCCAGAGGACACGGCCTTGACGATCGCGTAGACGTCTGCTGCCATGACAAGCAGGCCAATTAGTCCATATTCCATGATCTTCTCCCTTGGATATATGCTTCTGATGAGAGAACGCGGGCAGGGCGGATAAGGTTCCCTCGGCTGCCGCCAAATTGCTCCTTTGGAGACTGGGCGGGCAGCAGCGCCATGAGCGGAAAGGAAAAAGCCGCGCAGTCTGCGCGGCCTTCCGGAAATTGAGTGACTGCAGGCGGTTCAGTACCGTTTGCGCAACGCCAGCCCGAGCAGGATACCGGCGCCAAGCGCGCCAGCCACGGCCAGGCCCGGGTTCTTCTTGATGAAGTCCTGAGACTGACTGGCCAGGCGTTCGATTTCGCCTTTGCTGTAGTCAATTCCGGCCTCCAAATTTTCCTGCGCCTTCTGAACGGTTTGTGCAGCTTGCTCTTTTGCACGGTCTGCCAGCCGGTCGGCCCCGGGGTCACTGGTTGCGGATTTAGCGTCGGAAAACTGTTTGGTTTCAGCTTTAGCGGTCATGCTTTGTGTCCTCTGCGTCTGACTTTGGTTCGGTGGGCGGGTCGGTGTAGATTACCTGCGGGCGAGACGCGCAACGGCGGAAACGGCGAACAGCACCAGGAAGATCACAAACAGGATCTTCGCTGCGCCAGCAGATGCGGCAGCAATACCGTTGAACCCGAAATCCGCGGCTATGGCTGCCACGATCAGGAATGTGATTGCTCAGCTCAGCATGTCTCTTGCCCTGTTCCGGTTGCGCGCTGACGGCAGCGCTGTCTGCCGGGTCAACGGTTGGGCAGGCAAAAGGTTCCAGTGCATTTGCTTGCAGAAGGCTTCCGGAAATGAAAAGGCCCCCGCCGGGACAGAGGCGGGGGCAAGGTGTTGGACATTTTGGGGACGTGTCCAGAAGCAGCGGCAGGCTGCTATCCCAATCAAGACGCCTGAAGCGCAGATTGGTTCCCCAAAAGTTTTTTACGCAGAGGCGCTTCCTGCCGGCGTGAAGCAAAACAGGGGCGAAAAGCTGGCCCCCATACCCGAATCTGTTCCAGCCGGCACAGGGGGCCTGGTTTAGACCTTGGCGCGCTGAAGCATGCCGAACAGGTCGCGCGGGTCATCCGGGTCTGCGAGCATGTCGAGATCGATGAAGTAGTCGGTGCCCTTGATACGGTCGCGGATGTAGCGCAGTGCCGAGAAATCCTCGATCGCGAAGCCGACGCTGTCGAACAGGGTAATCTGGCGGTCGCCGGTGCGGCCCTGCTTCTTGCCAGCGATGACTTCCCACAGCTCGGTCACGGCAAAGTCCTCCGGCATCTGCTGGATTTCGCCTTCGATCCGGGTTTGCGGCGGGTATTCGACAAACACGTCGGAGCGGCTGAGAATGCCTGCGGCCAGTTCTGTCTTGCCGGGGCAGTCGCCGCCGATCGCGTTGATATGGACGCCGCTGCCGACCATGTTGTCGGTCAGGATGGTGGCATACTGCTTGTCCGCGGTGCAGGTGGTGAGAATCTGCGCGCCTTCAATAGCTTCTTCCGGTGTCCTGCAGCTGACAACCTCAATCCCCAGGCCTTGCAGGTTGCGGGCGCATTTCTCTGTGGCAGCGGAATCTTTGTCATAAAGACGCACGGACTTCAGGCCGATGATCGCCTTCATCGCCAGGGTCTGGAACTCCGACTGGGCGCCGTTGCCGATCATTGCCATGGTGGTGGCACCTTTTGGCGCCAGATATTTGGCGGCCATTGCTGATGTGGCGGCGGTGCGCAGGGCGGTCAGCATGGTCATTTCGGTCAGCAGCACCGGATAACCGGTATAAACATCCGCCAGAAGGCCGAAGGCGGTGACGGTCTGCAGCCCTTCGGAAGTGTTCTTGGGGTGGCCGTTCACATATTTGAAGCCATAGGCCTCACCATCCGAGGTCGGCATCAGTTCGATCACGCCGACGTCTGAGTGGCTGGCAACGCGCGGGGTCTTGTCGAACAGCTCCCAACGCTTGAAGTCCTGTTCGACATAGTCCGCAAGATCGCGCAGCATTTGTTCGATGCCAACGTGATGAATGAGGCGCATCATGTTGTCGACGCTGACAAAAGGCACCAGGGCCTTATCCGAAGGCTGTGTCATGCGGCTTTCCTTTCACGGGGGCTGAGGTGGATGCCTGCCAGCATGCAGCGCACCGACCCGCCTGCAGTTTCGATGGTGGGAATGGTCAGGGGCAGCGGCTCGGCGCTTTGCTCAATAATCGAAATCTGGTCTGGTCTCAGCGCCTTCAGGGCTTTGGCAGATAGTGCCAGAAGGCGTCTGCGGCCTGTTAACTCCAGAGCGTTGCCCGCAAAACTGACGATCTGACCCGGCGTCAGGTCAATGACCCGGCGGCCTGTCTCCTCCAGCCGTGCCGCAACCTCAGCACGGCGGACGGGATCAACGATCATATCCAGGCAAATCAGCGCGTATTCGGTGCCGATGCCCATCAGGACATTAGTATGATATACGTCGCGGCCGGCATTGTCCTTGGCTTCGAACACCATGGGTTCAAAGTTGAAATGGGTGCAGAAGCGTTCCAGCAACACCGGGTCGGCGCGGTTGGATTTCACCGTGTAGGCAATCCGCCCGATATGGTCGAGCACCATCGCGCCGGTGCCTTCCAGCGATAGGCCGTCCTGTTCCAGGCCGGAGTAGTCGATCACGTCCTGCACGCGGTAGTCGCGTTTCAGAAGTTCGATCACGTCCCAGCGGCGTTCCTTGCGGCGGTTCTCGGCGTACATCGGGTACACCGCAACATGGCCGCCTGCATGGGTGGAGAACCAGTTATTCGGGAAAACGCTGTCCGGCGTTTCAATGGTGGTGTCATCAAAGGCATGCACGATGACACCGGCACCGCGAAGGGTTTCCACCGCGCCGTCAAACTCTGCCAGCGCCTGGGCAGACGTAGCCTCAGCCGAAGTATTTGCCAGCGTTTGGAAGGCGTTATCACTCTTTGTTTCCGGGTTCGAGCAAAAGTGGTGGGGCCGGATCATCACCACGGCAGAGGGAGCTTGCAGGCTGCTCATTGGTAGCTCCGGGTCGGGCGGTCGAAGACGCGGCGGCCAAGCGCAGATGCGCAGAGGTCCACCATCAGATGCGCGGTGCGGCCGCGCTCGTCCAGGAAGGGGTTCAGTTCCACGAGGTCCAGCGAGGTCATCAGGCCGGAATCATGCAGGATTTCACAAACCAGATGCGCCTCCCTCACGGTAGCGCCGCCGGGCACTGTGGTGCCGACAGCCGGGGCCACGGACGGGTCCAGGAAATCGACGTCCAGCGATACATGCAGCATGCCGTTGGCCTTTGCGACCAGCTCCAGGAACTGGTTCAGCGGACCGGCGATTCCGTTCTCATCAATGTGGCGCATGTCGTGGGTGCGGATGCTGCTGCCTTCCAGCGCGAGCCGCTCCTGCGTATCGACAGAGCGAAGGCCGATCATGCAGACGTTTTCCTGCGGCACCGGGTTGGTCACTTCAGGAAAACCTTCGAAGCCGTTGCGCCCAGTGAAGTATCCAACCGGTGTTCCGTGCAGGTTACCGCTGTCCGTCGTCTGCGGTGTGTGGAAGTCGGTATGCGCGTCAAGCCAGAGGACGAACAGCGGCCGGCCCGCCTTGGCGGCATGATTGGCGGCTCCAGCCACGGAACCCAGCGACAGCGAGTGATCGCCGCCGAGGAAGACCGGCATGCCGCGCGGCAGCGCATTTTCGGCGGCCTGCGCCAGGCGCGAGGTCCAGCCGATGGTCTCGTTGCGGGCATAAACCAGCCCGTCGTTGTCGTCTTCTGCGTGGGTGTCTGGCGCCAGGTTGCCGAGGTCTTCAACGGTGTGGCCCAGGCTCTGCAGGGCTTCGGTGATGCCGGCGGTGCGGTAGGCGTCGGGGCCCATCAGGCAGCCCGCCCTGCGTTTGCCGCTGTCTACCGGGGCGCCAATCAGAATGCAGTGTTGTGAGGTCACTGTTTTGATCTCCCAAATTCTCAGGTTTAATACTAGAAACTTCCGAAACGTGATGGAATCCAGCAATCATTTTGCCCATAATGATGGGCAAATGATCATAACGGAGTGGGGCATGGACAAAACGGATGAGCGGCTGGTGTCAGCCCTGCGGCACAACGCGCGGGCGTCGCTTTCGGACCTGGCGCTGGAACTGAACCTGTCGCGGACCACAGTGCGGGCGCGGATCGAGCGGCTTCAGGCCCGGGGGGACATCCTGGGTTTCACCGTAGTGCTGAAAGAGGATGTCCTGCGCGATCCGGTCCGCGGGCTGATGATGATCGGGATCGAAGGCCGCGGCACCAGCCGGATCACCAGACAGCTGCAGGGGTTGCCGGAAGTCAGGGCAATACACACCACCAACGGACGCTGGGATCTGATTGTCGAACTGGGCACCGAAACGCTGGAAACCCTGGATGCCGCCCTCGCCAAGATCCGGACCTTCGAAGGCGTCGTGAGCAGCGAAACCAATCTGTTGCTGGCGACCAAGAAGGACACCTGACTAAGATTGGCTTTTGCAATGCGGCCAATATCTTGGCGGCCGCATTGCAGCTTGCTGGAAGGTTAACCCTGCTTGCGGATGTGGTTGGCTGCAGCAATCCACAGCAGCGCGAGGCCAAAGGAGGCGATGGCGTTCCAGCTTGCCATGGAAAGCGACAGCATTTCCCAGGGGACCTCGTCGCAGCGCACCAGCGGCGCGGCCATGATCTGTTCCATCAACTGGTCAGGGGACAGCCCGCCAATCGGGCCGGAGGTGCAGGTGGAGGGGCCTTCCCACCAACCGCGCTCAATCCCAGTGTGGTAGGCGCCAACCCCGGCAGTAGCAAGCGCAGCAAGCGCGCCCAGATAGGGCAGAACCGCGCCGGGGATGACCAGAGCTAGGACGCCGATTCCTGCTGCGGCAGCATGAGGATAGCGCTGCCAGTAGCAGAGTTTGCAGGGCGCCATTTCACCGATGTACTGGAATCCCAGCGCACCCAGCAGAAGCGCAGCGGATCCTGCGGCAGCCAATGCGATCAGAAGTCTGTGCATATTCAGATAAACCTCACCATCAGGAAACCGCCGAACAGGATCACCATGAAGGCGGTGAAGACCATCCCCAGGCGGCGTTCAATGAAGTCGCGGACCGGGGCACCGAATTGCCACAGTAGGCCTGCCACGATGAAAAAACGCAATGCCCGCGCGAGGATAGACGTGGCAATGAAGGTGCCGATCGGCATCCCGGTCCAGCCCGACATGATGGTGATCACCTTGTAGGGGAATGGCGTGATGCCTGCGCCCAGCACTGCCCAGAAGCCAAAGTCGTTGAAGCGGGTGTTGAATTCCGCCATGGCGTTGCCCTTGCCCATGGCCTCCAGCACCGGCTGGCCGATGCTTTCATAAAAGAAGGCGCCGATGGCATATCCAAGAACACCGCCGGCCACAGAGGCGACCAGCGCCACCAGCGCGACCAGCCAGGCACGCGACGGGCGGGCCAGGATCATCGGGATCATCAGAACATCAGGCGGGATCGGGAAAACCGAGCTCTCGACAAATGCCACAACGGCCAGGCACCACAGCGCCTTGGGATGATCGGCCAGGGCCATCGTCCGGTCATATAGCGGTTTCAGCATTCTGCGCCCTGCGTCCTCAACGGCGTTTGCCAAGGGAGGTGGCATGCGCGCGGCGCTCCGTCAACCTTCGCAGCCAGTGATTTTGCCACGCGGCGCATTTTCGGCGGCGGAGTTCCGTTTTGTCTCTGGACCTTGGCCGATTGCTTGGCTAGGAACAGATCGCGGCCCAAGTGGCGGAATGGTAGACGCAGGGGATTCAAAATCCCCCGATGGCAACATCGTGAGAGTTCGAGTCTCTCCTTGGGCACCACCGCATTCCTTTAAAATCAGATGTTTGCGATGGAAACGTGTGGCGGCCGCGGCGTTACGCCCAGGTCCGCTCCAATATCCGCAGCCAGTTGCCGTGGCAAAGTTTTGCCATCAGCCTGCTGTCATATCCATGTGCCTTCATTGCCTCACACAGCACCGGCAGTCCTGCGGCATCTGTGATCTCATCCGGTATGATTGCGCCGTCAAAATCCGAACCCAGCCCAACCCTGTCCTCGCCAAGCTCTGTGATCAGATAGTCGAGATGTTCAATCATCCGGGCAACCGGCGTGTCCGCGTCCATCCGGCCATCTTCGCGCAGAAAAGCGACGGCGAAGTTCAACCCCACCAGACCATCGCTGTCGCGGATGGCGTGCAGTTGGCGGTCTGTCAGGTTCCGGCTGTGCGGACACAGGGTGTGGGCATTGGAGTGGGTCGCGACCAGCGGCTTGCTGCTGTAGCGGGCAACATCCCAGAATCCGGCTTCATTCAGATGAGAGAGGTCGATCAGAACGTTAAGTTCATTGCATTTTTTGACCAGACGAACACCATCGGCTGTCAAGCCGGGGCCGGTGTCCGGGCTGGAAGGAAAGCGGAACGGAACACCGTGGCCATAGATCGTGGGGCGGCTCCAGACCGGGCCGAGCGAGCGCAGGCCCGCGGCGTGCAGCACCTCCAGCGTATGGAAGTCCGGGTCGATAGCCTCGGCGCCTTCCATATGCATGACGGCGGCCATAACACCGCTCTGCATGGCTTCACGAATGCTGGCCGCGGTGCGGCAGATCTTGAGCGCGCCTTGTCTCTCCAGCCGGATCAGGATGGCAGCCTGGGCAAGGGCGATCTGTGCCGCCCGCGGCCAGTCCACGGCGGGCGGCAAGGGGAGATCGTAGCTGTCTGCCATCATTTCTTCCATGAAGGAGGCATCGCTATCGCCCGGAACGAAAATGGCGAAGATCCCGCCTGCAAAACCGCCTGACCGGGCCTTGGAAAGGTCGATGTGATGGCCGCCAGAGCCCATGAAGCCGCGCTCATCGAACGTTACTTTGCCTGACTGAATCTGCAGCAGCAGGTCGTTGTGACCATCAAAGATCAGCGGGTGTTCCATTCCGGCTCCGTTTTGCATCAGCGCAGGATCAGCGGCTGTCCTTCAATCCATAGTCTGCGAAGGCAGCGATGGCTTCCGCCATTTCGTCATCCGTCAGGATATGCGGCTGCCCGATGGTCAGGCTCGCCGTGTAACCCTTTGCAAGTGTTTCCAGTTCCACCATGCGCCAAAGCGCACGGGGCAGGCTTTCTCCCGTTGTCACCGCGCCATGGTTGGCCATCAGGCAGGCGCTGCGGTCCTGCAAAGCGCCAGTGACATTGTCCGAGAGTTTTTGACTGCCGAACAGCGCGTAGTCGGCCACTGGCACATCGCTGCCGCCAAAGGCCGCGACCATGTAGTGGCAGGCCGGGATCACCTGCCGGTTCATTGCCAGCGCGCTGCAGTAAACGGGATGGGCGTGGACGACGGCGTTTACCCCGGGCTTGGACCGAAGGATCGCCTGATGAAAGGGCCATTCCGTCGAGGGCTTCAGCTGTCCCTCTGGCTCCGGGCTGCCGTCCAGCGGAATCAAGACAAGATCTTCAGGCGCCAATTTTTCATAGGGCACGCCGGACGGGGTGATAACCATGTGATCTCCTGCCCGTACGGAAACATTGCCGGAGGTGCCCTGATTAATGCCGAGGGCGTTCATTTCCAGGCAGGCGTCAATCACCGCCTGCCGGACTTCGGCACAATCGTGATATGGCGGTTTCATTGGGCGGCCTCCGGCATCAGGCGGATTTCGCCGCCGCCATTTCCGGGAATAGGCGGGCCAAGCCCTCTTCAGTTGCTTCGCAGACGCCGCGTTCGGTGATCAGCCCGGTCACCAGGCGGTTCGGCGTCACATCAAAGGCCGGGTTGCCGCCCGGCGTGCCGTCGGGCGTCACCTGGAGAACGCCGATTGCGCCGTCTTCGGTCTTGCCTTGAACATGGGTGATCTCTCGTTCGCTGCGTTCCTCGATCGGGATTTCGCCAACGCCGTCGGAGACCGTCCAATCAACGGTCGGCGAGGGCAGGGCGACGTAGAAGGGCACCCCGTTGTCCTTGGCAGCCAACGCCTTCAGATAGGTGCCGATCTTGTTGCAGACATCGCCGCGGCGGGTGGTGCGGTCGGTTCCGGTGATGACCAGATCGACCTGCCCGTGCTGCATCAGATGGCCGCCGGCGTTGTCGGTGATGTAGCTGTGGCTGATGCCGTGGCTGCCCAGCTCCCAGGCGGTCAGCGCGCCCTGGTTGCGGGGGCGGGTTTCGTCAATCCAGACGTGTATCGGGATGCCCGCGTCATGCGCCTGGTACATCGGGCTGGTGGCGGTGCCCCAGTCAACGGTCGCCAGCCAGCCGGCGTTGCAGTGGGTCAGCAGCCGGACCGGCTCACCAGCGGGCTTGCCCGCTGCGATCTGCCGGATCAGTTCCAGACCGTGCATGCCGATGCACCGGTTGATTTCAACATCCTCGTCGGCGATTTCGTGAGCCAGCTGCAGGGCCGCTGCGGCGCGCTCGCCTTCCGCCAGCACACGCAGATGGGCGCGGCAGCGGTCCAGCGCCCAGCGCAGGTTGATCGCGGTCGGGCGGGTTGCGTTGAGGAAGCCCCAAGCCTGGTCCATGGCCGCATCGGACGGATCCAGCCGCATCGCCAGCGCCATGCCATAGGCGGCAGTCGCGCCGATCAGGGGCGCACCGCGCACCCGCATCTCGACGATGGCATCAGCAAAGTCCTGCAGCGTGTCCACTTGCTGAATGCGGAATTCATGCGGCAGCCAGCGCTGATCGATAATCTGCAGCGCATCTTCGCCGTGATCCCACCAGAGAGACCGGTAATGGGTGCCGTTTACTTGCATCGGAGAATCTCCTTGTTTCGCGGTGCTGCCGTGCGGGCTGCCATGTCCGGAATATTACTCTCCGGTTTCTCTGAATTGCGCCGAGCACGCAAGGTTTCGTTGCGGAAACCTGTTGGAAACTTTGGCTTTATGGCGGCGGATGCAGGCGAGTTTTGCGTGTGCAGCTTGCAGATGTGTGCTGGGAAGGTATTCAATAGGGTAAAGATTTGGATACGGGACAGCAGGCCGGGTAATCGGCTGCACACAATATTTCTGTTTAAGTTGAAAGGCTCAAGAATGACGTGTTTCTGGAACAGGGGCCTGACCGGCCGTACCGGGCTGGCAGTTATTGCAGCTGTTAGCCTGTCTGCTGCAGGCCCAGCATTGGCACAGCAGCAGGCGGCTGCACCCAAGGTGGCCGTCTCGGAGGCGGTGATCAAACCGATCAAGGACACCGCAACCTTCATCGGCCGGGGCGAGGCAATCGACAAGGCCGACATCATGGCCCGGGTCAGCGGCTACCTGGAGGAAGTATTGGTCCAGGACGGTGCAGAAGTTGAGAAGGGGGATATTCTGTTCCGGATCGAGCGCAGCGCTTATGAAGCGGTGCTGGAAAGCCGCCGTGCCGAACTGGCGCAGGCGGAAGCCAGCCTTGAGCTGGCGTCACTGGAACTGGTCCGTAAGCAGGAGCTTTTCGAGCGCGGCTCTGTTCCGGAAACGGACCGCGACACTGCCCGTGCCAATGAACAGGTGGCAGAGGCGCAGGTGCGGGCTGCCCGGGCCGCCATCCAGCAGGCAGAGCTTGATCTGAGCTACACTGAGATTCTCGCGCCATTCTCGGGCCGTGTCGGGCGTATCGAAGTCAGTATCGGCGACGTGGTCAACCCCAGCGGCGCACCGCTGGTCAACATCGTGCGCGAGGCACCGGTTTATGTATCGTTCTCGCTGAACGAAAAGCAATTTGTCGAGATCCTGCAGCAGCTGGAATCCGAGGGTATCGACCGCTCCAGCACTGAAACTGCGCCGGAAGTCTTTGTCGTGCTGCCCAATGGGGCCGAACTGGAGGAGAAGGGCCGGATTGCCTTTGCCGGCAACCGCGTGGACCCCGCCACTGGCGCTGTCACCGTGCGGGCGAAGTTCCAGAATGATGACCGGCTGATTCTCGATGGCGCGTTCCTTACAGTAGGCTTGCAGTCGCAAGAAGCTGTTGATCGCGTTGTCATCAGCCAGGCCGCAATCCAGCGCGATCAGCAGGGGCCGTTTGTTCTGGTGGTGGACGAGAACAACCAGGTGCAGCAGCGCTACATTGCGACGGGCGAAGTGCAGGGCACGGGGATCATCGTTCTGGACGGGCTGATCAAGGGCGAAACCGTGGTTGTCGAAGGGCTGCAAAAGATCCGCCCCGGTGTCGAGGTGGACCCGGTCATGGCTGCTCAGGCTGGAGAATAACCGATGTTTTCCTCCACATTCATTTCAAGGCCGAAATTCGCGATCGTCATTTCTTTGGTGCTGACGGTCATGGGGGTGATCGGGTATTTTGCACTGCCGGTGGCGCAGTTCCCGGAAATCACGCCGCCGGTGGTGAATGTCACCGCCACCTACACCGGGGCCAATGCGGAAACCGTTGAAAAGAGCGTCGCTGCGCCGATTGAAGCACAGGTCAACGGGGTGGACGGGATGCTCTACATGTCCTCCACCTCCGCTGACAACGGGAGCTATTCTCTGGCGGTGACGTTCGAGGTCGGAACCGATCCGGATATCGCCTCCGTCAACGTGCAGAACCGGGTGGCGCAGGCAACGGCGGCTCTTCCCGCCGAGGTCAACGCGAATGGCGTTGTAACCCAGAAAAGCTCCTCCAACATGCTGCTGGTGACAGCGCTGACCTCTCCCAACGGGTCCTATGACAGCGTCTTCCTGTCAAATTATGCGGCCATCAACATCAAGGATGCACTGGCGCGTGTCGCCGGCGTTGGCAAGGCGGATATCCTGACCAACTTTGAATATGCCATGCGGGTCTGGCTGGAACCGAACAAGATGGCGGGCTTGGGGATTTCACCCGGCGACGTGATCAATGCGGTGCAGGAGCAGAATATAGAAGTGTCGGCAGGGCAGGTGGGCGCACCGCCGGTGCCGGGTGATCAGGTGTTTCAATACACAATCAAATCCAAGGGTCGTCTGACCGAGGTCAGTGAGTTCGAGGATATTGTGATCCGCACCGGTGAAGGCGGCAGCACGGTGCGCCTGAGGGATATTGCCAAGGTGGAACTGGGGGCTTCCAACTACAGTTCTTCCGGCTATTTCGATGGCGTTCCGGCCACAATTCTGGCGGTCTATCAGGCGCCGGGCGCCAATGCGCTTGCCGTGTCCGAAGCTGTTCTTGCGGAAATGGATCGCCTCTCGCAGTCCTTCCCCGAGGATGTCTCTTACTCGGTGCCGTTCAATACCACGGATTTTGTCGAACAGTCGCTGAATGACGTGATCACCACCCTGATGATGACCTTTGTGCTGGTGATCTCAGTGGTGTTCATCTTCCTGGGGTCGTTCCGTGCCACCATCATTCCGGCCGTGGCAATCCCGGTCTCGCTGATCGGCACATTTGCTTTCTTGCTGGCGCTTGGCATGTCGCTCAACACCATCTCGCTGTTCGCGCTTGTTCTGGCCATCGGCATCGTGGTGGATGACGCCATTGTCGTGGTGGAAAACGTCGAACGGATCATCGCGGTGGAAGGGCTGTCACCACCTGAGGCCACCCGCAAGGCAATGGGGCAGATCACCGGCCCGGTGATTGCCACCACGCTGGTGCTGCTGGCAGTGTTTGTGCCGGTTACCTTTATGCCAGGTATCACCGGCAGGCTCTATTCGCAGTTTGCGGTGACCATCTCCGTCGCAGTGGTGATCTCCTCGGTCAACGCGCTGACGCTGTCGCCTGCACTGTGCGCCATCGTGCTCAAGGCCCGTTCCGGTCCGCCAAAAGGGCTGCTGGCGATGTTCGAGAACATGATCGGCGGGGTTCGCAGCGGCTACCTCAGCGTCGTGACCCGTCTGCTGCGGCTTCCGGTGATCGGGCTTGCGATCATTGCAGCCGTGGCCTTTGGCACCGGAACGGTTTTCAGCACAACGTCCAAGGGCTTCCTGCCGCTGGAGGACAACGGCTATCTGTTTGTCGACGTTCAGCTGCCCGACGCTGCGGCACTAGGGCGGACCGAAACGGTGACAAGCCGGATCGACGAGCAGATCCGCCAGATCCCGGGTGTGCAGGGAACCGTGCTGGTCAATGGGTTCAGCCTGCTGAACGGCGCCAGCGCCAACGGTGCGATGATCATTGCCAACTTGACCCCCTGGGATGAGCGGCAGGACGAGGCGTTGCAGCCGGACGCGATCCTTGGCCAGATCTATGGCATCGCCAACGGCGAGGCTGCGGCCAGCATCGTTGCCTTCAACCCGCCGCCGATTTCCGGCCTTGGCATGTCGGCCGGTGTGGAAATGGCAGTGCAGCAGACCGCAGGCGGCACGCCGCAGGACCTGGCGCAGTCGGTCGGCTCACTGGTCTATTCTGCCAACCAGCGGCCGGAGATTGCCCAGTCCTACACCACCTTCCGGGCCAACGTGCCCCAGGTGTTTGTTGACCTGGACCGGGAAAAGGCCAAGACGCTAAACGTGCCGATTGCCGAGGTGTTCCAAACCATGCAGGCGCATCTAGGGTCCTACTATGTCAACGACTTCAACCTGTTCGGACGCGTCTACAAAGTGATGCTGCAGGCGGAGGGTTCCTACCGCGACAAGATCGAGGATATCGGCGGCCTGTACGTGCGGGCGCAGTCCGGGGAGATGGTGCCGCTGTCGACCCTGATCGACGTTGAGAACGTGCTGGGGCCGGTGCTGCTGAAGCGGCACAATATCTTCCGCTCGGCGACCGTCACTGCGGTTCCGGCACCCGGCCTGTCTACGGGCGACGCGATCCGGGTGATGCAGGAAGAAGCCGCGACGGCGCTGCCGCCGGGATACGCCTTTGAATGGACCGGCACCGCGCAGCAGCAGCTGGACTCGGCCGGGCTGGTGACCGTGATCCTGGCGATGGCGGTGCTGTTCGGTTACTTGTTCCTGGTCGGGCAATACGAAAGCTGGACCATGCCGGTTGCGATCCTGTTGTCGGTGATCGTTGCCCTGTTCGGTGCGGTTGCTGCTGTGGCGCTGGCAGGTAATGACATCAACCTCTACACGCAGATCGGGATGATCATGCTGATCGGCCTGGCATCTAAGAACGCCATTCTGATCGTCGAATTCGCAATGGAGCAGCGGGCCGCTGGCCTCAGCATCCGCGAAGCCGCACAGGAGGCGGCCAAACAGCGCTTCAGGGCGGTGATGATGACCGCGCTGTCCTTCCTTTTGGGGGTAGTGCCGCTGATGGTCGCATCCGGCGCAGGGGCGGCCAGCCAGCGTGCCATCGGTATCGCTGTCTTTGGCGGAATGCTGGCGGCGACGGTCGTCGGCGTCATCGTGGTGCCGGTGCTCTATGCAATGATGCAGGGCTTGCGTGAGCGGATCAAAGGCCAGCCGGAGCCTAGCCCAGCTGAGTAAGGTAAACATCCCCGGCAGGTTTAATTCTGCCGGGGAACTGTTCTAGACTTGAAACGGCCGGAAGGCCTCAGGCGGCCTGCCTCGCCCGCAGGCCGCGTTCGTGGGCTTCAGCTAGGATCAG
Source organism: Leisingera sp. JC11 (assembly GCF_040704725.1). Taxonomy (NCBI): domain Bacteria; kingdom Pseudomonadati; phylum Pseudomonadota; class Alphaproteobacteria; order Rhodobacterales; family Roseobacteraceae; genus Leisingera; species Leisingera sp. JC11. Next base: position 142,441 of record NZ_JBFCVS010000010.1, read on the forward strand.
GTCCCACTTTCGAGGCGTGCAGCGGAATTCCGGCTCCACATCACAGGTCAGCGGCGCGCTGATTTCTTTCGGAATCCGGCGGGCCTGGGCGGAGACACATCGCTCCAACGCCCAAAAATCCGTCAAGGACGGATTGTTGATAATTACTTGGCTCAGCAGCATTGCTGCAGGCTCCCTGTCAATTGCTGGTAATGGCCACAGCTTTTTGAATCGTGGCTCAAGTTTTTATGTGACGCTTGATAGCGTCGTTGCGGCAGTTTGTCACCGGTTCATTTTCCAAACGGGCAAGGAACGCAGAAATTTCCTGCGGAGCGGGAAAAGCGCCACAAGCGAAATGGAAGAGGGGCTGCAGGAGAATCGCGCGCAAGCGGATTTTCCTTGCAAGAAAAAACATTGTGCTACTTCAGGAGGGAAGGGCCGGTCTTCTGCGGGGAAATTTCCCTAAGTGACGTCAATGCCGGGAAAAACAGGCACAAAGTGGGTGCGGCAATAAATAGCACCCTTGACTTGAAGGATGGGCAGTGGAACCCTTCTGCGCGTGCAAAATAATCGGCACGCAGCTTGCCCAGCGGGCCGGAACTTACGGCAGTGGGACGACTGCAGAACTGTGTTTCCGGCGTACATGGACAAGCTGCAAATCATAAGACAAGTGGGAGAGACTTGATCATGAAACACACCAAGCTGGCTATCGGTGCATTGGTGGCGGCGTCCTTTTCGGCGCCCGCAGCATTTGCTCAGGAATATATCACCATCGGCACCGGCGGCGTGACCGGCGTGTATTACCCGACCGGCGGCGCCATCTGCCGTCTGGTGAACAAGGGCCGAAAGGAGCACGGGTTCAAGTGCGCCGTCGAATCCACCGGCGGTTCGGTCTACAACATCAACACCATTCGCGAAGGCGAGTTGCAGTTCGGCGTTGCCCAGTCCGACTGGCAGTACCACGCCTATAACGGCTCTTCCAAGTTTGAGGAAGCAGGTGCCTTCGAAGGCCTGCGCGCCGTGTTCTCGGTCCACCCGGAACCTTTCACCGTTGTGGCCCGCGCAGATGCCGGTATTTCCACTTTTGACGATCTCAAAGGCAAGCGCGTCAACATCGGCAACCCGGGCTCCGGCCAGCGCGGCACCATGGAAGTTCTGATGGAAGCCAAGGGCTGGGGCATGGAAGATTTCGCCCTGGCGACCGAGCTGAAGGCGGCAGAACAGTCCGCAGCGCTGTGCGACAACCAGATCGACGCGATGATCTATACCGTTGGCCACCCGTCGGGCTCCATTCAGGAAGCCACCACCGCCTGTGACTCGGTGCTGGTGACCGTGGATGGTGAAGCGGTTGAGAAACTGGTTGCCGACAACTCCTTCTACCGTACCGCGACCATTCCGGGCGGCATGTACCGCGGGTCCGACAACGACACCAACACCTTTGGTGTGGGCGCGACCTTCGTCACCTCCGCCGACGTCTCTGAGGATGCGGTCTATGCAGTGGTCAGCTCTGTCTTCGAGAACTTTGAAGCCTTCCAGAAGCTGCACCCGGCGTTTGCCAACCTGAAACCGGAAGAGATGATCGCGGACGGCCTGTCGGCGCCGCTGCATCCGGGCGCAGCCAAATACTACAAAGAAAAAGGCTGGATCGAGTAATCCGCCAGACAGCAGGAACGGGGCGCATCACGCGCCCCGTTTTCGCCTGAGGCCACAGGCCCGGGCTTGACAATACCGGCCCCGGGAAACGGCGGCCGCAGGGGAGATTATCCATGACATCCGATGCTCAGGGAAATCGGCCGCTTAGCGAAGAAGAGCTTCAGGAACTGGTCGCGTCCTCCGACGCCGGCGCCCGCAACCCGGTGGGAAGCGTGGGGCTGTTCCTGGCGATCGTCGCCGTCATCTGGTCCGTGTTCCAAGTCATCCTGGCCTCGCCAGTGGCCAACCTGCTGCTGCCTGGCAGCGTGATTAACAATTCCCGCCAAATCCATTTGGCCTTTGCCATTTTCCTGGCCTACGCTGCTTATCCCGCGTTGAAGTCCAGTCCGCGGAATTACATCCCGGTGCAGGACTGGATTTTCGCATTGGCCGGCACCGCGATCGCGATGTACGGCTATATTTTCTATCAGAAAATCGTTGATTCCGGCGGCCTTGCAGACGACATGGACAAGTGGTTTGCCCTCGCCGGCCTGATCCTGCTGTTCGAAGCTGCCCGCCGGGCCCTTGGACCGGCGATGGCGATCATCGCGACGATTTTCCTTCTCTACGTGTTCTTCGGCTCTTCCGAATACGTTCCGGAAGTCATCCGCTGGAAGGGCGCCAGCCTGAAAAAGGCGATGAGCCATATGTGGATCACGTCTGAGGGCGTGTTCGGCATTGCCCTGGGTGTCTCCACCAAATTCGTCTTTCTCTTCGTGTTGTTCGGTGCCCTGCTCGATAAGGCAGGCGCCGGCAATTACTTCATCAAGATGGCCTTCGGCGCGCTTGGCCACCTGCGCGGCGGCCCGGCCAAGGCAGCGGTGGTCGGCTCTGCCGCAACCGGCCTGATTTCCGGGTCCTCCATCGCGAACGTGGTCACCACCGGCACATTCACCATCCCGCTGATGAAACGCGTCGGTTTCACCTCCGAACAGGCGGGCTCGGTTGAGGTCGCTTCCTCTGTGAATGGACAGATCATGCCGCCGGTGATGGGGGCTGCCGCCTTCCTCATGGTGGAATACGTGGGCATTTCCTACGTCGAGGTGATCACCCATGCCTTCCTGCCGGCCGCGATTTCCTACATCGCGCTGGTCTATATCGTGCATCTGGAGGCGGTGAAGCGGAACATGCCTACGCTTGGCAACCGCGTGGTGTCCATGGGCCGCACCATCGGCGGCATGGCGTTGTTCTTCGCAGGCTTTGCTGCGCTTTGCTACGGCGTACAGTATCCGGTGAAATGGATCGTCGCGGCGATGCCCGGCGCGTCTGGCATGACCCTGTCTGCGCTAGTCGTGGTTGCCTATATCGCGCTGCTGTGGCTGGCCTCGGGTGTGGATGACCTGGTGCCGGATGACCCGAACGCGCAGGAGGTCGAACTGCCGGTGGTCGCTGAGATCTACAAGGCAGGCCTGCATTACCTTCTGCCGATCATCGTGCTGGTCTACTTCCTGATGATCGAACAGAAGTCGCCGGGGCTGTCGGCGTTCTGGGCAACTGCGCTTCTGTTTGTGATCCTGCTGACCCAGAAACCGCTTAAGGCGATCTTCCGCGGTCAGAGCCACATGGCAAACGCCTTTGTTGAAGGCGTCCATGACCTGTGGAACGGCCTGATCGATGGCGCCCGCAACATGATTGGCATCGCGCTGGCCACTGCTACTGCAGGCGTTATCGTGGGGACGGTGACGCTGACCGGTGTGGGTCAGGTGATGGCAGATCTGGTCGAGTTTGTCTCGGGCGGAAACCTGATACTGATGCTGGTGATGGTCGGCCTTCTTTCGCTTGTTCTGGGCATGGGCCTGCCGACCACCGCCAACTACATCGTTGTCAGCTCGCTGATGGCCGGTGTGGTGGTGGAACTGGGTGCGCAGTCCGGGCTCATCGTGCCGCTGATTGCGGTGCACTTGTTCGTGTTCTACTTCGGGATCATGGCGGATGTGACGCCACCGGTCGGGCTTGCCAGCTTTGCGGCGGCGGCGGTATCAGGCGGCGATGCGATCCGCACCGGCTTCACTGCGTTCTTCTACAGCTTGCGGACTGTGGCACTGCCGTTTGTGTTCATCTTCAACACCGATCTTCTACTGATCGATGTGAACTGGATACAGGGGATACTCGTGGCCATATCAGCCACCATTGCGATCCTGGTCTTTACCGCCGGCACCATGGGCTACTTCGTCAGCCGCAACCGGATTTATGAAAGCATCCTGCTGATCTTCGCAGCCTTTGCGCTGTTCCGGCCGGACTTCTTCATGGACCGGGTGATGCCTCCCTTTGCTCAGGTCCCGCCGGCCCAGCTGGCACAGGCGCTGGAAGATGCGGAGCCAGGGGCGGAGCTGCGGATCACCGTGGAAGGTCCTGATTTCGACACTTCCGAAATCAAAAGCACTACAATGATCATGACCGCCGACGGCACGGATGGCCAGGCGGCTGTGGATGCCTACGGGCTTCTGCTGCTGGAGGAAGACGGTGCGGTCAAGCTGGAAGAACCGATGTTCGGAACCCCGGCAGCGCCGAATCTGGAAAGCTTCGATTTCTACGCTGACGCACCGGTTCAGATCATTGCAATCCAGGCGCCCGCCAGCCAGCTTCCAAAGGAATTGATGTTCCTGCCGGCGCTGCTGCTGGTGGCGCTGATCGCCCTGATGCAGCGCGGCCGCGCGCGTGAAGAAGAAGGAGTAACAGCATGAGCAAACCCGTTCTTTGCGCCCTGGAACTGAACGATCAGGACTTGGACGAGAAGGTCCTGACGCAGGCCGGGCGGCTGGCCGGCCTGGACGGGGCCCAGCTGGATGTTGTCAATGTCCTGCCGGACTTCGGCGAGAGCTGGGTCTCGGGGTTCTTTGAGGAGCATCACCATGAGAATGCGGTCAAGGACGCGACCCAGCGTCTGAGCGATCTATGCGCCAAGGTTCTGGGTAAAGAGCGCAATGCCAAGGTCCGCCACCTGGTGGCAACCGGTACCGCCTATCAGGAGATCTTGAAGGTTGCCGAAACCGCGGGCAGCGGCCTGATCGTGATTGGTGCGCATAAGCCGGATCTGAAGGACTACCTGCTTGGGCCAAACGCGGCCCGGGTGATCCGGCACTCGGATTGCTCGGTCTTTGTGGTCCGCTAAAAAACAAGGGCGCTTTCGGGCGCCCTTATTCATAACCGGTCATCTCAAGGTATCCTGTGCCGCTGTGGCTGCCGGCTACCGTGACCGGCCCCTCCCAGTAGGAAAACGAGGTGCCCATCCAGCTTTGCGGATTAAGCGACTGAACTTCAACGGAAACTCCTTGGGAAGGCAGGGAGACTTTCCAGCGCGTGGGGATCTTGCGTCCCTCCACATCACTGGTTTCCAAGGGTCCTGCCTGGAAAGTTCCCGGCGCCAACGGCTCAGCTGTTCCGTCAGCAGTTATCCAGGTGCCGGAAGTGAAATTGCTGGTTTCGCCGCGCAGCACAAATCCCATCAGCTTGCCGCCGCTGTCAAAGCTGAGGGAGAACCAGTCCCAGCCGCTTTGATCCTCTGCCAGCGGCTGGCTTGACCACTCGCGGTCCAGCCAGCCATGGCCAGTGACCGTGATTGGGCCGTCGGGAAGCTCGAGCGTGCCGGAGACCTGATAATGCGGCTGAGAATAGTAGTGGCTCGCCTGGCCGCTGGCGGATTTCACCGAATAGCCATTGTCGCCGTGCAGTACCAGCGGGCCATAAGAGGTGAGGTCCAAATCGTATGAAAAGTCACTTCCAGCGGCGGAAAGTGACAACTTCTCAAAGGTCTCTCTAGCGGAGCGAATCTGCCAGTCATCTATCCAGGCGTTAAAGGGATCCGCCTGCACGCCAGCCTGGCCAACCCCGCCGCGGGCAATGCGCTCTGCGAACAGGTGCTGATCCTGCGAGGTCACGGCCGCATGGGCCATCCAGATTTGCGGGCTTTTCCAGCCTTCCGCTTCTCCCGGCGCCAGAGCGGAGCGGAACAGCGTCCACTGGATGCCGTAATCCGCACCGTCGGTTCCTACGAGGTTGGCGGTCAAGTACCACCATTCAATGCGGAAATCGGGATGCGGGCCATGGTCTGCAGGAAAGGACAGCTGGGTGCCGGGCTGCGGGATGGCGAACCCCTCTGCTTCCGTTCCCAGCCCGGCGTAGCCCTGTGGCTGCGCGGCGGTGGCCCAGCCTGCGGCTGCGGCACAAAGGAAAAACCTAACGTTCATTGGCAAACACCTTAAGCAGTTCTGCCGGATCGATCCGGCTGAGCCGCCGGGCAGGCAGCGCGGCGGCAATGACCGCTGCCAGCAGCGCCAGCAGGAACAGCCGCAGCCAGTCGAGCGGAAACAGAAACATCGGCAGCTTCCAGCCAAAGGCCTCCACATTGATCACCGACAGCAGCGACCAGGCTAAAGCCAGCCCCAGCGGCAGCGCCAGAACCGCTGTGACAGCCGCCAATAGCAGGCTGCGCAGAACCTCCGCAGCGGCCAGCTGGCGGCGGGTCACTCCCATGGCCCAGACCGGTGCAAGCTGGGGCAGGCGCTGGTTCCACAAAGTCAGAAGGCTGGTCAGCAGCGCAAAACCCGCCACCCCCAGCGTCAGGAGGTTCAGTGCCGCGGTGATGACAAAGGTTCGGTCAAAGACCGCCAGTGAGCGGGCCTTGACTGTCGCTTGGTCAGTGATGTTTTCCCTGGGAATATCAAATTCTTCCCGGATCGACTTGATTAATCCTGAAATCTCCTGCGGAGCTGCGCGCAAACCGAACTGGCGGTTTGGAATGTTCGGCGCGCGTGCCAGAAGGGCCGCCAGCGAGACCATTGCCTGGCCGTTCGGGTTGCCATAGTCTGAGTAGATTCCGGCAATGGGCAGACGCCATTCTGGTTCAAGCTCAAGCACCCCGCCGGGAACCAGCCCGTGACGGCGCGCCAGCTGCTCATTTATCAGCATGGCCTCACCTCTGGCGGTCTGGTCCCAGACATCCGGCAGAGCGTCCAGCAGCGGCCAGTTCTTCCGGAAGGCGGCGTCATCCTCAAAGCCGTAGATCCGCAAGGGCGCACCTTTGAAGCGGCTGTCTTTATAGCGGCGCGGCAGGGCTGTTATACCCTGCTTTTCAAGCCATCGCGCTAATTCTGCGCCCTGGGAATCGCTGGTGGCTGTGACGTAGACCTCAGCAAACAGGCGCTGATCCAGCCAGCCGGTAAAGGTCAGGCGGAAACTGGATACCATGGTGCCAACGCCGATGTTTGCGGCCAGAGCCAGCAGAAGTGCCATCAAGGCCAGGGACATACCCGGAATCTGCGCCTGCGTGTCAGCCCATAGCCACTCTGAGTAGGCCCCCTTCGCAAACCGCGCGCCCAGCGACAAACCGGTTGAAACAAGCAGCGGCAGCAAAAGTGCAGCGCCGAGCATGAGGGCGCCCAGAAATGCAAAGCCAGAAATAAGTCCTTGAAATGTTGCAAGTATCAAGAATCCAGCGGCGATAGCTGCGACCCCGCACACAGCTCCTGCCAGATGCGATCGGCTGGCTTGCTGGCCTCTGGCGCGGGCCGCCGGAGCAGCAAGCAATGGCATGCGCCAAAGCGCAAAGAGAGACTGCGCCGCGGCCAGGAACGTGCCGCCCAATGTCATTGCCAGACCTGAAAGAACCCAGCCCGGCCGCAACGAGAGGCTGCCATCCACTGGTGCACCATACAAACCAGCCAGCGTAGCGTTGACACCGGGCAACAACGCGGCCGCCACCACATAGCCGCCGGCCAGTCCGGCTGCGCCAGCGAGGAGCGCAAGCACGGCCAGTTCCGCAGCAAAAAGGCCGGACAGCAAGCGCATTGGCACCCCGAGGCTGCGCAGCGTCCGGATCATCCCGCGCCGCTGCTCGAGGCTGAGCGCGATGGTGCCCTGGACGATGAACAGGCCTACCGCAAAGGAGAGCAGGCCAAAGGCGGTAAGGTTCAGATGGAAACTGTCCGTCAGCCGCGCTGTGTCCGAGGCGGCGGCATGGGCAGGGATGAGGGTCAGCTCAGGCGCCAGCTCACTGAGCGGTGTCAGCCCCGGGCGCTGCTCCGGCAGAACCAGCAGATAGCTCAGGCTGTCCGGACGCCGCAGCAAGCGGCTGGCGAGGCTGAGGTCCGCCAAAGCTATTCCGCGTGGCAATGTTGCCATTCGAGTTACAGGGTGCACGTGCTGCGATGCAGTCAGGAGCGCTGCCGTTTCCGGGTGCGCAAAGATCCTTCCTGGCGGCAGCAGAGCTTCCAGCGGCGGAACGGAGTCTGCTTCCGCGGCCGTGGCCAAGGCCGGGGCCTGCGGGTGCTGGAGCAGGTCAACCCCCATGATATCAAAGCTTTGCCGCTCGAGCCTGACAACGCCCTCCAGCACCGGGGCCAGCCGCCAGCCGGACCGGCGCAGGTCGGCATAACGGGCAACGGGGATGGTTCCAGCTTCAGGAACAAGCCGGGCAGCCCCCGCGGTGCCAAGTTGTTCCGCGGCACGGTCATAGCTGGCCCGCGCCTCAGCGTTGATGGCCTGAACTGCCGACCATAAACCAGCCGCAAGCGCCAGCCCGGTGACCAGGGTTGCCAGCTGAAGGGGATGGCGCCGCCAATGCGACAGGATGACCAGAAGCGTGGCGCCTGTCATGCGGTCGTGCCGTGCTGCAGATGCAGGCGGTGGTCCAGCATCTGGGCAATTGCGGCAGAATGGGTGACCAGGAACAACGCAGTGCCGCTTTCCCGGACCAGCTGCAGCATCAGCTCCATCACGGCGGCGCTGGCGGTTTCATCCAGGTTGCCGGTCGGCTCATCCGCCAGCAGCAGCTTGGGCCGCACGGCCAGCGCGCGGGCGATGGCCACACGCTGCTGCTGCCCGCCGGACAGCTGCTCAGGATAGCGCTCCTGCACGGTGGACAGGCCCAGATGGTCCACCAGCCGTGTTCCCCAGCCTGTGTCCCATTTGCCGCCAAGACGGGCATGCAATGCGATGTTGCTTCCGACGCTGAGTGAAGGGATCAGATTAAACTGCTGGAATACAAGCGAAACGTCACGCCGTCGCAATGCAGCCCGCTGACCGTCGCCAAGCCCGGACAGACGGGTCCCGTCAATCTCGATCTCGCCGCTGTCGAAATGATCCAGCGCCCCGGCCAGATGCAGCAGCGTGCTTTTGCCGGAGCCGCTTTCCCCGGTAAGAGCCAGGCTCCTGCCCGCTGCCAGATCCAGGGATACCCCGCGCAGAACGGCTGTTTCCGCCGTCTGGCCGGGATAGCTCTTGGTCACATTGCGGATCTTCAGAACCATTTGCGGCAACTTTCGCTTTTTTGGTCATCAATTGCTGCAAAGGTACTCAACACCCGTGATTGCGGGAAGTCCAGACCGGCTCAACTGCGGCGCCGGCTGCCGGGAGCGGCGGAAAGCGGCAATTGCCTATTGCAGGCAGGATTTTTAAGGTGCAGCCATGGGTTGCCAGAGCACGATCAGAATGGGAGGTCCGGCATGACGCTGTGGAACCAGCTGCTGTGGGGATCAATCTACCTCAGCTCTTGCCTGATCCTGGAGATCACGATCCTGGTTTGGTGCGCCTCTGTGCTGAACAGGCTGTCCAAGCGGTTTTCTAAACCCTACCGGCCCTGGCAGCTGGGTCTTATGCTGGTGGTGGCCATTTTCATTATTCTTGGCAGCCATACCGCACAGGTTTGGATCTGGTCCTCGGCCTTTGTTCTGGTCGGCGCGATCGAGGATTGGAATACTTCGGTCTATTTTTCGCTGGTGACCTACACCACGCTTGGTTACGGCGATGTGGTTCTGGGACCCGCGCTGAGGATCTTTGCAGCGCTGGCTGCGGTAACGGGGCTGTTCGGTTTCGGAATCAGCACGGCGTTCCTTGTCAGCGCCATGGGGCGGCTGTTTTCCTTTAACGGACAGCGCTCTGAGGGAGACGGTTAAAGCACAGGCGCCAGCAGGCGCGCGACAGGCGCAAGAAGGCGGACGCGCGGGTTCTGCTGGTCAAGCCTCACAGCTAGCTCCTTCGCGTTCTGAAAGTCCTTGGCGAGCATTTCCGCAACCTGCTCAGCGGGCCGCTGGGCGAAAAACAGGGCCATGGTTTCAAAGTTCAGCCGGAAGGAGCGGTTGTCCAGGTTTGCGGTTCCAATTCCGGCGATCGTGTCGTCGACGACAAAACACTTCTGATGCATGAAACCGCCCTCATAGCGCAGGATGCGGACGCCGGCCTCGCGCAGTTCATCAAAAAATGCAAAGCTGGCAAGCCACGGTAGGTGATGGTCAATGGTTTCCGGCAAAAGTACCCTGACATCGACACCCCGCAGGCCTGCGTGCTTCAAGGCTGCGAACACATCCTGGTCTGGCACAAAGTACGGGGAGGCCAGCCAGATCCGGGTCCGCGCAGCCGTGATGGCGGAGAAGTAGAGCATGGAACCGTTGCCGGTGGTGTCACCGGGGCCGGTTGAGGCGATCAGTGCTGGCAGGTCCTGCGGTGAGGTTTCGGGCTCCCAGTTGAGAAGGTCCAGGATAGGCTCCTGGGTGCGCCAGAGCCAATCCTCCGCAAAGGACAGCTGAAGCTGCTGCACCACAGGTCCGGTCAGCCGGACATGCGTATCCCGCCATGGCCCGAACTCAGGATTCAGCCCCAAGTATTCATTCCCTACATTCAGGCCGCCGGTAAAACCGGTGCGTCCGTCCACGATTACGGTTTTCCGGTGGTTGCGGAAATTGATCCGCAAACGGTGCCAGGGGCCGCGCTGAACCGCCGGATCTATTATGTTGACACCCGCAGCCTCCAGCGCGCGCTTGTAGTCGCGGGACAGTTTGCGGCTGCCGATGCTGTCCGTCATGAACCAGACAGTAACGCCGCGCTCTGCCGCGGCAATCAGCCGGGACTGCAATTGCATCCCCAGGCCGTCGGCGCGCAGTATGTAGTACTGAATCAGGATGTAGTCCTGTGCGTTTTCAATGGCTTCAAAGATGGAGTTGAATGTTTCGGTGCCGTTAACCAGGATATCCAACCCGTTACCGCGGCATATGTTGAGGCCGGCAATCACTTCGAAAGGCGCAGTATTGACACCCGCCGCCGCGGCGTCCTGTGATTGGGCGCTGGTAAAGTTTCGCTTGGCGATAACGGCCTGCTCTGCGGCCCTGCGGGATTTCCAGTATCCCTTGAACCGATGGTGACCGAAGATCAGATAGGCAGGCAGGGCAAGGACCGGGACGGCGAGCAGGAACACAACCCAGCCGATGGCCCCTTGCGGTGTGCGCGCGGTGCGCGCGGCACTGAGCGCCGCCAGTCCGGCAGCCGTCCAGGTTGCGGCCAGCGCGGCCGTGCTGAAAACAATCCAGAACATCACGGGCTCCAAAAACTGCCTTGGAGTCAACCTAATACTGAATGGGACACTTCGCCATCCCCGGCGCCTCCAGTCCAGCAAGGCGAGAGCGGGCGACTTGTTTTGCCGCTGGCATTTTCGCTGCAGTTGTGGAACCGTGCCGCTATGCCCATCCTGCCGCCAATCCGAATGTGGCCAGCCGCATTGATAACCGCCGCAAGCCGCTTCAACAGAAAGAATGGCTGGGTAATGAGCAGTCACATCGCCATGTCGATGATGCTGGCGCTGTTTCCCTTTGTTCTGTTTACCGTGGCACTGGCGGGCACGGTGGCGGGCATTTTTTCGCAGAGGGTAGAAATGGACAGTATGACCGAATTGGTATTCGGTTCATGGCCGGAATCCGTTGCTCAGCCGATCCTTGCGGAGGTTGAGGCGGTCTTACGGACGTCGAGCACGCAACTGGCAACCTTGGGCGGGCTGTTTGCGCTGTACTTTGCGTCCAACGGAGTCGACGCCGTTCGCATTGCCTTGGTGCAGGCCTATCACGATACCGATACCCGGCCGTTCTGGAAAACCCGGGCGCTTTGTATCGGGCTGGTGATCCTTGGCGGGGCGGGGATCCTGGCTTCAGCGGTCTTTGAAGTCTTTCTTCCATTGTATGTGCACTACCTGGCCGACCTTCTGCCGTTCGGACAGCCCTCCAGCCAATGGGAGAGGGGGCTGAGCCGCCTGTTTGCGGTCATGTTGCCGGTGGGCGCAGTGCTTTCGTTTCACCTCATTCTGCCGGGGCGGGTCCACCGTTTCCGGCGGATCCTGCCAGGTGCGGTGCTGACGCTTCTGTTGTGGCTGATCTGCGGCAGCGGATTTGCCATTTATGTCAGCTCCTTCGCGCAGTATTCCGCTACTTACGCGGGCCTTGCTGGTGCCATGGCGGCGATGATTTTTCTTTATCTCAACTCCGCAATTTTAATCCTGGGCGCGGAGTTCAACGGCGCATTGATCGATATCGCAAACAGCCTGGGTCGGACGTGACGCCTGCGGCCTATGTGCAACTGTTTCCGGAATTTCAACAATAAGGCAGGGTTGCCACAATTGCGCCCATGTCTCAGCCCAATCGACCTTTAGGTCCGCAGGAAAGCAGCGGATCCAGAAGGGGCCATCATGACGAAACTGCAAAACAAACTGCGCCATCTGCGGCTGTTTGAACTCAAGCGGCAGCGTGAAATGGGCGGCCATGCCGGCCGCAAGCTGCGGGTATCCCGGCTGACCGATGAAGACGGCGAGGAGGCCATTATGCTGCGCACTTTGGCGGCACGGTCGCTGACCATGCCGCACAGCCGCCGGGTCTGACGGGGCCTAGCCGCGAAAGCCTGTGGCCACCACAAATTTTTCAGAGCTGTCCGAACGCGAGGAGGGCGGCTTGATGTTCATCACCTTGGTGAACTTCTGCTTCAGCAGCTTCTGCAGCTCGCCTTCGGCGCCGCCAGCCAGAACCTTGGCGACAAAGGTGCCGCCTTCCTCCAGAACGTCAAAGGCGAAATAGGCTGCGGTTTCGCACAGCGAGATGATCCGCAAATGGTCGGTCTGCTTGTGGCCCGAGCTGGCTGCCGCCATGTCCGACATCACCACGTCCGCCTTGCCGCCCAGCCATTCCTTGACCTGTTCATCGGCCCCGTCATCCATGAAGTCGAGCTGGTGGAATTCGGCCCCAGCCAGCGGTTCGACCTCCTGCAGGTCGACACCAATGATGCGGCCGACCGCCTTGCCCGGCTTCTCGCCCAGGGAATTGATCCGCTTTACCGCAACCTGCGCCCAGCCGCCCGGTGCGCAGCCCAGGTCGACAACCCGGGCGCCGTTCACCAGGAAGCGGAACTTGTCGTCCAGCTCCATGATCTTGTAGGCCGCGCGGCCGCGGTAGCCTTCGGCCTGAGCTCGTTTTACATAGGGGTCGTTCAACTGCCGCTGCAGCCAGCGGGTCGAGCTGAGCTTGCGCCCGCGGGCGGTTTTCACATTGACCTTTAGATCCCGCTGCCCGCGGCCGGATGTGTTCTTTCCTGTCGGTGTCTTTGCCATGACTGCCACCATTTGCGCCGGGTGCCCGGAGTTTTGCCAACTCCGGCCCGGAAAAATCCAATTCTACCGGCCCCGTTTAATAGGGGCCGTCTTCCAGAACGCCATCCGCGCTCATCTGCGCATAAAGCAGGCCTTCGCGGAGGCCGCGGTCGGCGACCGACAGCCGGTCGGTGGGCCAGCAGCGCAACAGTGCCTGCAGAATGGCGGACCCGGACATGATCAGCGCCTGCCGGTCTTCGCCGATGCGGGGGTCGCGGCGGCGGCCCTGAGGGCCGAGTTCTAGATAACCGCGGATCACTTTGTCAATCTGATCGCTGGTCATCCGCAGGCCATCGACCTTGGTGCGGTCATAGCGCTTCAGCCCCAGATGCGACGCGGCCACGGTGGTGACGGTGCCGGAGGTGCCGACGATCTGAAAGCCCTCGCGCGCCTGCTCATCCTTGTAGGGGGCGAAATCGGCAAGATTTTCTTCGAAGAACCAGCTCATCAGGGCAAAACGCGCAGCGTCGTCTTCCACGTCGTTGAATTGGTCGCGCAGCGTGGCGACCCCCAACGGCACCGAGATCCAGTCCACCACCTTGGCGGCGGGGAAGGGGCTTTCGGTCGGGTGAAACCCGTTGTGCAGCCGCATGATGGCGGACGGGCGGTCGCGCCGCGGCACCGAGGAGACATCGATCCAGACCAACTCGGTCGAGCCGCCGCCAATATCGACCACCAGAAGCTGCTCGGTCTTGGTGGAGACAAGCGGCGCGCAGGAGATCACCGCCAGCCGCGCCTCTTCCTCCGGCTGGATGATTTCAAGCGTAAGGCCGGTCTCCCGTTTAACCTGGCGGATGAAGTCGCGGGCGTTTTTTGCCCGGCGGCAGGCTTCGGTCGCCACCAGGCGCATCCGCTTGACCTTGTTGCGTTTGAGTTTCTGCTGACAGATCCGCAGCGCCTGAATGGTGCGCGCCATCGAGGACCGCGACAGACGTCCGGTCCGCTCCAGCCCGGCGCCGAGCTGCACCGACTTGGAGAAACTGTCGACCACATGAATGCCGCTGCCCTTGGGCTGGGCGATCAGCATGCGGCAGCTATTTGTTCCCAAATCCAGCGCCGCATAGAGCGCATCAGGATCGGGACGGGCCGGTGCAGGGGTCTCAACCGCTTTGGGAAACGCGCCCGCACCTTTCGAGCGCCTGGGCGCCATGATTCACGCCCTCCGATTATCGTGTTAAGAATGACAATAGGTGCGCAAATGCGGCGGCGCAAGCGCCCTGGAGGCAGAAGTGAAGCAATTTCCGCTGCTTCGCGGAAATCTCATAATCCACATGAATATTTTGGCACAAAGCCGCTGTGGCATTCGCAGGTGTGCAAAGCTAGTGTCGCGGCAGCAAAACGTCGCTCAAACCCATCGTGTTGTCGAAAATCGACCAACTTACTGAGCGCCACCGCACTAGAACGTGGTCTATCCAGGCTAGGAGGAAAGCAAGGCATGCCCGACGTTACGATCGTATACTGGCGCGATATCCCCGCTCAGGTCATCGTTGGCAAAGGCCGCCGCGGCGCCAAGCGTCAGCTCGAAGAACGGTTCGAGCAGGCGATTGACCGCGCAGCCATGAAGGTAAACGCAAAAGATGCGGATGCCTATCTGGCTGAATGGCGCAAGGCTGCGCCTTTCTCTGCTGAGGGAGAGGCCGCTGACATCGCCGAATCCGAAGCCAAACGCCTGGAAACTGAGTATGATCAGGACCGCCTGAAGGCACTGATTGCGAATGACGGATGGGCGTGACCCCTACCACTTTGGGAGGCCGTGATGGCTTTGCTGAACTTTAAGAAACGCGACACTGGCGCAGGCCAATCCGCCACCCCTGAGATGGAGGCCTTCCTGAAGGGGTATTCCATCGAGGTGATGCCCCGCACGGCTGCAAAGGTGGAAGACTTCCGCGACCTGCTGCCCGCCGGAACCCGCGTCTACATTGCGCACATCGAAGGCACCCCGATCGAGGATATGGTCGAGACCGCCAAGCGTATCGCTGGTGAAGGCTACGATGTGATGCCGCACTTCCCGGCGCGGATCATCAAGGACAAGGCGACCTTGGGTGACTGGATCAACCGCTACCAGGGCGAAGCGGGCGTCAAGCAGGGCCTGATCCTGGCCGGCGGCGTTGCCAAGCCGCATGGTGAGTTCGACAGCTCGATGCAATTGCTTGAGACCGGCCTGTTTGACCAGGCGGGCTTTACCAACCTTCACGTTGCGGGTCACCCCGAGCCGAACCTGGACATCGACCCCAAGGGCGGCCGCACCAACACCTACGCGGCGCTGGACTGGAAACAGGAATTCTCCAAGCGCACCGACGCCCAGATGGCGCTGGCGACCCAGTTCTGCTTTGAGTCTCAGCCGGTGATCGACTGGGTGAATGAACTGAACGAGCGCGGCATGAACCTGCCGATTCACATCGGTATCGCAGGTCCGGCCAAGCTGCAGACCATGATCAAATTTGCCATCGCCTGCGGCGTCGGCCCGTCGCTGAAGGTTCTGCAGAAGCGCGCCAAGGACGTTTCCAAGCTGCTGCTGCCGCATGAGCCGGGTGAGGTACTGGCGGGTCTGGCAGCCCACAAGGCAGCCAACCCTGACTTTGCAATCGAGAAGGTTCATTTCTTCCCGCTGGGCGGCATCAAGACCAATGCCACCTGGGCTATCAACAACGGCGGCGCCTCGGCGAAGCCGGTCAACTCCTAAGACCCTAAGGATCAACAATGACCCGTACAGTCGTAGAATCAAAAACAAAAACCGCGGTCCTGGGCTTTGATGAGCCGTTCTGTGTGATCGGTGAGCGCATCAACCCGACCGGCCGCAAGAAACTGGCGGCCGAGCTGGAAGCCGGCGATTTCTCCACCGTCGAAAAAGACGCTGTGGCTCAGGTTCTGGCCGGTGCCACCGTTCTCGATATCAACGCGGGCGTGGTTTACAACTCCAACCCGAACCCGAATGAGACCGAGCCGCCGCTGATGCGGAAGATCGTTGAACTGGTTCAAGGGCTGGTCGACGTGCCGCTGTGCATCGACTCCTCGGTTCCGGGTGCGCTGGAAGCAGGCCTGGAAGTCTGCGAAGGCCGTCCGCTGCTGAATTCTGTCACCGGTGAAGAAGAGCGCCTGGAGCAGATCCTGCCCTTGGTCAAGAAGTACAACGTGCCGGTTGTGGCAATCTCCAACGACGACACCGGCATCTCGGAAGACCCCGATGTGCGTTTCGCCGTCGCCAAGAAGATCGTTGAGCGTGCTGCCGATTTCGGCATCCCGGCGCATGACATCGTGGTTGACCCGCTGGTGATGCCGGTTGGCGCCATGGCGACTGCCGGCCTGCAGGTGTTTGCCCTGGTCCGCCGCCTGCGCGAAGAACTGGGTGTGAACACCACTTGCGGTGCGTCCAACATCTCCTTCGGCCTGCCGAACCGTCACGGCATCAACAACGCCTTCCTGCCCATGGCAATGGGTGCCGGCATGACCTCTGCGATCATGAACCCGGTGGCGCTGCCGGTGACCCAGAAGGCCATTGCCGAGAAGAAGGCTGCAGTCGAGGCCGCTGGCATCATCCTGCCGGAAAGCATGGATGACGAAGCGTTTGTCACCATGTTCGGCCTGGGCTCCACCAAGCCGCGCGCCGGTAAGGAAATGGAAGCCATCCGCGCTGCCAACTTCCTGACCAACAACGACCCGCATGGCGGTGAGTGGATCAAGTTCAACAAGGCTCCTGCCGCTGAAGGCGAAGAAGGCCGTGGCCGTGGCGGCCGCGCCGGCGGACGCCGCCGCCGCGCCTGATCCGCACAGGCAGAACTACACAAGGGCCGGACAGAAATGTCCGGCCTTTTTTGTTGCCGAAATTTCAGGCGTGTAGACGGTCGGATGAAGCTGCGGCGGGGTCGGAAAAGGGGCGCCAGCCTGTAAATGCAGGGCGCGTCAGCGCTGCGGCATGCGGCCTGATTGTGAAGCGGTCAGAAGGGGAAAATGGCGGAGAGACAGGGATTCGAACCCTGGGTGGGCTTGCACCCACAACGGTTTTCGAGACCGCCCCGTTCGACCACTCCGGCACCTCTCCGCGGGGGGTGAGGCGCGGTTTAATGTTGATTCAGGACCGGCGCAAGGGGCGATTTGCAGCTTTGGCAAAAAAAGCCGGATTTCCGTTGCCAGCCAAAGGTTTTTGCCTAGATTTGCACTATGCAGATGATCCGAACACTTTCCGCTTCCCTGTTGCCATCTCTGGCAATGCTATGGCTTGCCTGCTGGGCGGTTTCCCAGCCCGCCGCTGCCGCCGACCGCGCTCGGGTCGAGGCATTTCTGGAAGTCACCGGATTTGACGTGGCTCTGGACAGCATCGCTCTGTCAGCTTCCAGCGCGCCGGGCATGCTGGGCGTCGATGCAGGCGCCTTTGGCAGCCAGTGGACCGAATTGTCGGAGGAGGTCTTTGACACCAGCCAGATGCGCGGCCTGGCGCTGGATATCCTGGAAAACACCCTGGATGACGAGGCACTGGATCATGCAGCCGCCTTTTATGCCAGCGATCTGGGCAAACGGCTGGTGCGCGCTGAAAATGCCTCCCATCTGATTGAGGATGATGAGGTGAAGCAATTGGCCGGTAACCGCATCATTTCCGACCTCGTTAAAGCCGGCAGCAAGCGGGTGGCGATGTACAGGCGGATGGGAAGTGCCATCGATGCCGCGGGCACAGGTGTGAAGGCCTTGCAGCAGATCCAGTTCCGCTTCCTGATGGCAGCTTCAGCCGCCGGCGTGATCGAGATGGAGCTCGACGCGGAAGAACTTCAGGCCTTGATGAAAGAGCAGGAGGGCGAACTGCGTCTCAGCCTGCAGGCGTCCAGCCTGGCCGCTTCTGCCTATACCTACCAGGAATTCTCGGACGCCGAATTACAGGCCTATGTCGAGGCGCTGGAGGAGGAGCCGATGCAGCGGGTCTACGAACTGCTGAATGCGGTTCAGTATGAGATCACCGCCAACCGGTTCGAGGAGCTGGCCCACCGCATGGCCGAGCTGACGCCGGGCCAGGATATCTGATTTCCGCAGGCTGATTGAAAAGCCTGTGGAAAACGGTTGACACACCGCCCGTTCCGAACCATAAGCCCGCATCCCGGCCCGGAATCCGTGCGCCGGGGTTTATTTGTCATACGCCCATCCAAGGGCGCGCTGTTCGAGGCGGCATCTGCCGAAACGCCCGCAAGGGGGCCGTAGGACGCGGTTAGAAAAGGAAAGACGCACATGTTTGCGGTCCTCAAGACTGGCGGCAAGCAGTACAAGGTTCAGGCGGGCGACGTGCTCCGCGTTGAGAAACTTGCTGCAGATGCCGGCGACACCATCCAATTCGACGAAGTTCTGATGCTGGGCGGCGACGCTCCGGTTGTCGGTGCTCCTCTGGTTGACGGCGCAGCCGTCAAGGCAGAAGTGATCGAGCAGATCAAAGGCGAGAAGCTGATCCACTTCGTCAAGCGCCGCCGGAAGCACTCTTCCAAGCGCACCAAAGGCCACCGTCAGAAACTGACCCTGGTCCGGATCACCGAGATCCTGGCTTCGGGCGCAACCAAAGCCGCTCCGAAAGCTGCTGCCAAAGCCAAAGCCGCTCCGGCCGCTGAAGCTGCTGCAGGTTCGGACGACCTGACCGCCCTGACCGGCGTCGGTCCCGCAGCTGCCAAGAAACTGGCAGAAGCAGGCCTGACCACTTTTGCTCAGATCGCAGCCTTGTCCGAAGACGACATTGCTGGTATCGAGGCGATCAAAGTGAAGCCCGAGTGGGTTGAGCAGGCCAAAGAGCTGGCCAAAGGCTAAGGAGAGAGAGAATGGCACATAAAAAAGCTGGCGGTTCCTCCCGTAACGGCCGCGACTCTGCTGGTCGCCGCCTTGGCGTGAAACTCTACGGTGGCCAGGCAGCCATCGCAGGCAACATCATCGTGCGTCAGCGCGGCACCAAGTTCTGGGCCGGCGAAGGCGTGGGCATGGGCAAAGACCACACCCTCTTTGCAACTGCTGACGGCGCTGTGAGCTTCCGCAAAGGCCTGAAAGGCCGCACCTTTGTATCGGTTCTCCCAGTGGCGGAGGCCGCTGAGTAAGCCGACCCGAAGGGTAAAGAAGTCTTTAGGGGATCGGCTGCAAGGCCGGTCCCTTTTTCTGTTTTGAAACTTGAGCTTGTGATGAGTTTTCCAGTGACCGCAGTAACCAGGTATAGCGCGCTGAACCAGCCAGGTGTTCACACCGGGCAAACGGGAAGTTTTGCCATATTTGAATGCCGTGTGCCTTGCCGTGACAGCTCGGCGTGCACATCTGAAATTCATCGCGATAACAACAAAGGCGTTTGCCGCCGCAAGAATTTTGGCCGAGGAGGAGCGTGTCCGTGAATTTGGAACAGATCGTGTGCCAGCAGGTGATTGAAACTGAGCGTTTTGTCCTGCGGCCCCTGCGAAAATCCGACGCCGGCCTGATTGAACATTATGTCAGCGACGAACGCGTTGCCCGCATGACCCGCTCAGTGCCGCATCCGCTGCCGCCCGGCGCGGCTGAGGCGTTTGTGGCACGCGCCATGGCCGAGGAGCGGGATGAGGACGTCTGGGTGATCGACGGAACCATCGAGGGCGACTCCGAGCTGAAAGGCGTGATCGGGCTGAAGCGGATGGACCGCAACCAGTCCGAAGTGTCCTATTGGACCGCGCCGCCGTTCTGGAACACCGGCCTGGCGTCAGCGGCGCTGAAGGCGCTGGTCGATGCGAACCCGCAGAAAAACGACGCGATGTTTGCCTCAGTCTTTCAGGACAACCCCGCTTCTGCCCGGGTGCTGATCCACTGCGGTTTTGATTATTTGGGCGATGCAGAAAGCTATTCGGTGGCGCGCGACGCCTCCGTCCCAACCTGGACTTACAGCCGAAAACTGTGATTGGCGCGGCGCGCGCTTTGCGGTAAGGCAATCGAAACAGTCCCGCCAGTGCCCTGGGTTCTGGCGGGACTCTTGTACTGCGCGGGCAGGCACTGGGGCCTGCCGCATTAAGGAGCTGTCATGAAATTCCTCGATCTGGCAAAGGTCTACATCCGCTCGGGCGCCGGCGGGAACGGCTGCGTCAGCTTCCGCCGTGAGAAATACATCGAATACGGCGGCCCGGACGGGGGCGACGGCGGCAAGGGCGGCTCTGTCTGGGCTGAAGTTACCGAAGGTCTGAACACCCTGATCGACTTCCGTTACCAGCAGCACTTCTTTGCCAAGAACGGCCAGTCCGGCATGGGCCGCCAGCGCACCGGCAAGGACGGCGATGATATCGTGCTGCGCGTGCCTGTCGGCACTGAGATCCTGGACGAGGATCAGGAAACCGTCCTGGCCGACCTCACCACGCCGGGTGAGCGCGTGCTGCTGGCTAAGGGCGGCAATGGCGGTTTTGGCAACCTGCACTTCAAGTCTGCGACCAACCAGGCGCCGCGGCGTGCCAACCCGGGCCAGGAGGGCGTAGAGCGTACCATCTGGCTGCGGCTGAAGCTGATTGCGGATGCAGGCCTGCTTGGCCTGCCGAATGCAGGCAAGTCGACCTTCCTGTCGGCCACCTCCAACGCTCGGCCCAAAATCGCCGATTATCCCTTTACCACGCTGCACCCGAACCTGGGTGTGGTCGGCATCGACAACACCGAATTTGTGGTCGCGGACATTCCGGGCCTGATCGAAGGCGCGCATGAGGGCAAGGGGATCGGCGACCGGTTCCTGGGCCATGTGGAGCGCTGCGCGGTGCTGCTGCACCTGATCGACGGCACTTCCGACACCGTGGTCGAAGATTACGAGACCATCATCGGCGAGTTGGAGGCCTATGGCGGCGTTCTGGCCACAAAGACCCGGATCACCGCACTGAACAAAGTCGATGCCATCGACCCGGAGGAGCTGGACGAGAAGCGCAAGGCGCTGGAAGAGGCTGTCGGCGGTCCTGTGCACCTCATGTCCGGTGTCAGCCGCCAGGGTGTGAACGAGATCCTGCGCGCCCTGCGCAATGAGATCGACGACGATCGCTTGCGGATGAAACCCGCCGAGGAGGAAGCGCCTTGGCAGCCCTGACGTCTGCAAAACGGATTGTCGTCAAGATCGGCTCGGCGCTGCTGGTTGACCGGGAAACCGGCGAGCTGCGCGCCGGCTGGCTTCATTCGCTGGCCAACGACGTTGCTTGGCTGAAGTCCCGCGGCACCGACGTTGTGCTGGTGTCCTCCGGCTCCATCGCCCTAGGCCGCGGTGTACTGGGCCTGCCCCGCGCAGACCTGCCGCTGGAACAATCCCAGGCCGCCGCCGCAGTGGGCCAGATCCGCCTGGCCCGCGCCTATGAAGAGGCGCTGGCGCCGCACCGGATCACCACCGCACAGGTGCTGGTGACGCTGGAAGACAGCGAGAACCGCCGCCGCTACCTGAACTCCCGCGCGACGCTGGAGACGCTGCTGGCGATGGGTGCCGTGCCGATCGTCAACGAGAATGACACCATTGCCACGGATGAGATCCGCTATGGCGATAATGACCGTCTGGCGGCGCAGGTCGCGGTGACGGTTGGGGCTGACTGCCTGATCCTGCTGTCGGACGTTGACGGCTTCTACAGCGCCAATCCGGCACTGGATCCGGAGGCCAAGCGCTATGACCGGATTGACGCAATCACGCCAGAGATCGAGGCGATGGCCGGCGATGGCGTCTCCGGCCTGTCCAAGGGCGGGATGATCACCAAACTTCTGGCCGCCAAGATGGCAACCGCTGCAGGCTGCGCCATGGCGATCACTGAAGGTTCTCCCTTGAACCCTCTGAAAACACTTCAAGAAGGCGCACCTTGCACCTGGTTCGCAGGGCAGGGTGATCCGCAGGCCGCGCGCAAGCACTGGATTGCGGCGATGAAGACCCGCGGCGTTCTGACCATTGACGAGGGCGCCGCCCGCGCGCTGATGTCTGGCAAAAGCCTGCTGCCCGCAGGCGTCCGTCATGTGGAGGGTGACTTTGGCCGCGGCGATCCGCTGGCCATCCTTGGCCCAGACGGGCGCAAACTGGGGCAGGGTCTGTCGCGCTACACCGCGGATGAGGCCCGTGCCATACAGGGGCGCCATTCGAAGGAGATCGAGGCCACGCTGGGCTATCCCGGCCGCGCCGCGCTGATCCACCGCGATGATATGGCGCTTTGACCGCACCACCTGATAGTTTATTCCAGCCGGGACGGCACCCAGTGCCAGACAGCGACCGGCAAGGGCACGAGACACATGAAAGACAATGAAAACATCCCCGCCGTGATGGCGGAGCTTGGCAAACGTGCAAAGCAAGCGGCGCAAGTCCTGGCCACGGCCAGTGCAGAACGCAAACATGCAGCGCTGATCGGCGCTGCAGAAGCGGTTTGGAGCCGCCGGGCAGAAATCATCGCGGCAAACGCCAAGGACTTGGAGTTTGGTCGCGGCAAGGGGCTGTCGGACGCGATGATGGACCGGCTGATGCTGGACGAGACGCGCATTCAGGGCATCGTCGACGGCCTGCGCGCTGTGGCAGAGCAGCGCGATCCGGTTGGCGAAGTGATGGAAGAGTGGGAGCAGCCCACCGGCCTGAAAATCCAGCGTGTGCGCACCCCGCTGGGTGTCATCGGCGTAATCTACGAAAGCCGCCCCAACGTGACCGCCGATGCAGGCGCGCTGTGCCTGAAATCGGGCAACGCGGTGATCCTGCGCGGCGGCTCGGAAAGTTTCCATTCCAGCCAGGCCATCCATGCCTGCCTGGCGGAGGGCCTAAGAACTGCAGGTCTGCCGGAAAACGCCGTGCAACTGGTCCCGACCCGCGACCGCGCCGCGGTGCAGGAACTGCTGACAATGACCGACTATGTCGATGTCATCGTTCCCCGCGGCGGCAAGGGGCTGGTTGGACTCGTCCAGCGCGAGGCGCGAGTGCCGGTCTTTGCCCATCTTGAGGGCATCGTGCACATCTATCTCGACAAGGCTGCTGATCCGCAGAAGGCGCTGGATGTGGTGTTGAACGCCAAGACCCGCCGCACCGGCATTTGCGGCGCCGCAGAATGCCTGCTGATTCATCAGGACATTGCACCCGGCTTGGGCAAGATGGTTCTGGAAACCCTTGCCTCTGCCGGCGTTGAAATCCGCGCCGAGGCAGGCCTGCCCGGACCGGATGGCATGACCACTGCCAAGGCGGAGGACTGGGGCAAGGAATACCTGGATTCAATCATTGCGGCGAAACAGGTCGCGGACGTTGACGAAGCAATCCAGCACATCCGTGCGCACCATTCCCAGCATACCGATTGCATCATTACCGAGGATGAGATGGCTGTTCAGAAGTTCTTCTCAGAACTCGACAGCGCGATCCTGATGCATAATGCCTCGACACAGTTCGCCGATGGCGGCGAGTTCGGGATGGGCGCAGAGATTGGTATTGCCACCGGCAAGATGCACGCCCGCGGGCCCGTGGGCGCCACCCAGCTCACCAGCTTCAAATACCTGGTGCGCGGTAACGGCACCACCCGCGCCTGACCCTCAGAAAGTGAAAAACGCCGGGCAGATTGCCCGGCGTTTCTTTGTGAGAACTGGCGCAGATCAGAACTGCAGCGTGATCCTTTCCAGGTTCAGCTCCAGCCGCACGGTGCGGCCTGCCTCTTTGGCTGCTTCCGGTAGCAATGCGAACTGCACCAGTGCCGGGGTGATTTCAGCGTTCGAATTGCCGCCGCTGACCCGCGCCCACAGCTCATCATCGACGGTGACCTTGCGGCCTTCGCCCATGACCGTCCATTTGCCGTCTGCGCAGAATATCTTGACCGTGCCGCCGTAGGGCAGTGCCGATTCCAGGCACAGCGCGGACAGAAGCGCCAGCCGCGCCTCGCTGCGGGTGCAGCCCTCCAGCGGCGACCACTGGTATTTGATCCGCCCGCCTTTGCCGACGTCTTCCAGAACAGACACAATCTCGGCCCGCGGCGTCTGCTGGTCTCCGGCGGCACCAAAGGCGATGCGGAAAAAACGGATGCGGGCATTTGCATTGGCGACGCTGTCAGAGATCAGCTCCAGTTCCGGTCCCGACATGCTGCCGGCCATGCCCAGCAGTTCCAGGCCGTTGTTGATGGCGCCGACCGGGCTGATCAGATCATGACAGATCCGAGACCCTACCAATGCGGCCAGATTGGCGTTATCTACACCCATAACTATTACTTCCTCCAAACTGGGCCATCCGCAAATGAATGACCTCAACGCTATTTTGGCCCCCGGCATGTTTGTCCGGCACCCGGACCACCCTGAATGGGGCGTCGGCCAGGTGCAGTCGAACGCGGGCGGCAAGATCACTGTGAACTTTCCCGATCAGGGCAAGCTTGTGATTGACGGAGCGCGTGTCTCCCTTATTCCCGTCATTGATCCATAACGGTTTATGAAGGGTTAACGTAATCCCTCAAATTCTCCCCAATTCCTGCGCGCTCTTTGCCTTATTGATGTGAAGCGCTCAAGCCTGAACTATGCAAGGTGACCGAATGCCAGACACCGCCCTGGATTTTTCCGTGAAAATCGCCGAAACGGAGCACGAGCTGCGAGCCGCGCAGGCTCTGCGCTATGATGTTTTCGTGCGCGAACTGGGCGGCGGCGGCGAATTGATTGATCACGAGGCCGGGCTGGAGTGTGACCGGTTTGACCCGTTCTTTGACCACATGCTGGTGACGGATGAAGTCAAAGGCATGGTGGTGGGTGTGTACCGGCTGTTGCGCGATGACCAGGCGGCAAAGGCAGGGCAGTTCTATTCCGAGGATGAATATGACCTGAGCGTCCTGAAGACCTCTGGCCGCCGGCTGTTGGAATTGGGGCGTTCTTGCCTGCATGCTGATTACCGCGGCGGCATGGCGATGTTTCACCTCTGGTCCGGGTTGGCGGATTATGTCGAGCGGCACGGCATCGAGGTTCTGTTCGGCGTTGCCAGCTTCCACGGCACCGACCCGCTCGAGCTGGCCAATCCGCTGGCTATGCTGCACCACAACCACCTGGCGCCGCCTGACCTGCGCGTGCGGTCGAAAACCTTTCAGTCCATGGACTTGGTGGGCGCAGATGATCTGGACCGAAAGCGGGCGATGGTGGAAACACCTGCGCTGATCAAGGCTTATCTGCGGCTGGGCGGATTTGTCGGCGAGGGCGCCTATATCGATCATGCCTTCAACACAACTGATGTCTGCCTGATCCTGGACACCGCACGGATGAACGAACGGCAGCGCAAAATCTACGCAGGAGGCCGGGGCCGGGAATGAGCGTCAGCTGGCAAAGCGAGAAGGCCCCCGATCCGGTCCGCATAAGCGCCCTAGGCTGGTGTCTGGTGCTGCTGCGCGGCGTGCCGCTGGCGCTGCTGGTATTCGGCGGGCTGCTGCTTCTGCTGACCGTGCGGCTGGTTGAACGCCCGCTGTTCGGGCTCCAGCGGCCGGTCACCCCGTTCATCACCCAGTTCGTCTGCCGCAATGCGTTCCGTATCATGGGAATCCGCTACCAGACCCGCGGCACACTGATGCGGCGGCGTGGGCCGGTTGTTGCAAACCACTCTTCATGGCTGGATATCTTTGCCTTGAATGCGCGCAAGCGGATTTACTTCGTTTCCAAGTCAGAGGTCGCCAAGTGGCCGGGCATCGGCTGGCTGGCGCGGGCCACCGGCACTGTGTTCATCGAGCGCAATCCCAAGAAAGCCAGGGAGCAGGCGGACCTGTTCGAGCAGCGTCTGCGTGCGGGACATAAATTGTTGTTTTTCCCCGAAGGCACCTCAACCGACGGACTTCGGGTTTTGCGTTTTAAAACAACACTATTCGCCGCGTTTTTCACAGACCACCTGCGGAGCGGCCTGCACGTTCAGCCGGTGTCTGTTGTGTACCACGCTCCTATCGGCGCACCTGCCCGCTTCTACGGCTGGTGGGGGGATATGGACTTTGGCCCGCATCTACTCAAGGTTCTGGCTGCCCCGCGCCAGGGGGCAGTAGAGCTGATCTATCATCCGCCTTTGAAAGTGGCGGATTTTCCGGACCGCAAGGCGCTGGCCGCCCGGGCAGAGGAACAGGTGCGCAGCGGCCATCAGGACGCCTTCAAGGCCTGAATTCCGGGGCAGGGCGCCGAATTCTGCGGGACGGCTCTTGCCAGCTGGCAATAACTGCTCTATAGGCGCGCATACGAACCCGCAGGCGGGGTTTGGCCTGATCAGGGGAGACATCCCTGACGGACCCCCGGTTGGAGCATCAGCTCTGAACCCCCGCCGAGGATAGAAACCGGAAAGGAAAGAATAGCATGGCTCTTCCCGAGTTCACCATGCGTCAGCTGCTGGAAGCTGGCGTTCACTTCGGCCACCAGACTCAGCGCTGGAACCCGCGCATGTCGCCCTTCATCTACGGCGCGCGCAACGGCATCCACATCATGGACCTCACCCAGACTGTTCCGATGCTGGACCAGGCGCTGCAGGTTGTCCGTGACACCGTTGCCAAAGGCGGCCGCATCCTGTTCGTCGGCACCAAGCGCCAGGCCGCAGGCCCGATCGCCGAAGCGGCAGAGAAGTCGGCTCAGTACTACATGAACCACCGCTGGCTGGGCGGCACCCTGACCAACTGGAAAACCGTTTCCCAGTCGATCAACCGCCTGAAGGAAATCGACGAGAAAATGGCGGGCGGCGCCGAAGGCCTGACCAAGAAAGAGCGTCTGGGCATGGAACGCGACCAGGAGAAGCTGCAGGCCTCCCTGGGCGGCATCCGCGAAATGGGCGGCGTGCCGGATCTGCTGTTCGTCATCGACGTGAAAAAAGAAGCACTGGCGATCGCCGAAGCCAAGAAACTGGGCATCCCGGTTGTGGCTGTTGTCGACACCAACTGCTCCCCCGATGGCGTGGACTACATCATCCCGGGCAACGACGACGCATCGCGCGCCATCTCGCTCTACTGCGACCTGGTTGCCCGCGCAGCTCTGGACGGCATGTCGGCTCAGCTGGGCGCAGCAGGCGTTGACCTGGGCGCGCTGGAAGAGGCACCGGCTGAAGAAGCCGTGGCTGAAGAAGCCGCCGAAGCCTGATCCGTCCTGTCACGGAACTGACATGCGGGGCAGGGTATCACCTGCCCCAAATCTGTTTTTGAATTGAGGAGAGCCTAAGATGGCAATCACTGCAGCAATGGTGAAAGAACTGCGCGAATCCACCGGCGCAGGCATGATGGACGCGAAAAAAGCACTGGTCGAAAACAACGGCGACATGGAAGCCGCTGTTGACTGGCTGCGCACCAAGGGCCTGGCGAAAGCCGCCAAGAAATCCGGCCGCACCGCCGCAGAAGGCCTGGTGGCCGTTGTCGTCGAAGGCGGCAAGGGCGTTGCTGTTGAGGTGAACTCCGAAACCGACTTCGTTGCCAAGAACGGCGAATTCCAGGAAATGGTCGGCAAGATCGCCACTGCAGCCCTGGGCGCAGGCGACATCGAAGCGCTGGCCGCAGCAGATCTGGGCGGCAAATCCGTTGCCGACACCCTGACCGACAAGATCGCCACCATTGGCGAAAACATGTCGCTGCGCCGCATGGAGAAGCTGGAAGGCGAGACCGTCATTTCCTACGTCCACAACGCGGCCACTGCCGGTATGGGCAAGATCGGCGTTCTGGTTGCCATGACCGGCGGCGACGAAGCCATCGGCAAGCAGGTCGCAATGCACATTGCAGCCGTGAACCCGGCCGCCTTGTCCGAAGCCGAGCTGGACGCCTCCGTGGTCGAAAAGGAAAAGCAGGTCCAGATGGACATCGCCCGTGAATCCGGCAAGCCGGAGCAGGTGATCGAGAAAATGATCGAAGGCCGCATGAAGAAATTCGTGGCCGAGTCGACCCTGCTGAACCAGCAGTTCGTTGTGAACCCCGATCTGACCGTGGAAGCCGCTGCTAAGGAAGCTGGCGCCACCATCACCGGCTTTGTCCGCGTGGAAGTCGGCGAAGGCATCGAAGTCGAGAAAGAAGACTTTGCGGCCGAAGTGGCAAAGGCTGCTCAGGGCTGATCTGCTCGAACAGCACCAAATTCAAAAGCCGGCAGGGCCACCTGCCGGTTTTTTTGTGCGCTGACAGCCGACCAGAGCAGCCCGGGAACGGCGTGCTGAAAACAATAGACGATTTTTTGAAGAAGAGATGCGAGGGGCCCCGCTAATGGGGATGGGCAGGACCCCTCATGTATCGGGGCAGGACACGGATCTATACGCGCCTGCCCCCGATCAGGTAGGAGAGCCCTGTAATCGCAAGGTTCGATACCCAAAGTTCCTTGGCCAAAGCCACCACTCACGGAACATGTGCAAATTGCAATGAATTATCCTTTAGCGGTAGTACAGAATACCATACTTTTTGACGCTAATTGGCGTCTTTACTTCATCCGGATTTGAGCTAGCGACCCTTAAGGGACGTGTTAAGGTGGTAAATTCTATATTATTTTCAAACGATTATGCCGAGCACCTTAGGCGCAGGCTAGAGTGCCTGGGCGTAGAGCTCAGGCATCCATCACATACATCTGGTTGTGCAAAGCGGCCTTCAGGACCGCTTGCGCAGTGGTCTCCACCGACAGGGATTCCCTTGCCAGGCGCAGGTGCTTTTCGATCGTCGCAGGTGTCAGGCCCATCAGCAGGGCAATGTCCTGAGTGGTCTTGCCGTCGCCGACCCATTGCAGCACTTCCCGCTGCCGCTTGGTAAGGCTCCTGTTCGGGGCAGTATAGGGCAGGGTGAGGATCTTAAGATGCGCAACGTTGTTCATCAGAACGATATCGTCGCCTTCGTCCTGCCACAGGGCATCCACCTCATCCTGGGTAAGGCCCGGCCGGGCAGCCAGGGAAATCGCCCCTTTGTAGCGCGGCGAGGTGGAGTAAAAGCTGACGGTGTAGCCGGCCGTCATGTCCAGGGCCTGGTTGAATTCATGCACTTTGCGGGCCTCAGGCCCCAGCGTGCCATTGGCGGCCATCTCCTGCACGATCCGCCAGCTGCCGGCGCCTTCGTTCTCCAGCGCCCAGCGGAGCATCGGCGCATGGGAATAGAGCCCCTTATGCAGAAACCCCTCGAGATAAGCGTTATCGTGGTTTGACAGGATGAGAAAGTCATCCGGGTCCCCCAGCGACGTTTCTGTTTTGTAGCGTGTGTACCCGTAAATCAGCCGGTCGAAGCCGTACTCCGCCATCTGGTGGACGTGGCCGTGCCACAGCTCTTCCAGGCTTTGCGCTCCGCAGACGAAGTTGATGTATTTTCTGACCTTCATGCTGCGCCGGTCTCATTCAAATGTTCGGCCAATGCATCCAGTGCCAGCAAGTAGCCCTGCGCGCCAAACCCGCAAATCTGACCCAGCGCAGCCTTGGCGATATAGGAGGTATGGCGGAACTGCTCACGCGCGTGAATGTTTGAGAGGTGCACCTCAACTGCTGGAAGTTCCACGGAGATCAGCGCATCCATCAAGGCAATCGAGGTGTGGGTATAGGCACCGGCATTCAGGATGATGCCCTGATGGCGGCCCTTGGCGTCATGGATAGCGTCAATCAGCGCGCCCTCGTGGTTCGACTGGAGGCAGGCAACCTCCATCCCCAGCTTTTGCGCGTGGGCGGCGCAGGCGTCCTCAACCACTGCCAGAGTAACCGATCCATAAACTTCCGGCTGGCGCGTGCCAAGCAGGTTGAGATTGGGTCCGTTCAATACCAGAATACTCGCCATAAGATGTATGTCCTTGCCGTCTTTCCCTTTGAACTTCTAAGACAAATTTATTTCGAATGCGAACACACAAACGCATAGGGCAGGAAAAAACTTAGCGTAACCTGCTCAGGTTGAAGAGTGCGGGCGTGGAGATATCTGTTCTCCAAAAAGCGGGCTGCAGTTGACTTGTGCAGCCAGGACACGCGGAATTGGCTCGACCTGACTTGTTTCGCAACGCATTATCCCGAAAACCGCGGTATTGGAATGACCGGGTGCGGACGGGAGGCAGCGATGAACCTTGGGCGGTTGGAAAGGATCAGGTCCTGGCAGCAACGTTATGTTGACGAACGGAAATATCCCGGAAGCGCCTTGTTGATCCATCGCGGCGGCGAGGAAATCTATTTTCACACCGCGGGCCTGCGAAATATCGAGGAGCGCCTGCCATACACCCGCGATACGCTGGTGCGGCTCTATTCGATGACCAAGCCGGTGACGTCACTTGCGATAATGCAACTGTTGGAGCGCGGCCATTTCCATCTGGATGCACCTGTCAGCGACTTTCTCCCGGAATTCAGCGATATGCGGGCATTGGTTTCCGGTGCTGCGGCCATCAGTCAGACCGAGTCATGCCCGCCGCCAACGCTGCATCAGCTGCTGACCCATACCAGCGGGCTGAGCTATCCGTTCAACCCGGGCCTGTTGCCAGCGGCGATGGAAGCGGAAGATCTGCTGTTCAAACCGGACCATGGGCCGCTGTCCGCCATGGTTACGCGGCTGGCAGACCTGCCGCTGGCGTTTCAGCCCGGCACCCGCTGGGAGTATTCTGTGGCAACAGATGTGCTGGGCCGGGTTGTCGAAGTGGTTTCCGGACGGCCGCTGGGTGAATTTCTGGCAGGGGAAATCTTCGAACCCTTGGGTATGACGGAAACCGGGTTCCGGGTGCCGGACGGGGCAGGGAACCGTTTTGCGTCCCTCTACACGCCGCTGGCGGGTGATGCGATGGCACTCAACTCTGGAATAGCTGGCGGCGACAGCCTGCGTCTCACGGATTGCTACGGCAGCTCTCCGTTTGAGAAGGCCAGTATGCATTCCGGCGGCGGCGGGCTGGTCGGCACAATTGATGATTACATGAAGTTTGCAGAGATGCTACGGCGCCGCGGCCGCTATAACGGCGGCTTCATAATAAGTCCGCAAACCGCTGATTTCATGATGCAAAACCACCTTAACGGAGACATCGCCGGAATGGGGCCAAGTAGTTTCGCGGAACAGCCGATGGAGGGTATGGGGTTTGGCCTTGGCGGTGCTGTGGTGCTGAACCCGGCGCGCGCGCGCTGTCCGGGCTCGGTTGGCGACTTCAGCTGGGGCGGCATTGCGTCGACCTTTTTCTGGGTGGACCGCCAGCTGGACTTGTCGGCTGTGTTCCTGACCCAGCTGGCGCCGTCCAGTTCCTATCCGTCGCGGCCGGAGCTGAAGGCGCTGGTGCATGGCGCCGTCACGGCATAACGTTCAATGGCAGGTCAAAGGAAAAACTGAAGATGCCAGACACCGCCAAAATCCTGCTGGATCTGCTGGACCTCGAAACGCTGGATACCAATCTCTACCGTGGTTCCGGTTCCGGTGGCGAAACCCCGACGCGCATCTATGGCGGCCAGGTGATCGCACAAGCGCTAACGGCGGCATATGCCACTGTTTCCGGCAGGTTATGCCATTCACTTCATGCGTATTTCATTCGTCCGGGCGACCCGTCGCGGCCGGTGATCTATGAGGTCGATCCGGCCCGCGACGGCCGCAGCTTCACCACGCGGCGCGTGGTTGCGATGCAGAACGGCAAGCAGATACTGAATTTGGCGGCGTCTTTCCATGCTCAGGAGGACGGCTGGGATCATCAGCACGGTATGCCGGGTGTACCGGCGCCGGACAGCTTGGAGCCGCGCCATGAGATTCTCAAACGCAATGCCAGCCGCTTTGCGGCGGCAAAGCAAACTGAACTGTTGCGGCCGCGGCCGTTCGAGATCCGGGAGGTTGAGCCGCGCGATCCTTTGACGCCGGAGAAAACCAGTGATGCCAACCAGATGTGGATTCGAATGGAAGCTGCCGAAGGTGCCGGGCCAGAACTTCAGCACATCCTGCTGGCTTATGTTTCCGACTTCGGGTTGCTGGGATCCTCGATGCGTCCGCACGCGCTGACGTTTCACAATCCGAAAGCGATGACTGCCAGCCTCGACCACGCCATGTGGTTCCATGCGCCGGTGCAGTTGCAGAACTGGCACCTGTATTCCATGGACGCGCCATTCACCGGCAGTGCCCGCGGTTTCAATCGAGGGTCAATTTACACCGAAGACGGAATACTCGTTGCCAGTGTAGCGCAGGAAGGTTTGCTGAGGCCGCTAAAGCGTTGATTTTGATGGAAATAGTTCTCCATTCGAATTTGGGTGATGCGGATAATTACCATAATTCTGATTATAGGATGTCCTGAGGGCCACGGGGGCACATTCTAAACTGGGTTGCGACAAATTCCCTATCTTGCTGGAAAGCAAGGAGAATGGAAGATGGCCCATACGGAGCTGGATTTGCGTGAACGGCGCACAATCGAAGATATGCTGAACGCAAAGA
>NZ_JBFCVS010000011.1:0-170144 GCF_040704725.1 Leisingera sp. JC11
ATGTCAGTCAGGGGGTGGCGGGGGCGGCAGGCTGCCCCCTCTCGAAGGTGCTACCCGGCCGGCGGTGCCGGCGGCGGCGGAGGCGGCGGCAGGATGGTGAACAGCTGCGCCAGCTCCATCACTTCGCCCGCGCGTTTCCAGCCGTCCTGGCCTGGCGTCCAGACATGGGTCTCCCGCGTCAGGGTGCCGTCCTGGGCCATCCGTCCCATCCGTGCCTTGGAGAACGGGCCGGAGGTCTGGCCGTCCACCGCGATGTGCCAGACGTGCTCCACCGGCGGCGGGGGCGGGGCCGCGGGCGCCGCCGGCTGCGGTGCAGCCGGTTCGGGCCGTGCGCCCCATGGCCCGGACGGCTGACCCGCTGCCTGGGAGGCCGCGCCTCCCTGCAGCGCCTGGCCCATCTGTTGCGCCATCGCCATTCCCATGCCCATACCCATGCCGGCGCCCATGCCGCTGTTCGGGGTCTGCGCGGCAGCGGTCATCGCCTCGGCTGCGGAGAACTGGGTGTAGCGGCCAAGGTCGCCCAGCACGCCCATCTGGGTGCGCTTGTCCATCGCCTCTTCCACCGCGGGCGGGAGCGAGATGTTCTCGATGTACAGCTCCGGCATCATCAGGCCGTAGTCCGCCAGGGTGCCGGAAATCTCCGCCGCCACCAGCTTGCCCAGATCGGCGGTATTGGCGGCCATGTCCAGCACCGGGATGCCGGAGCCTGCAATCACGCGGGAGAATTCCTGCACGATGATGTTGCGGATCTGGTAGGAGATCTCATCCATGGTGAACTCGCCGTCGGTGCCGACGATTTCGGACAGGAACCGAGCCGGATCGGCGACCTTGATCGTATAGGTGCCATAGGCGCGCAGCCGGACCGGGCCGAACTCCGGGTCGCGGCAGATGATCGGGTTCTTGGTGCCCCACTTCAGGTCGCTGAAGCGGGTGGTGTCGACAAAGTAGACCTCAGATTTGAACGGCGACTGGAAGGCGTGGTCCCAGTGCTGCAGCGTGGTCATGACCGGCATGTTGTTGGTCTCAAGCATATAAAGACCGGGCGTGAACACATCCGCCAGCTGGCCTTCGTGCACGAACACCGCCGCCTGGCCCTCGCGCACCGTCAGCTTGGCACCGTATTTGATCTCGTGCCCCTCGCGCTCAAACCGCCAGACCATGGTGTCATGGGTGTCGTCCACCCAGTGAATGACATCAATGAATTCGCCTTTGAGAAAATCGAAAATACCCATGTTTCAGGTCCTCTTCCTGTGGCGGCCTAAAGTTCCTGGCCCATCGCCTCGCGGGCGAGAATGCGGATGACGGGGCGGGCCTCCTCGATGCTCATCCCCGTTGTCAGTCTTGGATCATACAGCATCTGCAGCAGTTTTTCGTCAAAGCTGGTCAGCAGCGCAAATTCGTCATCGTCGTTGAAAATAGAAGGCCGCGCCCTGGGACTGTCGTTCCGCAGCCCCAGGCCTTGTGCCACTTCCTCGTGCACGCAGCTCTTGCGCACCAGGTCGGGATGCTCGGCCCGTATCAGCGCCACGCCACGGGTATAGGACAGCGGGTCGCCTTGCGGCCCGCCCGCCACCACCAGGCAGTAATAGCTGCGCGGCGGCGCGGCCAGCAGCGACAGGTCGCGGGCGCTGATCGAGGGCAGCAGCTCGCGCACCCGTTCGGCCACAAAGGCGCTGTCGTCGAGGCTGGCAAAGATCACGTGGAAGTTGGCCCGCCCGCTGACGGTGCTGATGGAGTGGCCGGTGATCCGCGCCAGCCGCGCGGCATATTCGGCGAGTGTTTCCCGGTCCTGCACCCGCTGGTCCGCCTGCACCGAGGGGCCGAATTCTGCCGCGATCCGCACCGGCCCGGACCAGCGGCCCATGCCCCCTGATATCCCTGCTCCGCCGTATTCATCGTAAAATGCCAGCGCTTCAAAGCTTCTGGCCAGATCCTCGGCGTCATAAGGCGTGTCCGGTCCGCCGCCGTCGGTGCGCAGCAGCCCTCGGGTCAGCAGGTCGCGCTCCAGCGCGTTGTAGTAATAGGCCAGCTGCGCGCTGTCTGCGGAGGGTTTGTAGACCGCCGGCTGCGGCGCCGCGGGCCGGGCCTGCGGCACCAGCGATTCCGCCTGGTCAAAGGGCAGGCAAGCCGTGAGCGCGGCCAGCCCGGCAAGGGCCGCTGCGCTCCTCCACATGGTCTGGACAGCCTGCACCCTTGCCGCCCTTCTCAGTTCGGCACCGCGGTGCCGGCGGTGTCGCCAACCCCGTCGCGGCGCGCCTTGGCGGCGGCCAGCGTGTCGCGCAGCTCCGCCTCCATCTTCTGCAGCTCTTCCTCGGCCGCAGCGCGTTTGGCCTTGCCTTCATCGGCGATCTTGAGGCTGTCCTGAATGGTGCCGATCAGGTCCGCATTGGCCTGTTTCACCGCTTCGATGTCAAAGACGCCGCGCTCCATCTCCTGGCGGATCATCTCGTTCGACTGGCGCAGGTTGGCGGCGTTGGAGGTCAGGAGCTCATTGGTCAGATCATTGGCGTCGCGCACCGCTGCGGCGGCCTGGGCCGAACGCTGGATGGTCAGGGCCTGCGCCAGCTGAGTTTCCCACAGCGGCACGGTGTTCACCAGGGTGGAGTTGATCTTGGTCACCAGCGACTTGTCGTTCTCCTGCACCAGCCGGATCGAGGGCAGCGATTGCATGGTGACCTGGCGTGTCAGCTTCAGGTCATGCACCCGGCGCTCCAGATCGTCGCGGGCGGCGCGCAGGTCGCGCAGCTCCTGCGCCTTCATCACCTGGTCGCCTTCCGGCGCTGCCTGCACCTCGGCCTCCTTCGCCGGGATGGCGGTGCTGTCCAGCTCCGCCAGCTTGGCTTCGCCCGCGGCGATATAGAGCGCCAGCTCATCATAGAACTGCAGCGTCTTTTCATAGAGAAGGTCGAGCGACTTGATGTCCTTCAGCAGGGTGTGCTCGTGGCCCAGGAGGTCGTCGGTGATCCGGTCGATCTGCCCCTGCACGGTTTCATACCGCGCGGTGAATTTCACGAAAGGCGTGGCCTTGCCCAACAGCCGCTCCCAGAAGGTCGCCTTGCGGCGCACGTCCAGTTCGGAGACCGAAAAGCCGCGGATCGTGGCCACGATGTTGCGTAAGGAGTCGCCCGCAGGACCCACATCCTTGTTACGCACATCGGACAGCATCGCCTGGCTGATGGTCTGCAGTTCTTCCTGCGCGGCTGAGCCGAAATGGATGATCGAATTGGTATCGCCCATGTCGATCTGATCCATCCGTTGCCGGATCGCCTCGCTGGTCAGTTCATCGGCCTGCTCCAGCGGCTGCACCTCAGCCACGGGTTCAGGCAGTTCAATGGCGGTGACTTCCGTGACTAGGGCTTCGGCTTCGGCGGCTTTCTGTTGAACGGCTTCGGACATGAACGGCTTCCTCGCTAATCAATTCCGGTCCAGATGGACCCCTTCACGCTGCAAACGGTCGCGCAGCACTTCAATTTCAATGGTCAGGTCGGCGCGGTCCTCCACCAGCATTTTGCGGGTGCGCGCGGCAAAATTCTGTTCCAGGTCGTCCAGCAGCGCCAGGTAATCGGCGCGGGCTTGGGCATCCTGGCTGCGGGCATAGATGTCGGCGAATTTCACCGTCGCATCGCGGGCGCCCTGCAGATAGACGGTCAGGTACTTGCGGGCGGCGGTCAGGTCGCGCGGGTCTTCCTCCACCGTGCGGAACAGCTCGCGGGCCACCTCCTGGAATTGCTCCACCCGCGCCTCGACCCCGCGGTCGCGGGCACGCAGGGCGGCGTCCTTCATGGCGGCAAGGCTCTGTTCCGCTTCATCTACCGCGCGGGCCACCCGGGACTGCTGGAAATCGTCGACCCCGTCCACGCCCTTGTCGCGCAGCGGGTCGATGCCGAAGGCGGTGATGTGCAGCCCCGTTGCCGCGGCGCCATAGATGGCGGCAATCAGGATGCCGGGCTCTGCCTTCCACGCCGCCAGCGCCGCGCCGCCGCCGGCCAGCAGCGCTGCCAGGATCTTGCGGGGCAGGGCGGGCTTGCGCGCCACCTTGCGGGCGGCATAGGCGGCTTCGGCCTTCAGCCCCTCGCGCAGCAGGAAGGCGCCGCCGGTCCACAGGCCCGCGCCGATCAGTCCCAGCGCCAGGCCAGTGGCGCCGTCGTTCAATGACAGCAATGCCAGGATGGCGGGAGGCACAAACATCACGTTGGCGCGCACCCCGACCGGATCCACCTGGGCATTGCGGTAAGACTGCTTGGGAGCGGAGTTTTGCGACCCGGGGTCGCTGCCGGGGCTGTATTTGCCGCCGTAACGCTGTGCCATGCGTTCAGCCCCCCACAATCCAGCCGGTGCTGAGGCCGAACATCAGGATCAATAGGGCGGCATAGGCAATTTTCTGCACGCAAGCTCCCCCAAAACCGCCAGCGAAGATTAACTGATTGGAAATCTAGGGGATAGCGGACGGTGTTGCTAGGGGGAAGTCTGCGGGATTTGGCTCAGCGCCGGGGATTCTTGCCGATCGGGCGCTTGCCGCCGCCGCGCTGGGCCGGGCGGTCGCTGCGCGGTGCAGCGGCTTTGCCGGCCGGTTTGCCGGGTTTTGCTGGTGCCTTGGCTGCGGGCTTGCCGCCCGGTTTGCCCATCGGCCTGCCAGCAGGCTTGCCGCCGCGGGAGCGGGTGGGGCGGCCTGCCGGCTTTTCCTCTTCCGGCTCCAGCCCCAGTTGATCGCGCACCACGCGCGGGCGCAGTTCTTCCACGTCGCCCGGTTTCAGATCGCCCAGCTGGAACGGCCCGTAGGACACCCGTAAGAGCCGGTTCACGGTGAAGCCGATATCCTCCATCGCGCGGCGGATCTCGCGGTTCTTGCCCTCGCGCAGGCCGACGGTCAGCCAGGCGTTGGCGCCCTGCTGGCGGTCCAGCGACACGGTCATCGGCTGGAACTTCTCGCCCTCGATCACCAGGCCCTTGCGCAGGGGGGCGAAATCCTCGTCCTTGGGGCGGCCGTTGATCCGCACCCGGTAGCGGCGCAGCCAGCCGGTCGAAGGCAGCTCCAGCTTGCGCTTGATGCCGCCGTCGTTGGTGAGCAGCAGCAAACCTTCGGAGTTGAGGTCGAGGCGGCCGACCGTCATCACCCGCGGCATGTCCTCGGGCAGCTCGTCAAAGATGGTCTTGCGGCCCTTTTCGTCGCTGTTCGACGTCACCAGCCCGGTGGGCTTGTAATACAGCCACATCCGCGGTGCCTCGGCCTCCGGCAGGGGCTGGCCGTCGACGCTGATCCGGTCCGCTGCGGTCACGTTCAGCGCCGGGCTGTCGATCTTCTTGCCGTTCACCGACACGCGGCCCTCGGCGATCATGCGCTCAGCCTCACGGCGCGAGGCAACACCCGCGCGCGACAGAACCTTGGCGATGCGGTCGCCCTCAGGCGAGGCGCCAGCCTCTGGTTTGGCGGCAGCCTTGCGGGGCTGGGATTTCGGGCCTGGTTTGCCCTTGGGGGATGCGGGTGTTTTGCTCATGCCTGTGCCATAGAGCATTCCGCTGCCTTGCGAAAGCGGGCAATCGCGGGCAGGAAGGGGCATGGCATTCAAATCGCATATGGACAAAGCGCTGGACCAGGCGCGCGAGGCCGCGGAGCGCGGCGAGGTTCCCGTGGGTGCTGCGCTGATCGCGCCGGACGGAAGCGTCGCCGCCCTGGCGGGTAACCGCACCCGCGAGCTGAACGACCCCACCGCCCACGCCGAGATCCTGACCATCCGCGCGGCCTGTGCCGCTTTGGGCAGTGAGCGCCTCACCGGCTATGACCTCTATGTGACGCTGGAGCCTTGTGCGATGTGCGCCGCCGCCATCGCCGCTGCCCGCATCCGCCGGGTTTACTATGGCGCCGCTGACCCTAAATCC
Source organism: Leisingera sp. JC11 (assembly GCF_040704725.1). Classification (NCBI taxonomy): domain Bacteria; kingdom Pseudomonadati; phylum Pseudomonadota; class Alphaproteobacteria; order Rhodobacterales; family Roseobacteraceae; genus Leisingera; species Leisingera sp. JC11. Next base: position 5,878 of record NZ_JBFCVS010000011.1, read on the forward strand.
GGAGGCGTGGCTCATGGCGCCTGCGTGTTCTCCCACCCGCAGGCGCATCACGCGCCGGAAGTCTATGACGGGATTGCGGAAGGTGAGGCCAGCGCACTGCTTAAGGAGTTCTTCGCACAGAAACGCTGAGTGCTGAGGTGATGCACCGCGGTTGACTTTGCTGTTGCCGGATTTGGGCAATTGTCCTATAAGGGGCTTAGGTCAATTGTCCTAAAGGGGCCGGATGGCGCAGCAAACTACCAAAGACCGGATCGCGGAAGCCGCCGACCAGCTGTTCTATGAGCGCGGGTTCGAGGCTACGTCATTTGCGGATATTGCTGCGGCTGTCGGCATCTCACGCGGCAATTTCTACTATCATTTCAAGACCAAGGACGAGATCCTTGAAGCGGTGATCGCGCGCCGCATGGCCAATACACGCGCCATGCTGAACGGCTGGCAGGCAGAGGGCGGCAGTCCGCAGCAGCGGATCATCTGCTTCATCCGGATCCTGATCGCCAACCAGGCCAAGATCACTGTCTACGGCTGCCCGGTCGGCACGCTGGTGGCGGAGCTGGGCAAACTGGACCATGCGGCGCAGGATCAGGCCAATGCCATATTCACCCTGTTCCGGACCTGGCTCCGCCGCCAGTTTGGGGAGCTGGGCTGCGGCGCGGAATCGGATGCCCTGGCGATGCACCTGCTGGCGCGCAGCCAGGGGGGGGCAACGCTGGCGCAGGCGTTCCGTGATGTGGAATTCATCAACCGGGAAGTAGAGCTGATGCTGGATTGGCTTCAGGATCAGCTGCCAAAGGATCACCCTGCCTGACACACACCACAGGAGATACTCATGTATTTTATTTTGCTTTCATTTGCGGTGCAGAAGGACCGCCTGGCCGAGTTTCTGGAGGGGCACAAGGCCTGGCTGCAGCAAGGATTTGAGGACGGGGTGTTCCTTGCCGCCGGGTCAATGACCGATGGCGAGGGCGGTGCGATCCTCGCCGTAGGTGAAGGCGAAGAGGAACTGGCCGCCCGCGTCGCGCAGGATCCTTTTGTGACCGGCGGTGTGGTGGAGCCGGAAATCATCGGCGTGGCGCCGACCATGATGGATCCCCGGCTTGATTTCCTGCGGGGCGGCGAATGAGCCGCACCGTTACCGCCGCCGATGGCCATCCCCGCTGCGCCTGGAGCGCCTCGGCCCCCAATTTCCTGCGGTACCACGACGAGGAATGGGGCTACCCGGTCGGCGACGATAACCGACTGTTCGAGAAGGTCTGCTTGGAAAGCTTCCAGTCCGGCCTCAGCTGGCGCACCATTCTGGACAAACGCGAGAACTTCCGCGCCGCCTTTGCGGGGTTTGATTTCAACGAGATGGCGAAATTCGGCGAGACCGATGTTGAACGGCTGTTGCAGGACAAGGGCATCATCCGCCACCGCGGCAAGATCGAGGCGGTGATCAACAATGCTGCCCGCGCGCAGGAACTGGTGGCGGAAGCGGGGTCGCTGGCGGCGTTCTTCTGGAGCTATGAGCCGAAGCCGGAGGATTTGCCGGAACCGCAGACCGCCTCCACCAGTCCCGAATCCGTGGCGCTGTCCAAGGCGCTCAAGAAACGCGGCTGGAAATTTGTCGGCCCGACCACGGTTTTTGCCTTCATGCAGGCGATGGGGCTGATCAATGACCATGCCCGCGGCTGTATCTGCCGGGAGAAGGCCGCCGCGGCCCGGCAGGCCTTTACTGTGCCGCAGTTGAAGCCGGCGGCCTGATCTCCGCCCGCGCCGGGCCGGCAGGCCCGGCGCCACGCCCAACGGGAGCGGATCTGCCCGCCAGATCCGGCGACGGGCGGGAGGCCCCCCGTCTGGTCGCGCGGTTCAGATTTCGATCGCCTTCATCACTTCCGGCTCGATCACCTCCACCCCGGGCAGCCCTTCGATCAGGTCCTTGGCGTCCTGCTCCAGGATCGGGAAGCTCTTGTAGTGGCAGGGAATCACCGTCTTGAAATTGAAGTACCGCTTCGCCGCATAAGCCGTCTGTTTCATGTCCATGGTGAAATGGCCGCCTGCCGACAAGATGCCCACGTCCGGCTTGTAGTAGTCGCCCATCCACTCCATGTCGGCCATGATCGCGGTGTCGCCGGACAGATAGACGGTCTTGCCCTCCGCCATCAGCATGTAGCCGACTTCCGAGCCGCCGGTGCGCAGCCCGTCCTGGGTGTTGAAGGTGGAGCTGTGCGAAGCAGGCACCATCGCAACCTTCACCCCGCCCAGGTCCACGGTGCCGCCCTTGTTGAAGCCGGTGGTCTGCACTCCTTCGGTCTCGCCCCAGAGGCCCATCAGGTCGTATTGCCCGATCACCGGCACCTCCAGCCGCTTTGCCAGCGGCAGCACGTCCACCACATGGTCGAAATGCACATGGGTCAGCAGGATGTGGGTGGCACCGGCAACGGCGGCCTCGTGGCTCTCTTCCGGCAGCACCGGATTGCCGCTCAGCCAGGGGTCCACCAGCAGCACCTGGCCGCTTGTTTCGATGCGGAATGAGCCGTGGCCCAGCCAAATGATCTTCATCGGTTTTCTCCTCCCGTTGTCCTTGGCGGAAGCCTAACAGGCTGCGGGCGAAAAGGAATGCGGACGTGCCGGAAAATATGCCTGCCGGCCCGATTGCAGGCTGCCCGCCCGTTGCAGGCTTGCAGCGCAGGCGGCACGGCGGTAAATGCCTACTCAACACCAGATGAGGGTTTCCATGTCGATTGACCAAAGCACCGCCGCCAAGGTGGCCAAACTGGCCCGGATCAAGGTCGAGGACGACGCGCTGCCGGCGCTGGCAGACGAGTTCAACAACATTCTGGGCTTCATCGAGCAGCTGAACGAGGTGGATGTCGAGGGCGTCGAGCCGATGACCTCCGTCACCCCGCAGCGCCTGAAGCGCCGCGCGGATGAAGTCACCGACGGCAGCCAGCAGGACAAGGTGCTGGCCAACGCGCCGGACGCCCGCGAAGGTTTCTTCGCAGTGCCCAAAGTCGTGGAGTAAGAGACATGAGCGATCTGAACAAACTGGGCCTGGCAGAGGCCCGCGACGCGCTGCGCAAGGGCGACACCACCTCCGTTGAGCTGACTGAGGCCTGCCTCAAGGCAATCGACGCGGCTGACGCGCTCAATGCTTTCGTGCACAAGACACCCGAACTGGCGATGGAACGGGCCAAGGCCGCGGACGACCGCATCAAGGCGGGCGATGCGCCCTCCATGTGCGGCCTGCCGATCGGCATCAAGGACCTGTTCTGCACCAAGGGCGTGCCGTCGCAGGCGGCCTCGAAGATCCTCGAAGGCTTCAAGCCGGAGTATGAATCCACTGTCAGCCAGAAGCTGGCCGATGCCGGTTCCGTCATGCTGGGCAAGCTGAACATGGATGAGTTCGCCATGGGCTCCTCCAACGAAACCTCCGTCTACGGCAATGCCGTCAGCCCCTGGCGCCGCGGCAATGACGACGCCCAGCTGACCCCGGGCGGCTCCTCCGGCGGTTCGGCCTCTGCCGTGGCAGCCGACCTGTGCCTCGCGGCCACCGGCACCGACACCGGCGGCTCGATCCGCCAGCCTGCGGCCTTCACCGGCACAGTCGGCATCAAGCCGACCTACGGCCGCTGCTCGCGCTGGGGCATTGTCGCCTTTGCCTCCTCGCTGGACCAGGCCGGGCCGATGACCAAATCGGTGCGCGATGCTGCCATTATGCTGGAAGCCATGTGCGGCCACGACCCCAAGGATTCGACCTCTGCCGAACTGGCGGTGCCGGATTTCGAAGCGATGCTGACCGGCGACATCCGCGGCAAGAAGATCGGTATCCCCAAGGAATACCGTATGGACGGCATGCCTGATGAAATAAGCAAGCTTTGGGCCGATGGCGCCGAGATGCTGAAGGCCGCAGGCGCCGAGATCGTCGATATCTCGCTGCCCCATACCAAATACGCGCTGCCTGCCTATTACGTGATTGCTCCGGCTGAGGCGTCTTCGAACCTCGCGCGCTATGATGGCGTCCGCTATGGCCGCCGCGCCGCGCTGGAAGCGGGTGACGGCATCACCGAGATGTACGAGAAGACCCGCGCCGAAGGCTTCGGCCACGAGGTGCAGCGCCGCGTCATGGTCGGCACCTACGTGCTGTCGGCAGGCTTCTACGACGCCTATTACAACCGCGCCCGCCGCGTCCGCACCCTGATCAAGAAGGACTTCGAGGACGCCTTTGCCGCCGGTGTCGATGCCATCCTGACCCCGGCCACCCCGTCCGCGGCCTTTGGTCTGGGCGAGATGACCGAAGCGGATCCGGTGCAAATGTACCTGAACGACGTCTTCACCGTCACCGTGAACCTGGCGGGCCTGCCCGGCGTCGCGGTGCCTGCAGGCTTGGATTCCCAAGGCCTGCCGCTGGGCTTGCAGCTCATTGGCAAGCCCTGGGAAGAGGGCGATCTGCTGAACACTGCCTATGCGCTGGAGAATGCGGCCGGCTTTGTAGCCAAGCCGCAGCAATGGTGGTAAACATCTGCGCAAGCAATTGAGCAGAGCTGACAGGTACCCCATGCGCGCATTCGCATCTTACGCCGCCGCAGGCAGCCTTCTGGTTATGGCTGCCTGTTCCCCCCAGGTTCCGGACAGCGCCGCGGGCGTTGGCATCGACGGCGACCCGTTTGCGCCGCCGCCGGCCGCCGGCACGACCATTAATGGCGATCCGCTGGTGCCGCCTGCGCGGGTGTCCACTGAAACCGCGCCTTATCAGCCTGGCACCGCGCCGCGCAGCAGCGGCTCCACCACCACGGCGGGCACCTTCAGCACCGCTGCGGCGTCGTCCAGCGACGCCGATATCGCGCGGCAGACCGAGGCCGCCCTGGCCGCGTCCCGCAGCACATCCGGCACTGCGCCGCTGGATGCCAGCCCCGCCAACCCGGCGCCGCAGCTGATCGGCAACGCGGGTATCTCGGACGAGAATGATTTTGAGGCAGTGGCCTCGCGCCAGTCCATCGAAAGCGATGCTGAGCGGCTGCAGCGCCAGCGGTCGCAGTACCAGCAGGTGCAGCCGACGGCGGTGCCGGAACGCTCCGGCGATACCGGGCCGAACATCGTCAAATACGCGCTCAGCACCTCCAACCCCAAGGGCGTGCGCCTCTACACCCGCGCAGGCATCAACCTGAAGGCTCGCAGCGCGCGCAACTGCGCCGAATTCGCATCGCCGGATCAGGCCCAGGTTGCCTTCCTCAAGAGCGGCGGCCCGGAGCGCGACCGCAAGGCGCTGGACCCGGATGGCGACGGTTTTGCCTGCGGCTGGGATCCGGCCCCCTACCGGCTGGCCGTCCAGAACTGATGACGCCTGATCAGCCAGGCGCCATCTGGCATCCCAGCCCGAACTTCGGGCCCCGCAGGGACGGCCTGACGCCGTCCCTGATTGTTTTGCACTACACCGCCATGGAGACCGCTGAAGCCGCACTGGAGCGGCTCTGCGATCCGGTTGCGGAGGTTTCCGCCCACTATCTGATTGGTGCAGACGGCACCCTTTGGCAGATGGTGGCAGAAGACTGCCGTGCCTGGCATGCAGGCGCAGGCGAGTGGGCAGGGCAGGAAGACATCAATTCCCGCTCCATCGGCATCGAACTCGACAACCTCGGCAGCCACCCCTTCAGCGAACCGCAGATGGCGGCGCTTGAGGCGCTGATCCGCGGCATCATGCAGCGCCGGGACATTCCGCCTGCGGGGGTGATCGGCCATTCCTGCATGGCGCCGGGGAGAAAATGCGACCCCGGCCCGCGCTTTGACTGGGCGCGCCTGGCCCGGCAGGGGCTGGCCGCGGATGGCGCGGGTTCGCCCCCGCCGCAGCCCGTAACCTTCCCGGACTTCCGGGAAGCCGCCGCCGCGGCCGGTTTCACGGCGCCGGCAGACGACGAAACGCTGCTGGCGGCGGTGCGGCTGCGGTTCCGGCCCTGGGCCTCAGGCCCGCTCTCTGCTGAGGACTTCCTGCCGCTCGCCTGAAGGAACGGCCTGCTTCTGTACTATCCGCTTGACGCCGCGTGCGGTTGTTCCTACGCCTCCCCTCGCGCAGAAGGCTGGATGGCCGCCGGCGCGGGGAGACCCGCGCGGGAGGAAAGTCCGGACTCCATGAAGCAGCGGTGCCGGGTAACGCCCGGGCGGGGAAACCCGACGGAAAGCGCCACAGAAAACAGACCGCCAGCCCCCGGGCTGGTAAGGGTGAAACGGTGGGGTAAGAGCCCACCGCGCCCCTGGCAACAGGGGCGGCACGGCAAGCCCCACCGGGAGCAATGCCAAATAGGGTCCCCGCGCGGGCAGGTTCCGGTCCGCCGGAAAACCGCCGCTAGGTTCGCTTCAGCCGAGAGGGACCGGGTTGGCAGCTTGAGCGGCGCAGCAATGCGCCGCCTAGATGAATGGCCGTCGATCCCTGCCTTACGGGGCAGGGGGGACAGGATCCGGCTTACAGGCCTTCTGCGCGTTCCAATGGCTCATAGGCGGTGGCCGGTCCGGGAATGCCCTTCAGGTCGAACACGCCGGCCTTTTGCAAGCCCGCGCCAATCGCCCGGGCTGTGGTTTCGCAAACCAGGATCTGCCCGCTGCCGGCCTTGTCGCAAAGCCTGGCTGCCAGGTTCGGCGCGGCGCCAATGGCCGCATAGTCCAACCGTCCCTCAAAGCCGATCTGGCCCAGCGTCGCCTTGCCAGTGGCAATCCCGATCCCCAGGCCGATCCGGCTGCCGCCGGTCTGAAACGGCCGCACCGCATCCGGAAACGCACCCTGCATCTGCTCTGCCAGATCCAGCGCCCGCCTGGCCGGGTCCTCGCAGGGCAGCGGCGCGTTGAACAGCACCAGCAGTCCGTCGCCCAGAAACCGCTCCAGCGTGCCGCCGGCCTGCTCGATCAGCGGCCCTGCGGCCTGGTGGAAGGCGTTGAGCGCGGCAATCACCTGGTCCGGAGGGACGGCGCTGGCAAAGGCGGTAAAGCCGCGCAGGTCGGCAAACAGAACTGTCACGGTGCGGCGCTGGCTGTTCAAGGCCGTGCTGCCGCTGCCCGCATTCACGATCATCGCCGCCACCGGTTCCGGCAGGAAACGGCGCAGACGGTTGGTCCGCTCCAGCTCCGCGACCTGCTGCGCCACCTTGCGCTCCAGCTGGCTGTTCCAGGATTGCAGCTCCTCCTTCTGCACATTGACCTCCTCGTAAAGCGCGCCCAGCTCCCGGCTCATGCTGTTTACATTCCGTGCCAGCCCGCCGAATTCATCCCGGTTTGAAACCCTGGCCCGGGCGGTGAAATTCCCGGAGGCGACGGAACTCAGGGTGCGGCCGATCTGCTCCACCGGCCAGAGCACGGAGGAGGAAATCGCATAGCCCGCCGCCAGCGACAAAAGAACGGCTGCCACGCTGGCCCCGATGACCAGGGCGCGGGCGCGCCCGTAAGCTCTGGCGGTTTCCTGCGCGCGCCGGTTCATCCGGGCTTCGATGTCTCTGGCGATTGTATAGGCATCGCGTTGCAGGCTCAGGGCGATCGGGGTGAATTGTTTGTCGACCAGCTCCGCGACCTTGGCCATCTCACCCGACCGGCGCGCCTGCACGAGGTCTGCTGCCACCCCCGGCAGGCGGCTTGCGGTTTTCTGCAGGTTCGCAAGCCGGGGATCCCTTGGCAGCTTCTGCCGCTCCACTTGCCGTGCGTAACGGGCGATGATCACCGTCAGGTCATTGGATTCGTTCAGGGCCTGGGCAGAAGGCACCCCCATGCGTCCAGGAGACCCGGTTTTGCTGGACAGGGCAAATACCATGGCGTCGCCTGCACTTTGATAGATGCGGTTATAGGCTGCGATCTGCTGCTGATCGCGGATCAGCAGCCGGGTCCGTTCATTTGCCTGCTGCAGCGTCTGCAGCCCCAGAACGGCAAGCAGGATCACCAGCCCGGTCCCGGTCAGAAAGGCGGCCAGCAGCTTGTGCCGCAGCGAAACCGCCAGCCCGGCCACCGCGCGCACCAGAAGATTCGGCTGCGGATCTGTCTGGCTGGTCTCCCTGTGCTCAGGCATCGGCAAGGCCCTTGGGCTGTGGTGCGGCTGGTTCAGCCATTGAAATGGGGCAAACGGCGGGCAAGGCTACGTTTCTCCGCGTCCCAACAGGGGGAAAGCAGCTGAAAACCCCAATTCCGCCGCCTGGCTGGCAGAATTGCCCCTCAGCGGCGGCTTCCGGGCGTTTTGGCTGTTGACTTGGGGCGCAGGGCGGGTAAAAGCCGGGCTTCAGATAGGAATTTACCGAGAGGCCCCTGCCTTTTCGGACGCAGGAGAAGCACCATGGCGAAGCCGACCACCATCAAGATCCGCCTGAACTCGAGCGCGGGCACCGGCCACTTCTATGTGACCAAGAAAAACGCACGCACCATGACCGAGAAAATGGTCGTGCGCAAATACGACCCGGTCGTGCGCAAGCACGTCGAGTACAAAGAAGGCAAAATCAAGTAAGCCTTCCTTACGGACCGATTTCCGGAAACGGGTCGCGCGATGCGCGGCCCGTTTTCTTTTGGGCCGCGCGGCTGGTTGTGCCCGCTGTCCGCAATTGTCGGAAAATGCCGCAGGGATTACCCGGCAGCCCGGCATCTTGCTGCCCCATTTGCCCTCTAGCCTGACAGCCGTGGGTTAAAAAGCAATCGGGTGGATGTGCTGTGAGGGTTTTCTTGTTGGCAGCGGTACTGTCAGTGGCCGGGGCGCCGGTCTCCAGTTTCTTTGAAGCCAAGGTGGCGGTGCCGCTGCCGCCGGCCGTCACCGCTGAGCCCTTGCCGGCTGCGGCGGGAGCCCCCCGGCAGGAAGAGGAAGTGGAAGCAAGCTTTGTGCGCCTGAATGGTCGCAGGCTGGCGTTGAGCCTGGTGCGCTCAGGCAGTGCCGGTGTGGCGGTGCTGAGCGTCCCTGCAACCAGCCCGGTGCCTGTTCTGCCCGAAATTGCAGAGGCTGACCTGAGGGACCTGCTCCGCAGCGCCTCGGGCTGCCGCGCGGACGGAAGTCTCCGCAAGGTTGCAGGCCGGCAAGGGACATTTGCTATCTCCGCCGGCTTGGATTGTTCCGGTTCCTGACCTCAGGCGCGCCACTCTGCCACGGTCAGCACCGGCGTCATCCCCATGCCCTGCATCAGCGCCGCGGAGGCGCTGTTGAACGGCGCATAGGTGGCCGCAATCACCGTGGCCCCCTCTGCCAGCGCCCGTGTCTTCATCGTCTCCACCAGCGCTTTGCCGACACCCATCCGGCGCCAGGCTTCGGTCACCGAAATATGGTGCAGCATGGCGCGTTTCTCAGCCGCGCGGACGGGCAGGGCAGGGCGGTCCTGCAGCTCATAGATCAGGTAGCCCAGCAGCGCGCCCTGCGGGCTTTCCGCGGCTAGTGCAAAGACGTTCTCTTCCTGCAGCCAGCCCTGCAGCCACGCGGCCAGGTCGCTGCTGCCGGGCGCCGGAATATGGCGCGCTGGCTGATGTTCCGCATGCAGCGCATGCAGGTCCTGCAAAAGCGGCAGCAGGCGGCCTGCCTCAGCGGCCGGGATCTCAATGATTTCCATGGGTGTTCCCCTTGTTATTGTTGTTCAAATGAAAAGGGGCGGATCGCTGAGATCCGCCCCTTGCTGTTTGGTATGTGGCCTGCGGTTATTCGCGGTTGCCAAGCAGCTGGAGCAGCATCATGAACATGTTGATGAAGTCCAGATACAGGCTCAGCGCGCCCATGATCGCGGACTTCGCCAGCCACTCCTGGTCGCCCGCGTGGGCCATCTGCAGGTAGTCGTTCTTGATGCGCTGGGTGTCATATGCGGTCAGGCCAGCAAAGATCAGCACACCGATCACCGAGATCGCAAACGCCATGGCGGAGGACGCCAGGAAGATGTTGACGATCGAGGCCACGATCAGGCCGATCAGGCCCATGATCAGGAAGGAGCCCATGCCGCTGAGGTCCTTCTTGGTGGTGTAGCCCACCAGCGAGAGGCCCGCAAAGGCGATGGAGGTGATCAGGAACACCTGCACGATGCTCTCGCCGGTGAAGACCAGGAAGATCGAGCTGATCGACAGGCCCATCACGGTCGCGAAGACATAGAACAGCAGCTGCACGCCGGCCGCGGACATGCGGTTGGCGGCGGCGCCGATGCCGAAGATAAAGGCCAGCGGCGCAAACATGATGACCCACTTCAGCGGCGACGCGTACAGCGCATAGCCGATGTTGGTCAGGTACTTGTCAGCGCTCAGCTGGGCCACGGCGTTGGCCGGGTCCGAAGTGACGGCCAGCCCGGCAATCGCCCAGGCGGCCAGGAAGGTGATGAACGTGCCTGCCGACATTGTGGCATAGACTTTGTTCATATGGGCGCGGAGGCCCTCATCAATCTGCGCAGCGCGGGCGCCTGCGGCAGAGCGGATGGTATCGAATTGTGCCATATTGAATGGTCTCCGTAATCTACTCCCTCGCTGCCGGCACGCGAACAGGACCGCGGGCCGCAGCTTTCCTGCCAAATATCGGGTGAAGCGGAGTTCGGTTCAAGTATTTCGAACAAAGAAATACATGAAAAACAACCAAACGGGCCGCACGGCGGCAGCCCGTCTGAAAAGTGGGTGCTGGCTGAGGCCAAGCCGTCTCAGAGGCTCCAGTGATCCGGGGCTTTCCAGAACCCGCCGCGCGCCTCTGCGTCCGCCTGGGCGCGGGTCACGCCGATGTCCTCCAGGGCGCGCGCATCCAGCCGCGCCAACTGGCGGCGCTGGCGCCAGGCGGCCAGATGAAGGCGCAGGCGCGCGGTCAGGGAAAGCTGCGGCTTGGCGGCGGTGCAGGGGGAGGAGCAGGCGGAGGTTGCGAGGGTCATGGCTTTGGTCCTTCAGTTGTGTTTGTGATGCTTCCCTTTTGGGCGATCAATTGTGTTGATGAATATGGGCCGGTATGGCATATTTTTAAAACGAATGTTTTTGATCCAATGAATCAGGTTCTGTGATGGTAAGAAATCTCGATATCACCACGCTCCGCTCCTTTGTGGCGGTGGCCGAATACGGCGGGGTGACCCGTGCCGCCGGTTTCCTGCATCTCACCCAGTCGGCGGTCTCGATGCAGATGAAACGTCTGGAGGAGCTTCTGGGGCTGGAACTGCTGGACCGGTCAGGCCGCACCATTGCGCTCACCGCCGAGGGCGAGCAGATGCTGGGCTATGCCCGCAAGATGGTGGCGCTGAACGACGAGGTGATCAGCCGGCTGACCGACCAGGCGTTTGAGGGCGAGGTGCTGCTGGGGGTGCCGCATGATGTGGTGCATCCGGTCATCCCGCAGGTGCTGAAGCGGTTCAGCCTCAGCTATCCGCGGGTCAACGTGAACCTCTGCACCTCCAACACCCGCGATCTCAAGTCGGAGTTCGCGCGCGGCGCCTTCGACCTGATCCTGACCACCGAAACCGGCGCGGGCGAAGGCGGCGAGACGATCCACAGCATGCCGCTGCGCTGGGTCGGCGCGCCCGACGGCGCAGTCTGGCGGCAGCGCCCGCTGCGGCTCGGTTTCTGCCGCAACTGCAGCTTCCGCCCGGTGGCGACGGCGGCGCTGGATGAGGCCGGCATCGAATGGGAAATGGCGCTGGACAGCGATTCCGACCGCACGGTCGAGGCGACTGTCAGTGCCGATCTGGCCGTCGGCGTGCTGCTGGAGGGCACTCAGCCGTCATACCAGGAGCTGATCACCCAGAGCTGCGGCCTGCCGGAACTGCCGATGCAGCACATCAACCTTTATGGCGCAGAGCGGGTGCGTGCGCCCTATGTCGAGGATCTGGCGGAATTCATCCGGCAGGGGTTCCAGGGACTATGGTCCACGCCGCTGCGCGCCGCCAGCTGACTGGCGGGCAGGGCGGAGCTCCCGAGCCCGCAGTCTGCCCTGGCTTCGCCAGCGCATCCAAGGCCGCTGCGGTGCGTTTTGCGGAAATGCGCAGTAAGCGGGCGGGAGAAGCCCCGCCGCCGGCGCGGCGCATGCTGCCAGTTAGCTGCCGCCCATGGTGATCACCACCTTGCCGGTGGATTTGCGGCTGCGCAGCAGTTCCAGCCCCTCCGCGGCCTGCGCCAGCGGCAGCGTGTGGCTGATATGTGGCTTGATGCGGCCTTCGCCGTGCCAGGCAAACAGCGTCTCGAAGGACTGGCGCACCGCCTCGGGGCGGAATTTCATGTAGCCGCCCAGATAAAAGCCGATCACGGTCAGGTTCTTCACCAGCAGATGGTTGGCGGGGATCTGCGGTACCTCGCCGCCGGCAAAGCCCACCGGCAGCAGCCGCGCGCCGGGATTGGCAGAGCGGAAGGCGGCCTTCCACACATCGCCGCCAATGGCGTCATAGACCACATCAGCCCCGCCAAGAGCCTTGACCGCGCTGCGCAGGTCCTCACTGGCGTCGATCAGGTGATCAGCGCCCGCTGCGGCGGCCACCTCCAGCTTGTCCCTGCCGCGGGCCTGAGCGATCACCGTCGCGCCCATCAGCTTGCCGATCTCCACCGCGGTCAGCCCGACACCGCCCGCCGCGCCGGTGACCAGCAGGGTCTCTCCCGGTTGCAGACGGGCGCAATGATCCAGCGCCATATGGCTGGTGCCATAGGCGATCTGCATCGCCGCGGCATGTTCGAAGCTCATCGCATCCGGGATCCGGATCAGCCGCGCCGCATCAAAGACGCCGGCCTCGGCCAGGCCGCCGGAGCCGCCGAACACTGCCACCCGGTCGCCGATGTCAAAGACTTCCGTGCCGTCGCCAAGCGCCGTCACCACCCCGGCCGCTTCCAGCCCCAGGGTAAAGGGCGGCTCGGGGGTGTCCTGGTAAGTGCCCTTCATCATCAGAAGATCGGCAAAGTTCAGACCGCAGGCGCGCAGGGCGACGGCCGCCTGGCCCGGGCCGGGGGGCGGGCATCGGGTTTCCGTCAGGGCTGCCGGGCTGCCAAAAGCGGAGACTTGGAAAGCCTGCATGTGTTTTCCTCACCTTCTGCGGGAATCAACGTGATTCGCGGGGCTACACTGCCGGGGTGCGCCCGCGGCTTACACCTCGCTATTTCTGGGGAGGTACGCCATCCGCAGCTGGTTGGCAATAAAACGTTTGGGAAAATGCTTCGCGAAATCATGCGCTTGGGTTACAAGACCACGTCAGGGGCGACGGCAGCCTTGCAATCAACCGTAAGGGTTGTACACTTTTGCTCAGAGGTTGAAGACCGGTCGCGCTGATGGGGAAACGTGTTTCCGGCAGGCATCCGAAGCTGCCAGAACGCATTATTGGTAGAGCGGTCCGGGTTTTGGCCACAATGACAGTTAGGAGATACGCATGGCTCATCCCGTAGACGTGCATGTGGGAAAGCGCATCCGCCACCGCCGGTGGCTGATTGGCATGACGCAGCAGCAGCTCGCCGAGCAGGTCGGCATCAAGTTCCAGCAGATTCAGAAGTATGAAACCGGCGCCAACCGGGTCAGCGCGTCCCGCCTGTGGGACATCTCCGATGCACTCGAGGTGCCGGTGAGCTTCTTCTTCGAAGGCTTGCAGGAAGAAGGCAAGGCGCCGGCAGAGAAGGCCTCTGTGCCGGAGGACCTGATGGGCGACAAGGAAGCGCTGGACCTGGTGCGGTCCTATTACTCGATCCCGGAAAATCAGCGCCGCCGCCTGTTTGAACTGGCGCGGGTGCTGAGCGACGTCGCCTGAGACGGAACAGGGCCCGGATTAAAACCCGGGCCTGACAGGAAATTGCAGCGCAAAACCTATGAGTGGCGGGGTTTGCGCTTGCAATAAAGGCGCCTGGGTGGCACCCGTTTGGCTATGACACAGGCAGCACTCACGGATCTCGACGTAGCGAACAGGATGGCAGACGCGGCCCGCGCTGCCATCCTGCCGCATTTCAGAACCTCCTCATTGAATGCCGAGAACAAGCTCGAAGGCGGGTTTGATCCGGTGACGGTGGCCGACCGCGCCGCCGAGCAGGCGATGCGCGCGGTATTGGAAGAGCTTCGCCCGCAGGACGGGATCCTGGGCGAGGAGTTCGGCTGCAAAGCAGGCAGCTCCGGCCGCACTTGGGTGCTGGACCCGATCGACGGCACCCGCGGCTTCATCAGCGGCACGCCGACCTGGGGGGTGCTGATTGCGCTGGCGGATCAAAACGGCCCGTTCCTCGGCGTGATCGACCAGCCCTATACCGGCGAGCGTTTCTGCGGCGGGGCGGAGATTGCGGCTATGACCGGCCCGCTGGGCGAAAGGCCGTTGCAGACCCGCAGCACCGCTGCGCTGTCGGACGCGATACTATTCACCACTTTCCCCGAGGTCGGAAGCGCCGAGGAGCGCGCAGGCTTCGAACGTGTCGCGGCAAGAGCCAAGCTGACGCGCTATGGCATGGATTGTTACGCCTATGCGCTGGTGGCGGCAGGGCAGGCGGATCTGGTGATCGAGGCCGGCCTCAACGCCTATGACATCCAGGCACCGATTGCGGTGATCCAGGCGGCGGGTGGCATTGTGACTGATTGGGACGGCAACCCGGCCCACAATGGCGGCCGCGCCCTGGCCGCGGCCAATGCGGAAATCCACGCCGCCGCGCTGGAACTGCTGCGCAAGACGTAAACGGGTTGAAACCGGCGGTCCCGGCCTGTAGTTTCCAGACAGGCCGGTTCTTCGCCCGTTTTCCATCGGCCGATCACACATTCCCATGAAGCGGGCTGTCTATTGGAGTGTGTGGATATGACAGAGATCCTGATTCAAAACGCAGATACCGTCCTGACAATGGACGACACCCGCCGTGTGCTGCATGGCGCCGATGTGCTGATCCGCGGCGGTGTGATTGCCGCTGTGGGGCAGGGGCTGCAAACCAGCGGAGAGGTGGTTTCGGGCCGCGGCTGCGTCGTGACCCCCGGACTGGTGAATACCCATCACCATCTCTACCAGAACCTGACCCGCGCGGTGCCGGGGGCGCAGGATGCGCTGCTGTTCGGCTGGCTGCAGCGGCTTTACCCGATCTGGGCGCGGTTCACCCCGGACGAGATGTTCGTCTCCGCCCAGCTGGGGCTTGCCGAACTGGCGCTGTCGGGCTGCACGCTCAGCTCCGACCACCTGTACCTCTATCCCAACGGCTCCCGGCTGGAGGATACCATTCACGCCGCCCGCGATGTGGGCCTGCGGTTCCACCCGACCCGCGGCGCCATGAGCATCGGCGAAAGCGACGGCGGCCTGCCGCCCGACAGCCTGGTCGAGGAAGAGCGCGCGATCCTTGACGATATGATCCGGGTGGTGGACGCCTTCCACGACCCTGAAGAAGGCTCCATGTGCCGCGTCGGCCTGGCGCCGTGCTCGCCGTTCTCCGTCAGCCGCGAACTGATGCGCGATGCCGCGCTGCTGGCCCGCGACAAGGGCGTGATGCTGCACACCCACCTGGCCGAAAACGACGAAGATATCGCCTATTCCGAGGAGAAATTCGGCTGTCGCCCCGGCCAGTACGCCGAGCAGCTGGGCTGGACCGGCGATGATGTCTGGCACGCCCACTGCGTCAAGCTTGATGTGCAAGAGATTGATCTCTTTGCCAGAACCCGCACCGGGGTGGCCCATTGCCCCTGTTCCAACTGCCGCCTCGGCAGCGGCATTGCGCCTGTCCGCGCGATGCGCGACGCAGGCGTGCCGGTGGGCCTCGGGGTCGATGGCTCTGCCAGCAACGACATGGCCAGCCTCAGCGCCGAGGCGCGCCAGGCGATGCTGCTGCAGCGGGTGGCAAACGGCGCGGACGCGATGAGCGCCTATGAAGCGCTGGAGATCGCCACCCGCGGCGGCGCCGATGTGCTGGGCCGTCCCGACTGCGGCCGGCTGGAGCCGGGCAAGCGCGCCGACATCGCCATATGGGACACCAGGGGCGTGGCCTCCAGCGGCAGCTGGGACGCCGCCGCCCTGCTGCTGGCGGGCCCGACCCGGGTCAAACACCTGTTTGTCGAAGGCAAGCAGATCATCCGCAGCGGCGAGCTGACCACCCTGGACCTGCCGCGGCTGATTGAACGCCATGGCCAGCTGGCGCGGCAGCTGATGACCTGAGGGCACAGCCCTTCTTCTTTGCCCAAATACTCAGGCCGGAGGCAGAGGCGCGCCAGCGCCTCTCCTAAACCCGCCGGCCGCCGATCCAGACCTCGGCAATGGCGCGGTCATCCCCCATCATGATGGTTGGGAACACCGCTTCCCAGATATCCTCCGCCCGCGCGGACCGCTGGGCGATGGCCGGGGTGGAGGCCAGGTTCAGCACCACCAGGTCCGCCTCCATGCCTGCCGCGATGTTGCCGATCTTCCCTTCCATCCGCAGCGCCGTGGCAGATCCCTGTGTCGCCAGCCACAACAGCTGCGCCGCGTGCAGCGGCGTGCCGCGCAGCTGGCCGATCTCATAGGCCGCCGCCATGGTGCGCAGCATCGAGAAGCTGGAGCCGCCGCCGGTGTCGGTGGCAAGCCCGATGCGCTGCCCCTCTGCCATCAGCCCGGCCATGTCGAACAGGCCGGAGCCGATGAAAGTGTTCGACGTCGGGCAATGGATCAGCGCCGCGCCGTAGTCCCGCAGCCGGTGCCGCTCGCGCTCTTCCAGGTGGATCGCATGGCCGTAAAGCCCCTTGGCGCCCAACAGGCCGAACTCCTCATAGGTGTCCAGATAATCACGAGCCTGCGGGAACAGCGATTTCACCCACTCGATCTCATCTGTCTGCTCGCTCAGATGCGTCTGCATCAGGCATTCCGGGTGCTTGGCCCACAGCGCCCCCATCGCCTCCAGCTGTTCCGGGGTTGAGGTGGGGGAGAACCGCGGTGTGATGGCATATTCCAGCCGGTCCACCCCGTGCCAGCGCGCAATCAGCGCCTCGCTGTCGTCATAGGCCGACTGCGCGGTGTCCCGCAGCCCCTCCGGCGCGTTGCGGTCCATGCAGGTCTTGCCTGCCACCACCCGCTGCCCGCGCGCCTGCGCCGCGGCAAAGAACGCATCCGCGCTTTCGGGGTGGATTGTGCAGTAGCTGCAAACCGTGGTGGTGCCGTGCGCTGCGGTCAGATCCAGGTAGCGGTTTGCGATTTCATCCGCATAGGCGCGGTCGCCGAACCGCATTTCCTCCGGGAAGGTATAGCTGTTCAGCCAGTCGATCAGCCGCTTGCCCCAGCTGGCGATGATCGCGGTCTGCGGGTAGTGCACATGGGCATCGACAAAGCCGGCCATGATCAGCTTGCTGCCGTGATCCAAGGTCTCTGCCTCCGGCAGCAGCGCCTGCATCTCCGCCAGTGTGCCGGTGCCCGCAATCCGCCCGTCCTCCACCGCCACCGCGTCCAGCAGCCGGGCCGCGTCCTCCGGGCGCTCCCCGGCAAAGGGAGAGGCGGAAAAGGCAAGAACCTGCCCTTTCAGGATGTAACCGGTGCCCATGCGCTGAACCCTTTCCTTGCAAAATGGCTCCACGCAGGATACCCGCCGAAGGGGCGCGGGTAAATTGCGGCATCGCCATTGTTTTCCGGCGGCGGCGTCTTCTATTTTGCAGGCAAAGACCAAGAAATTCCGGGGGCATCAGATGAGCAGCGGCGACAACATCACCGGCGACCAGTCTCAGGAAGATGCCTATGACCTCGACCGCAAGATGGTCGCGCAGGTTCTGGAGGCGGTGGAGCAGGGCGATCAGCAGGCTCTTACGGAGCTGCTGGAAGACCTGCACGCAGCCGACATCGCCGACCTTCTGGAACAGATCGATTCCGATGACCGGATCAGCCTGATCCGGCTGTATGACCGGGAGTTCGACGGCGAGATCCTCTCGGAACTGGATGAAAGCATCCGTGAGGAGGTAATCGAAACCCTCAACCCGCTGGTGCTGGCCGACGCGGTGCGGGAACTGGAAAGCGACGATGTCGTCGACCTGCTTGAAGACCTGGAGGTGCCGCAGCAGGAAGCCATCCTAGACGCGCTGGAAGACGCCGACCGGGTCGCAGTCGAACAGTCGCTGAGCTACCCGGAAAACTCTGCCGGCCGCCTGATGCAGCGCGAGGTGGTGATGGCGCCCGAGCACTGGAATGTCGGTCAGGCTATTGATTTCATGCGGAATTCCGACGATCTTCCGGACCAGTTCTACCACGTTGTGCTGGTCGATCCGCGCCTGCATCCAATCGGCAACGTCACCCTGGGCCGGATCATGGGCGCTAAGCGCCATGTGACGCTGACCGATCTGGTTGAGGACACGTTTCAGGTCATTCCCGCCGATCAGGACGAGGAAGACGTGGCCTATGCCTTCAACCAGTACCACCTGATCTCGGCCCCGGTGGTCGATGACGAGGGGCGGCTGGTCGGGGTCATCACCATCGACGACGCGATGATCGTGCTAGACGAGGAGCACGAGGAGGACATTCTCCGCCTTGCCGGCGTGGGCGAGGAAAGCTCGCTGGCCGACCGGGTGATCGAGACCACCAAACGCCGCTTCCCCTGGCTGGCGGTGAACCTGGTGACGGCAGTGCTGGCGTCGCTGGTGATTGCCCAGTTCGAGGCGGCAATTGCCCAGATCGTGGCGCTGGCGGTGCTGATGCCAATCGTTGCCTCAATGGGCGGCAACGCCGGCACCCAGTCGCTGACGGTTGCGGTGCGCGCCATCGCCACCCGCGACCTGACCGGCTCCAACGTCTGGCGGGTGATCCGCCGTGAAGTGCTGGTGGGGCTGGTCAACGGGGTGATCTTTGCCATCGTCATGGGGCTGGTCGGCCTGGCCTGGTTCGGCTCGCCGATGCTGGGCGTGGTGATTGCCGTCGCTATGGTGGTCAATCTGGTCGTGGCGGGGCTGGCGGGCACCGTGATCCCGGTTCTATTGGAGAAAATAGGAATTGACCCGGCGCTGGCCTCCGGCGCCTTTGTGACCACCGTGACCGATGTGGTCGGCTTTTTCGCCTTCCTGGGCCTTGCGGCCGTTCTACTGCTTTAGGAGACCGCCATGACGGATCTGACCGAAATCAAGGCCGCCGCCCGCAAGGCCGCCTTCGCCCGCCGCAAGGAGGCGCACGCCCGCAACATCGCCGGCGCCGCAGGCCACCTGTCGGAGGTGCTGGCGGGCTACCGCGGCGTGCCGCTGTCGGGCTACATGCCGATCCGCACCGAGATCGACCCGCTGCCCGCGATGGCCGAAGCCGCGGCGCACGGCCCCGTCGGCGTGCCGGTGATCCTGGGCGCCGGGCAGCCGCTGAAATTCAGCCGCTGGCAGCCCGAAGGTGCGCTGCGCGAAGGCCCGTTTGGCGCCATGGTGCCCGAGGTTGATGACTTCTTTGAGCCGGAAATCCTGGTGGTGCCGCTGGTGGCCTTTGACACCAAGGGCGGGCGGCTCGGTTATGGCGGCGGTTTCTACGACCGCACCCTGGAGCTGCTGCGCGGCAAGCGGGGCACCCTGGCCATCGGCTTTGCCTTCGACGCGCAGGAGGCGGAGGATCTGCCGCTGGAGCCCACCGACCAGCCGCTCGACATGATCGTCACCGAAAGCCGCGTTCTGCAGTTCTAATCTGCCAGCCGGGCGCAAATGCCCCGGATCGCCGCCTCAAAAAACGCAAGCCGGGCAGGGGGCGCCTTTTGCCGCTGCCGGATCAGCCACAGATCATCCTCCAGCGGCGCCGCGAGGGCCGCGGTGCGCAATTGCCCCTGGCCCTGCTGCGCCAGAACTGCGCTTTGCGGCAGGATGGTGTAACCGGCCCCGGCTGACACCGGTCTCAGGATCTGCCCGATCTGGTTGAGAAAGGCCCGCCGCCGCAGCCCGGCCGACCCGCGGTAGTCCGGGTAATTCGCTGCCAGCAGCCGGTCTGCCAGGGCCGCTGCGTCGGGGTGGTCAACCAGCCCCAAGCCCTGCAACTCTTCAAGGCCGGGCCTGTCCGCCGCATCCAAAGGCAGTATCAGGTTCAGCGGATCACGGCCCAGGCGCTCCGCCTCCAGCCGCGGCGCGTCCAGCTTGCGGTGCAGGATCCCCAGATCCAGTTCGCCGGACAAAAGCTGCGCCTCGATCGAGGCTTGCGGGGCGGCCTGCAGCGACAGCGTCAGCTCCGGCCAGCGCGTCAGATGCGGCTCAGCCTCGGTGTAGATCAGAACCGCCAGACCGCCGGGGCAGGCGATGCGCACATGGCCGCGGCCCGGGTCGTCCTGTCCCAGCTCCTGGCGCAGCGCTTCCTCCTCAGCCTGGCGCCTGCGGCCGAGGGCGGCCACCGCGGTGCCTGCATCCGTCAGGCTGAAGCTTTTGCCGTGCCGGACCAGCAGCGGCCGGCCCACCTGCTGCTCCAGCTTCTTGACGTGCTGCGTGACCCCCGGCTGGGTCATGTTCAGCCGCGCCGCGGTACGGGTGAAGCTGCCCAGCCTGCTGAGTAGAGTAAAGGTTTCCAGCCAAGTGGCATTCAGCATAGATGGCTCATTTTGTTATGAGTGGAATAACAAATGATAATTTTTCATTCTGTCGGCGCAACCCTATCTCCTGCTTGAAACAAGCGAAACATCAGCCAAGGAGACTAACATGCTGACCGCCCCGCGCAGCTTTTCCCACATCGGCCTGTCTGTTCCGGACCTGGACGCCGCGGTGAAATTCTATGCTGAAGTCATGGGCTTCTACGTCATTATGAAACCCACCGAAGTGGTTGAGGACGACAGTGACATCGGCCGCATGTGCACGGATGTGTTCGGCGCAGGCTGGTCGCGGCTGCGCATCGCCCATCTGTCCACCGCTGACCGCGTCGGCATTGAACTGTTCGAATTCGACGGTAACTACGCGCCGTCGGACAATCTGGACTACCGCCGCCACGGTGTGTTCCACTTCTGCGTGCAGGATCCCGACGTCGAGGGCCTGGCGCAAAAGATCGTCGCGGCCGGCGGCAAGCAGCGGATGCCCGTGCGGGAATATTTCCCGGGCGAGAAACCCTATCGCATGGTCTATGTCGAAGACCCCTTCGGCAACGTCTTCGAGATCTACTCGCACGGCTATGAGCTGACCTACTCGGCTGGCGCCTACAGCTGAACCCGGCGCCACACAGCGGTGAAATCGCAACGCGGGGCCTTGCTCTTTGGCGCCGCGTTGCCTACCAGCCGGGCATGCGTATTCTTTTCCTTGGCGATGTGATGGGCCGCGCCGGGCGCCGTGCCATCACCGAAACCCTGCCGCGGCTGCGGCAGGAATGGCGGCTCGATTTTGTTGTCGTGAACGGCGAAAACGCCTCCAACGGCATGGGGCTCAGCGGCGAGCATGCCAAGCTTCTGCTGGACGCCGGTGTCGACTGCCTGACGCTGGGCGACCATGCCTTCGACCAGAAGGACATGCTGCAGTTCATTGAAAAGGAACAGCGTATCATCCGGCCGCTGAACTTTGCCAAGGGCGCGCCGGGCCGCGGTTACCGCCTGTTCCAGGCGCCGGGCGGGCGCAAGGTGCTGGTGGTGCAGGTGCTGGGCCAGGTGTTCATGAAACGCGCCTTCGACGACCCTTTCGGCGCGGTGGAGGCGGTGCTGAAATCCCATCCCCGCGGCGGGCTTGCTCAGGCCATCATCGTCGATATGCATTGCGAGGCGACATCGGAGAAAATGGCGATGGGCCATTTCTGCAATGGCCGTGCCTCGCTGGTGGTGGGCACCCATACCCATGTGCCGACCGCGGATGCGCAGATCCTGTCCGAGGGGACCGGTTACCTGACCGATGCCGGCATGTGCGGCGATTACAACTCGGTCATCGGCATGGACAAGGCCGAACCGATGCGCCGGTTCCTGACCGGAATGCCCAAGACCCGCTTCACGCCTGCCAACGGCGAGGCGACGCTGTCCGGCGTGTTTGTCGAAACCGACGACCGCACCGGCGCCGCCAAGCAGATTCGCATGGTGCGCAACGGCGGGCTGCTGCAGGAAGCGGCTCTCTGAACCGGAGCTGCTGTCCTTGCCCGCAACCGCAGGGCGGGAGGAACATCCGGCGAAACCGCAGTTTCCCGGGCAAAACGCCCTTTCCGCACCGCGGACAGCCTGTGTTTTCAGAAATCCTTGCTCAGCCAAAGGGTTTCGGGGAAACTGCGCGATGGCGGGGCGCTGGCTGGCGCGCTAACCCCGCCTTAAACAAAATGGGCAAAGTCACGGCATATGCAGTACTTTCAATTTGCTGACACCGGCAGCGCGTTTGTGGCGCTTGCAATTGTCCTGGCCATGTTCGTGGCGTTCCTGCGGGAAACCTATCCGACCGAAGTGGTGGCGCTTACCGGTGTTGCGGCGATGCTGGCCACCGGCGTTCTGCCCTACCAGGAAGCGCTGCCGGTGCTGTCCAACCCAGCGCCCTGGACCATTGCGGCGATGTTCATCATCATGGGGGCGCTGGTGCGCACCGGCGCACTGGATGCCTTTACCCAGATCGCCAGGAAACAGGCAGAGGTGAACCCCAAGCTGGCGATCGCCCTGCTGATGGCATTTGTTGTCACAGCCTCCGCGGTGGTCTCCAACACGCCGGTGGTGGTGGTGATGATCCCGGTCTTCATCCAGATCGCCCGCACCATGAAAGTCTCCGCCTCCAAGATGCTGATCCCGCTCAGCTACGCGGCGATCCTGGGCGGCACGCTGACACTGATCGGCACCTCGACCAACCTGCTGGTGGACGGTGTCGCCCGCGCGCAGGGGCTGAAACCCTTCACCATATTCGAAGTCACGCCGCTGGGCCTGATCCTGGTGGTCTACGGCATGGTCTACCTGCGCTTCATCGCGCCGCGGCTGCTGCCGGCCCGCGATAGCATGGCAGAGCTGCTTAGCGACAAGTCGCGGATGAAATTCTTCACCGAGGCTGTGATCCCGCCGGAAAGCAACCTGATCGGCCGCGAAGTGACTGGCGTGCAGCTGTTCAAGCGTCCCGGCGTGCGGCTCATCGACGTGATCCGCGGCGATGAATCGCTGCGCCGCAACCTCGAGGGGGTGGAGCTGCAGGTCGGCGACCGGGTGGTGCTGCGGACCCGGATGACAGAGCTCTTGAGCCTGCAGTCGAACAAGGAGCTGAAGCGGGTCGATCAGGTCTCCGCGGTGGAGACCCAGACCGTCGAAGTGCTGATCACCCCCGGCTGCCGGATGGTGGGCCGCAGCTTGGGCGCCATGCGCCTGCGCCGCCGCTACGGCGTCTATACGCTGGCGGTGCACCGGCGGAACCAGAACATCGGCGTGCAGCTCGACGACCTGGTGGTGCGGGTCGGCGATACCCTGCTGCTGGAGGGCGCACCGGCCGACATCCAGCGTCTGGCCGCTGATATGGACCTGGCCGACGTCTCGCAGCCGACCCAGCGCGCCTACCGCCGCAGCCACGCGCCGATTGCGGTTGCCGCCCTGCTGGGCATCGTGCTGCTGGCCGCCTTCGGGGTGGCGCCGATCCTGATGCTGTCGGTGCTGATGGTCTCGCTGGTCTTCATCACCCGCTGCATCGACGCGGATGAGGCGTTCTCCTTTGTCGACGGGCGGCTGCTGGCGCTTATTTTCTCGATGCTGGCCATCGGCGCGGCGCTGGAAAGCTCCGGGGCGGTGGCCCTGATCGTCAACGCCATCGCCCCCGGCCTGTCGATGCTGCCGCCGTTCCTGCTGGTCTGGGCGGTTTACCTGCTGACGTCGGTGCTGACGGAGCTGGTGTCCAACAATGCCGTCGCGGTGGTGGTAACGCCGATTGCCATCGGTCTGGCCCAGGCGATGGGCGTGGATCCGCGCCCCTTGGTGGTGGCGGTGATGGTGGCGGCCTCGGCGTCCTTTGCGACGCCGATCGGCTATCAGACCAATACGCTGGTTTACGGCCCGGGCGGCTACAAATTCACCGACTTCCTGCGTGTCGGCATCCCGCTGAACCTGACCGTCGGCATGGTTGCCTCGCTGATCATCCCCTTCTTTTGGCCGCTCTAAGCCTGCCGAATGCTAAAAACGGCGGCGAAAAGCCGCCTTCTGTGACCCCGGTTACATGAAACTGTTAATATTTTGCCCATATGGAGAGGAGCAGTGTCTTCATAAGGGCCAAGGCCATGAGTTTCAGAAAAGTGTTCTTGTTTGTCGTCCTCGCCGGCTCAACCGCGATTGCACTGGTGTCGCAAGCCCAGACCGGCGGCGCCGCCCGCGCGCTCCCGGTTCAGCAGGAGCAGGCGCAGTAGGCCGACCGCCTGTTTGCACCGCTCACAAGGGCCAGAACACCAGAATGGCCGGAATGGACACCGCGATGACCAGCGCCTCCAGCGGCAGCCCCATCCGCCAGTAGTCGCCGAAATGATACCCCCCGGGGCCCAGCACCAGCGTGTTGTTCTTATGCCCGATCGGGGTCAGGAAGGCGGCGGAGGCCGCCACCGCCACCGCCATCAGGAACGGATCCGGGGAGACGCCCAGCGTCTCTGCCATCTGGATGCCGACAGGCGCCGCAACAATCGCCGTCGCCGTGTTGTTCAGCACATCCGACAGGGTCATGGTGACCACCATCAGCACCGTCAGCACCGCCCAGGCCGGCAGGCCCGCGGTCAGCCCCGTCAGCGCGTTGGCAATCAGCGCCGTGCCGCCGGAGCTGTCCAGTGCCGCCCCCAGCGGGATCATCGACCCCAGCAGCACCACCACCGGCCATTCCACATGGTCATAGATCTCCGCCACCGGCAGGATTTTCAGCAGCACATAGCCGATGGCCACCAGCCCCAGCGCCACCGGCAGGTACAACAGCCCGACGGAGGCCGCGAGGACAGCAGCGGCAAACAGCCCGATGGCGGCCCAGGTTTTGTCGTTGGCCGTTACTGCCAGGCCGCGCGCGGCCAGCGGCAGGCAGCCCAGCCAGTCCGCCACATCGGCGCTGCGCCCGCGCGGGGACAGCACCAGCAGGATATCACCGGCCTGCACTTCGGTCTGGCGGATATGCCGGGTGATCCGCGTGCCCTGGCGGGAAATCCCCAGCAGCACCGCGCTCTGCCGCCAGGCCAGCCCGATGGACTGCGCGGTCCGGCCCCGGATGCGCGCGGATTCAGGCACCACTAGCTCCACCAGCTCCAGCCCTTCACCCGCCGCCGTCAGCTTCTCCTGCCGGGCGGCATCGGCAAACTCCAGCTTCAGCGCGCTGCGGAACTCGTCCAGCGCTTCCGGCTCCGCCTCGATCACCAGCGTGTCGCCCTCGCGCAGAATTGCAGCAACAGCCCGCCCGTACCGCCGCTTGCCGTCCCGGATCAGGCCCAGGATCGCCACATCCGCCTTCTCGGCCTCCTCGTCCAACGTGCCCAGCCGCTTGCCGATCAGCTCGGACCCGTGGCCCACTGTCAGCTCGGCGATATAGGGCGCCAGCTGCGCCTCGGACGCGCCGGCCGCATTTTCCCGCGCCGGGATCAGCCGCCAGCCGATCAGCGCCACAAAGGCGAGGCCCGCCAGCGCTGCAATCCCGCCCACCGGGGCAAAATCGAACATCCGGAACGGCTCGCCCAGCGTTTCGCCGCGGATCGCGGCAATGATGATGTTGGGCGGCGTGCCGATCAGCGTGACCATGCCACCGAGGATAGTGGCAAAGGACAGCGGCATCAGGCTGAGCCCCGGCGCGCGGCCCGCCTTGCGCGCGGTCTGGATGTCCACCGGCATCAGCAATGCCAGCGCCGCCACATTGTTCATGAAGGCCGACAGCACCGCGCCTACCCCGCCCATCAGCGCGATATGGCCGCCTAGGCCGCGGGCGCTGTCCACCAGCGTCCGGGTGATCAGGAACACCGCGCCGGAGCGCACCAGCCCGGCCGAGACGACCAGCACCAGCGCCACAACCAGCGTCGCAGGATGGCCGAACCCGGCAAAGGCGTCCTTGGCTGGAACCACCCCCAGCACCACGCCCGCCATCAGCGCGGCAAAGGCCACCAGATCATAGCGGAAACGCCCCCACAGCAGCAGGGCAAAGACAGCAGTAAATAACGCAAACAAAACGGCTTGTTCATATGTCATGGCGCCAGCTTATCCCCGAAACCCCGCGGAACAAGGGCAAAGCGGGGCAGGGCGCTTGAAAGCCCCCGCCTTGCAAGGCTATATGGGCGCCAATTCAAAGTTACAGCAGCAAGGATGCACCATGGCAGGCCATTCAAAATGGGCTAACATTCAGCACCGCAAGGGCCGTCAGGACGCGGCGCGGTCAAAACTGTTTTCCAAGCTGGCCAAGGAGATCACCGTGGCCGCCAAGATGGGCGACCCCGATCCCGACAAGAACCCGCGACTGCGCCTGGCCGTGAAAGAGGCCAAGTCGCAGTCCGTCCCCAAGGACGTGATCGAGCGCGCCATCAAGAAGGCCGTCGGCGGCGACGCCGAGAACTACGATGAAATCCGCTATGAGGGCTATGGCCCGAACGGTGTTGCGGTGATCGTCGAGGCGATGACCGACAACAAGAACCGCACCGCCTCCAACGTGCGCTCCACCTTCTCCAAGAACGGCGGCAACCTGGGCGAGACCGGCTCGGTCGGCTTCATGTTCGACCGCAAGGGCGAAGTGACCTACCCGGCCTCCGTCGGCGACGCCGACACCGTGATGATGGCGGCGATCGAAGCCGGTGCCGAGGATGTCGAGAGCTCCGAGGACGGCCACATCATCTATTGCGCCGACAGCGACCTCAACGATGTGTCCAACGCGCTGGAAGCAGAGCTGGGCGAATCCGAGTCGACCAAGCTGGTCTGGAGGCCGACCACCACCACCGAGCTGGACCTGGAAGGCATGCAGAAGCTGATGAAGCTGGTCGATGCGCTGGAAGACGACGACGACGTGCAGCGCGTCACCACCAACTTCGAAGCCACCGACGAGGTCATGGCGCAGCTCTGATCCGCCGCATGATTAAATTTCCAAGGCCCGCCAGCCCGGCGGGCCTTTTGCTTTCCGGCCTTCAAGAATGACCCTGAAAGGTCCCCCGATGCAGATCAGAGAGTTCCGCCCCTCGGACGCCGCAGCGCTCGCGCAGATCTTCCATGCCGCCGTTCATGGCATCGGCGCCCGCGATTACAGACCCGAACAGCTGCGTGCCTGGAGCCCGGAACCCGCCCCGGCGGCAGCATGGGCCCGCCGCGCCGCCGATGGCCGACGCGTTTTTGTCGCCGCGGACACGCAGAACCAGCCCCAGGCCTTCATCGAACTGGAGCTTGATGGCCATATCGACTGCTTTTACTGCCACCCGCAGGTTGCGGGCACCGGCACAGGGTCCGCGCTTTATGAACGGCTGGAAGCAGAAGCGCGCAGCCTCGGCCTCAAGTCCCTTTTTGTGGAGGCCAGCGAGGCCGCCCGGCGGTTCTTCCTGCGCCAGGGGTTCACCGTAGAGACCCGGCGCGAAATCGAACGCCGCGGGGTGGCGCTGCATAACTACCGTATGACCAAGGAGCTTGCCGTCTGACATGCTTGGCCGCAGCGCCGGCGCGCTCAGCGCGGGTCCGGCCTTATCAGCCCGGCACGGTGCAATTCGCCGCTGCCCGGCAGCCACAGCTCCGCGCTGGGCACCGCAAATATCCGCTCAGCGAACTCCGGGCTGACCCCTTGTCCCAGCAGGAAGGCGCGGTCTTTCTCCTGTTCCCGCTGCAGGTCGATCTGCGGCAGGCCGCTCTCGAACTGCAGCGCATAGCTGTGAAAGCCCAGCTGCCCGTCCGGCCCCAGGCTGCGTTCCGTGCCGGCGGCAAACATCAGCGTGCAGGCCGAGGCGCACAGCCCGTCTGCGCGGGTGTGCCAGCCCCGCTGCCGGACCAGCCGGGCAACGCCGCGCGCCTCGGCGATCAGCCCGCCGGGACCGGTCAGCGCCACCAGGCCCACGCCCGGGTTTTCCTCTGCCAGCTGCCGCATCCGTTTGGTCAGGCCAAAGGTGATTTCGCCGTCAAAGATCAGCGTCCGGCCATCCCCGGACACGGACAGGCTGTAAAGCGCCTCCCGCTCCTTCCGCCGCTGTTCTGCATAGGCGGGCTCCTCCACCGCCCGGGCAATCAGCAATGCGTCCCACCATTGCGTCAGCGCCGCAAAGCCCGCAAACAGCAGCAGCAGGTAGCCGCCCCAGACCGGCGCCATCGCGCCGGTGCTCTGCACATGCGCGTCAGCACTGCGCAGAAAGGCCCGGGCCTGCCACAAAACGAACAGCCCGTCCGCAGCGATCAGCACAAAGGCCAGCGGCACCGGCAGCCGGATCCAGTGATTGAGCGCCAGCCACCCCAGCAGCACTGCCCCCCGCGGCAGTGCCACCTGCAGCAGCAGGCTGCGGGGCAGGGATAAGGCGCCGGCGCTCATCCGGCGGCCTGCATCATTCAAACACCTGGCAGATCTGCTCGAGCGGCTTCTTCAGCTTGGCAACGGAGGGAACAGTCGCGTCTTCTGCCGGGTGGCCCGCCGCGATGATCATGGTCGGTTTCTCCGAGGGCGGGCGGCCCAGGGCCCCGTTCAGGAATTTCATCGGGTTCGGCGTATGCGTCAGGCTGCACAGACCCGCCGTATGCAGCGCCGTCAGCAGGACGCCGGTGGCGATGTTCACGCTCTCCGGCACGTAGTAATTCTTGTAGCGCGTGCCGTCCTCGAACTCGCCCCAGCGCTGGGCAAAGACCACGATCAGCCAGGGCGCGGTGGTCAGATGCGGCTTGTCAGCATTGGTGCCGATCGGCTCCAGCGCCTTGATCCACTCATCCCCCGCACCGCCGGCATAGAACCGGCGCTCTTCCTCTTCGGCCTCTTCGCGGATCCGCGCCTTCAGCGCAGGGTTGGAGATCGCGGCAAAGAACCAGGGCTGGTGATTGGCGCCCGACGGCGCGGTGCCGGCCGCTCGGATGCAATCCTCGATCACCGCGCGCGGCACCGGCTGGCCGGTAAAATCCCGCACCGTGTGACGCCGCCGCATATGCGCCAGGAACGCCGCCGCCTTTTCCTGCATTTCCGCATCGGAATACTCCGCCCGATCAGGCAGGGGCAGCGGTTCGTAGCTCAGGGCGTCTTTCGAGAACATGGGCGGGCATTCCGGTCTAGCGTTGCGTCAGATACTGTCTCGCCGATTTCTGCACGGCGCGGGTCACCTCGGCAAGGGCCGGGGCCATCACCCGCGCCACCTGCCAGGTGAGCGGCACCGGCAGCGTGGTCTTCGGAATCAGCGGCACCAGGCGGCCCGATCGGATGTCCGCTTCCACCATCGCCAGAGGATTCATCCCCCAGCCCAGCCCCGCGGCCGCAGCATCGATGAAGGCCTGGGTCGAGGGCAGGTAATGCGCGGGCGGCGCCAGGCCGGGCGCCACATTGCGCTCCAGCCACAGCCGCTGCAAGTTGTCCTTGGCGTTGAAGATCAGGCAGGGCGCTTTTGCAGCGGCTTCCGGCGTGACGCCGTCCGGAAACCAGCGCGCCAAGAAATCCGGGCTGGTGGTCGCCACATAATCCAGCGTGCCCAGCGGATGGGCGTCAAAGCCGGTCACCGGCTTGGAGCTGGCGGTGACGGCTGCCGAAACCTCGCCCCGCTTCAGCCATTCCGCACTGTGGTCCTGGTCGTCCACCAGGAGGTCGAACAGCACGCCCTCCACCGCCGCCATCGCATCAATGAACCAGCTCGCCAGGCTGTCGGCATTGACCGCAATCCGCAGCCGCACCGGGCCGTGATCCGCTTCCAGCGCCAGCTCCCGCGCCAGCTGCGCCTCCAAAAGGCCGATGTCCTCTGCGTGTTTGGCTATCCGCAGCCCCGCCGCGGTGCCGGTGCAGGGCGCCCCGCGCAGCACCAGCGCGGCGCCGATGCGGTCCTCCAGCGCCTTGATCCGCTGCGAAATGGCTGACGGCGTCACTGCCAGCGCATGCGCCGCCGCCTCGAACGAGCCAAGACGCAGCACCGCGCTCAATGCTGCCAGCTGGCTGGGGTCCATCTGCATTAGAAACTCTAATCTGGCCTGAAACTCATTAACTGGATTAAGGGAGCGGCGGCCGCTAGTCAAATCCCAGCACAACGATGGAGACAGCAATGCCCCCCAGCCTGATTGCCGGATTTGCCCTGGGCCTCAGCCTGATCATGGCGATCGGCGCCCAGAACGCCTTTGTCCTGCGCCAGGGGCTGCGGCGCCAGCATGTGTTCTGGATCTGCTTGACCTGCGCGGGGTCCGACGCGGTTCTGATCACTGCGGGCGTCTTCGGCTTCGGCTCTCTTGCGCTGGCGGTGCCGTGGTTCGAACAGGCGATGCGATGGGGCGGTGCGGCCTTCCTGGTCTGGTACGGCGCCCGCGCCCTGCGCGCCGCCTGGCAGGGCGGAGAAACGCTGGAGGCCGCGCAGGAGGGCGCAGGCGCGGCGCTGTTGCCTGTGCTGGCCACCGTGCTGGCGCTCACCTGGCTCAATCCGCATGTCTACCTGGACACTGTGGTGCTCTTGGGCTCGATCTCCGCCCAGTATCCCGAACCGCTGGTCTTCGCCGCCGGGGCCGCCATCGCCAGCTTCACTTTCTTCTTCACCCTCGGCTATGGCGCCAGCCTGCTGGCCCCGGTCTTTGCCCGCCCGCGCGCCTGGCAGGTGCTGGATGCCATCGTCGGCCTCACCATGTGGGCGATTGCCGCCAAGCTGCTGCTGATGTGACGAACAGCGCTTGTGCGCAGGCAGGCCTATCGCCTGCGCAGAAATGCCCTACCTTTCCCCCATGACAGCAGACAGGAGGGAAAGATGAGCTGGAATCCGGCACTGGAACCGCAATGCCCCGATGCGGGCGATCTCGACTCGATCGAGACGGTGATCATCCCGCGCGCCCGCGACCTCGGCGGCTTTGAGGTCCGCCGTGCGCTGCCCGCGCCGCGCCGCCAGATGGTCGGGCCGTTCATCTTCTTTGACCAGGCCGGGCCTGCCGAGTTTCTGACCGGCCAGGGCATCGACGTGCGCCCGCACCCGCATATCGGCCTCGGCACCGTCACCTACCTCTATCAGGGCGAATTCGAGCACCGCGACTCCCTCGGCACCCACCAGATGATCTACCCGGGCGAGGTGAACTGGATGGTGGCCGGGCAGGGCGTCACCCATTCCGAGCGCACCTCCGCCGCCACCCGCCAGGGCAAAAGCAGCCTGTTCGGCATCCAGACCTGGATCGCGCTCCCCGACAGCCACGAGGATGTTCCGGCGGCTTTTGAGCACCACGGCAAGGAGGCGCTGCCGGTGTTGGAGGGCGAGGGCAAGACAGTGCGCCTGATCCTCGGCTCCGCCTGGGGTGAGAAAGCCCCCGCAACCCTCTATTCCGAAACATTTTATGCCGATGTGGTGCTGCACCCGGGCGCCAAGCTGCCGCTGCCGTCCGACCACGAGGACCGCGGGCTTTATGTGACCCAGGGCTCGGTGGAGATCGCCGGCGAGACCTTTGACGCGGGCCGCATGATGGTGTTCCGCCCCGGCGATGAGATCACCGTGACCGCCGGGCCTGAGGGCGCCCGGCTGATGGCGCTGGGCGGCGAGACTCTGAACGGGCCGCGCTACATCTGGTGGAATTTCGTCGCCTCCTCCCGCGACCGGATCGAGGAGGCCAAGGCCTCCTGGGCCGCGGGCGACTGGCAGCACGGCCGCTTCCAGCTGCCGCCGGGCGATGATCAGGAGTTCATCCCGCTGCCGTGACGCCGCAGCGTTTCCGGGCAGAAAGCTGCCCGACTGGAAATATTTCACATGTGAACTCTTGTGCCGCCGCCCGAACGGGTGTTCTGTGACCGTCATGAGCCAGACCGCCGCCCCTGTCCAGCAAACGCAGAACCCGCTCAAGGGCGTGTTCTGGATGGTGGTGACCGGCCTCTGCTTCGTGGCGGTGACGGCGCTGGTTAAATCGCTCGGCACCCGCATCCCGCCCGCCGAAAGCGCCTTTCTGCGCTATCTGCTGGGGCTGGTGTTCCTGATCCCGATGGCCGGCGCGCTGCGCAAGGCGCATCTGACCCCGCGGCTCTGGGCGCTGTTCGCCGGCCGCGGCGTGGTGCACACCGCCGGGGTGATCCTGTGGTTCTACGCCATGACCCAGATCCCGCTGGCAGAGGTCACGGCGATGAATTACCTGTCGCCGGTCTATGTCACCCTTGGTGCGGCGCTGTTCCTGGGCGAGAAGCTGGCCTTCCGCCGCATCACCGCCATCGCAGTGGCGCTGGTGGGCGCGATGATTATCCTGCGCCCCGGCTTCCGCGAGGTCTCGCCCGGCCATGTCGCCATGCTGTTCACCGCGGTCTCCTTCGGCGCCTCCTACCTGATCGCCAAATTCACCGTCGGCAGCAACAGCCCCGCTGTGGTGGTGGGGATGCTGTCGATCTTCGTCACCATCGGCCTTGCCCCCTTCGCCCTGGCGGCCTGGGTCACGCCGACCCTGGCAGAGACCGCGATCCTGTTCGGCGTCGCCTGCTTTGCCACCGCGGGCCATTACACCATGACGCTGGCCTTTGCCGCAGCGCCCGTGGCGGTCACCCAGCCGGTCACCTTCCTGCAGCTGGTCTGGGCCACCCTCTTGGGCGCGCTGGCCTTTGGCGAGCCCGCCGACATCTGGGTGATCTCCGGCGGCGGCCTGATCCTGGCGGCGGTCAGCTTCATCTCCTGGCGTGAAGCCAGGATAAAAAGGAAATCCCTTTCATCTTCCGGTAATGTCCCTGGTATTTGATCGTCTTATGGGTGTTACAATAGTGGCGTAACCTCCCGATCTTACGGAGACTCCCAGGGGCCGTGAATGATGAAATGCCTTTGGCTGCCGGCCCTGCTGCTGGCGGCGTTTTACGATACGGCAGCGGTGCAGGCCGGGACCCGCATCTGCAACGATACGGAAGCCCTGCATCAGCTGGCTGTGACTCTGCACACCGGCGGCCGATGGGTGGCCCAGGGATGGCAGCCGCTGCCGCCGGGCGGCTGCGTGGAGCCGGCGCCGCAGGGCTACAGCAGAAAATTCTTCTATTTCCGCGTCGAAGGCCCCGGCTACAGTTTCCGGGACGACAGCGTCCGGTTCTGCACCGCTCCGGGGCGGTTCCGGATCGCGGATGATGCTGCTTGCGAGCTGCCGGGCCAATCCCGGCAGGGGTTTGCCAAGGCGCAGGCAGGAGCGGAGGACCGGACGATTCCGCTCAGCGGCCGTTCTCAAACCGCAAGCGGCGGCGCTGCGGCAGCGGCGCTGCGGGAGATCCGCCACGACGCGCAGCACGCGGCGCTGCATGCGGACGGGTCGCACTATGCGGTGGATGTGGTCTTTCAGGGCTGCACACAGCAGGCATCAGCGGCAATGGTGACCTGCAAGTTCGTCGGCAACGGCATGGAAATCGGCGCCGCGGGCAGGGTGCAGATCTCCGATCCAGTCTTTACTTACCTTCTGGGCCTGCTGCGCGGCGCCCCGCTGGCCATCGACGGGGAGATGATCGCCACCTTCGGTTCTTTCGGGGAGCTGGAGCTGCACAGCGTCACGCCGCGGGTTCCGAACCGGTTCGACAGGATGCTGCAGCAGATGCAGGGAGAGTGGGTGTCGGAAAGCAATCGTTACGACAGCTTTTCGATTTCCGGCGCGCAGCGCCGGGTCCGCTACGAGGGCGTCGAGATGTCGCCGGAATTCATCGCGGTCCAGGGCAGCTGCAAGGGAGCCGGGGGCGGGGACTTCCTGCTGGCCTGGGACAGCCTGCGCGACTCCAGCCTGTGCTACCGGATCAAATCCCTGACGGAGGACAGAATGACGCTGATCTATCTGCCGCGCGGCATCCGGCTGGACTACAGGCGGCTGCAATAGCGCCTGCCCCTGGGGATCTGGGGATCAGGGGATCACCAGGTCCACCACCCGGTGCGCTGCGGCGCGGGCATCCTCCGGGTCCAGCGCCTCTTCCGATTGCGCCGCCTGCAGCCAAACCCCGTCCATGTAGCACTGCAACGCCTGGCGGGCGGTTTCCACCCGCTGGGCCGGCAAAAGCGCCCGCAGCTCGGCCAGGAAATGGCTGCGCACCCGGGCCCGGTTGATTCGGTGCAGGCGGCTGAGCCGGGGCGAATAGGGGGCATTTGCCCAGAATTGCATCCAGATGCTGCACTGGGGAACAGTGAACAGATCGTCGGCAAAGTTCGCATCCATCACCGCATACAGCCGCTCGCGCGGGGTGCGCGCAGTGGCGTAACCCTCGCTCATCGCGCGGCGCAGCTTGCCCAGAAGATGCAGCATCGTGGCTTCCATCAGCCCTTCCTTGGAGCCGAAATAGTAGTTGATCGAGGCCGCCGACGCCCCGGCCTCCCGTGCGATTTCCGCCATGGTTACAACGCCGTAACCACGCTTGTGCACGGCAACGATGGTGGCTTCGATCAGCTCCTCGTTGCGGATGTCCCGGATGCGTTTCCTGCTCATGATTAAGTTGTGCGGCAATTGGGCCGGCGTTTCAACTGTTGTTCTCGTGAATCCGAAACTTGAATGGCCGTTTAAAAAACTGTTTGGCGCCTCAGTCTGCTGTGATATGTACTCCTCCCATGTCTTAGGGCGGTAACCGCCCGGAAATGGGAGGGACATATGACTTCAATCATCTCGTTCGGGATCCTGCTGGCCTTTGCGCTGGTGGCGTTCTGCGTGATCAAGTGGTGGAACGTCCGCAACGTCGGCGTGACCCCCGTTCACCTTTTCACCTTCATCGCAATCCTGTTCACCTCCGGTCTGGACGTGGGCCTGATCATGTTCCCGCTGGCCTGGGACTTCCCGCTCTATGCGGACACCGCGGCGGAACCGGCCTATGGCTTCACCAACCCGCTGGCGCTGGAGTTCGGCTTCTGGGGCTTCCTGATCTGGGGCTTCTACTTCCTGACGACCTTCTACTTCTGCGTCATCGAACCGCGGGTGAAGTTCTTCGAGATCCCGCTGGTGAAGTGGATCAACAACATCGTGATCATTGGCACCTGCGCCTTCACCGGCGCGCTGTTCCTGATCTACCTGCCGTATTACGCCACCTTCATGGGCGACGGCGAGACGGTGATCCCGGCGTTCTACGTCATCACCTTCCTGGTGATCCTGTTTGCCGCCTTCTCCTCCACCGACATCAAATACGTCCGCATCCTGTCGGTCGGCTCCACGGTGCTGTTCATGGCGCTGATCCTGGGCATGTGGGCCTATGCCGGCATGGGCCTGGGCGCCTTCGCGGACACCGCCTCCAACATCGGCGGCTACTTCGCCAACATCCACAAGTTCATCCTGCCGCTGACCGACTATCATGAGTTCTACCTGTTCTGGTGGTTCGCATGGTCGATCATGATCGGCCAGTTCACCTCGCGCTTTGTCGGCGGCCTGCGCACCTGGCAGGTTCTGGCAGCGCTGCTGATCTTCCCGTCGATCCCGCTGGGTGTGTGGTTCTCGGTGCTGTACTATTACCACCTGAACAGCATCGAAACGACGCTGCTGATCAACGTCTCCATGGTCGCGGTGGGCATCATCTTCGTGGTCAACTCGTTTGACTCGCTGATCCGCCTCTACACCGACAACCTGAACCTGACGGCCAAGCGTTTCGGCACCATCCCTTACGTGCTCGGCAACGCGGTTGTGCTCTTCGGCCTGACCCTGGCCTTCCAGAGCCAGTGGCTGCAGATCCAGTGGATCGGCACCATCGTGATCGCCATCTATGTGGCCTGCCTGGCCTACATCCTGGCCTTCAAACGCAGCGAAGTGATGAGCATCGACGCCTCGCCCGAGGAAAACACGCTAGACTTCGAAAAGATCAAGGCGGCCCACTAAGGGCGGTCTCCCGGCTGGACCTCTGTTTCCCCGAATAGTCGGTTCAGCCTCTAACTGCCTGGCGGTGCCTTCGGGCCTGCCAGGCGCCTTTGCACACCGCCGTCTCCGCGGAGGTCTGCGACAAGCGGCTCCAGCCCCAGGCCCCAGAAAGCCGCTTCTCCCGGACGCTCCTGCCAACCGGCAGACCGGCCCGCAACTGAACCCGCTGGCAGCACCCTCTGCCAGTCATACGAAGACCCCGCAATTGCTGCCCCGGCAGCACTGAAACCCTTGAACAGATCGGACAAGAGTATCATGACCCACCCCGCCCAGCCCAAGGCCAGCCACTTCATCAACGGCGAATACGTCGAAGACACCGCGGGCACCCCGATCCCGGTGATCTACGCCGCGACGGGTGAGCAGATCGCCACCGTCTACGCCGCCACCCCCGCAATCGTGGAGCAGGCGCTGTCCACCGCCAAGGAAGCCCAGAAGGCCTGGGCCAAGATGACCGGCACCGAACGCGGCCGCATCCTGCGCCGCGCCGCCGACATCATGCGCGAGCGCAACCACGAACTGTCGGTTCTGGAAACCTACGACACCGGCAAGCCGCTGCAGGAAACTCTGGTCGCCGACGCCACCTCCGGCGCCGACGCGCTGGAATATTTCGGCGGCCTGGCAGGCTCCCTGACCGGCGAGCATATCCCGATGGGCGAGGACTGGGTTTACACCGTGCGCGAGGCGCTGGGCCTGTGTGTGGGCATCGGCGCCTGGAACTACCCGACCCAGATCGCCTGCTGGAAAGGCGCGCCTGCGCTGGCCTGCGGCAACTCGATGGTGTTCAAACCCTCCGAGACCACGCCGCTCTGCGCCCTGAAGGTGGCCGAGATCCTGCACGAGGCCGGCGCCCCGGCCGGCATCTACAACGTCATCCAGGGCATGGGCGAGGTCGGCGGCGCGCTGGTCACCGACCCGCGCGTGGACAAGGTCTCGCTGACCGGCTCGGTGCCGACCGGCAAGAAGGTCTATGCCGCCGCCGCCGAAGGCATGAAGCACGTCACCATGGAGCTGGGCGGCAAGTCGCCGCTGATCATCTTTGATGACGCCGACATCGACAACGCCGTTGGCGGCGCCATCAACGGCAACTTCTACTCCTCCGGCCAGGTCTGCTCCAACGGCACCCGCGTGTTCGTGCAGAAAGGCATCAAGGAGAAATTCCTCGCCCGCCTGGCGGAGCGTACCGGCAATGCCATCCTGGGCGACCCGATGGATGAGGCCACCAGCTTCGGTCCGATGGTCACCGAGAACCAGATGAACATCGTGCTGGGCTACATCGAAAAGGGCAAAGAGGAAGGCGCCCGCGTTGTTTGCGGCGGCAACCGTGCCGACATGCCCGGCTACTACATTCAGCCGACCGTCTTTGCCGATGTGACCGACGACATGACCATCGCGCGCGAGGAAATCTTCGGCCCGGTGATGTCCGTCCTCGACTTCGACACCGAGGAAGAGGTTATCGCCCGCGCCAATGACACCGAGTTCGGCCTGTCCGCCGGCGTCTTCACCAACGACTTCAGCCGCGCCCACCGGGTGATCGGCCAGCTGGAGGCGGGCAGCTGCTTCATCAACTCCTACAACGACGCGCCGGTCGAGGCGCCGTTCGGCGGGGTCAAGGCCTCCGGCGTGGGCCGCGAGAACTCGAAAGAGGCGATCAAGCACTTCAGCCAGGTGAAATCCGTCTACGTCCGCATGGGCGACGTCGAAGCGGCGTTCTGATCGGCATCCGCCTGCAAGCAACGGCCGGGCAGGGCGCCCTGCGCGCCCGCCCAATCTGAAGAAAACGGCAGCAGTCCAGATCTTCCGGCTGCCGGATGGAGAATGGAAATGAACGCGGATTATGTGATTGTCGGGGCCGGCTCTGCCGGCTGTGCCATGGCCTACCGGCTCAGCGAGGCCGGCAAGAAGGTCCTGGTGATCGAACACGGCGGCACCGATGCCGGGCCGTTTATCCAGATGCCGGGCGCGCTCAGCTACCCGATGAACATGCCGCTTTATGACTGGGGCTACAAATCCCAGCCCGAGCCGCACCTGGGCGGCCGCGAGCTGGTCTGCCCGCGCGGCAAGGTGATCGGCGGCTCCTCCTCGATCAACGGCATGGTCTATGTGCGCGGCCACGCAGGCGACTACAACCACTGGGCCGAAAGCGGCGCGGCGGGCTGGTCCTATGCCGACGTGCTCCCGTACTTCAAGCGCATGGAAACCTGGAACGACCGCGGCCACGGCGGCGACCCCGACTGGCGCGGCAAGGACGGCCCGCTGCACGTGACCCGCGGCCCCCGCGACAACCCGCTGCATGACGCCTTCGTCAAGGCGGGCGAGCAGGCCGGTTACCCGGTCACCTCCGACTACAACGGCGAGCAGCAGGAAGGCTTCGGCCCGATGGAGATGACGGTCTACAAGGGCCGCCGCTGGTCCGCCGCCAACGCCTATCTGAAGCCCGCGCTGAAACGTGAAAACTGCGACCTGATCCGCGCCTTTGCCCGCAAGGTGGTGATCGAGGACGGTCGCGCCGTCGGTGTCGAGATCGAACGCGGCGGCAAGGTCGAGGTGATCCGCGCCAATGCCGAAGTGATCCTGGCCGCCTCCTCGCTGAACTCCCCCAAGATGCTGATGCTGTCCGGCATCGGCCCGGCCAAACACCTGGCAGAACACGGCATCGAGGTGGTCGCCGACCGCCCCGGTGTCGGCCAGAACCTGCAGGACCACCTGGAATTCTACTTCCAGTTCGCCTGCAAGCAGCCGATCACCCTGTTCAAATACTGGAACCTGCTGGGCAAGGGCCTGGTCGGGGCCCAGTGGATGTTCACCAAGACCGGCCTGGGGGCCTCGAACCAGTTCGAAAGCGCCGCCTTCATCCGCTCCGACAAGGGCGTGGATTACCCGGATATCCAGTACCACTTCCTGCCGATCGCGGTCCGCTACGACGGCCAGGCCGCGGCAGAGGGGCACGGCTTCCAGGCCCACGTCGGTCCGATGCGCTCGCCCTCGCGCGGCGAAGTCACGCTGGCCTCAAGCGATCCCAAGGACGCGCCGAACATCCTGTTCAACTACATGTCGACCGAGCAGGACTGGATCGACTTCCGCAAATGCGTGCGCCTGACGCGTGAGATCTTTGCCCAGGACGCGATGAAACCGTTCCTCAAGCACGAGATCCAGCCCGGCGACCACCTGCAGACCGACGACGAGATCGACGGCTTCCTGCGCGAGCACGTGGAAAGCGCCTACCACCCCTGCGGCACCTGCAAGATGGGCGCGGCGGACGATCCGATGTCGGTGGTCGACCCGGAATGCCGCGTCATCGGCGTGGACGGCCTGCGGGTCGCCGACAGCTCGATCTTCCCGCGCATCACCAACGGCAACCTCAACGGCCCCTCGATCATGACCGGCGAGAAGGCCTCCGACCACATCCTGGGCCGCCGCCTGCCGTCCTCGAACGCAGAGCCGTGGTTCAACCCGAACTGGCGCGAAGCGCAACGCTGATCCTGTTGCGCTGCCAGCAAGCCGCCCGCCACCTCCCCTTTGTGCGGGCGGCTTTTTGCTGCCGGAATTTTCCCGAAAATCCGCCCGCTGCGGTCATCTTTTGATCCGCGTCAAAGTGGCCGGGCAGGGCAGGCAATAATCTGCAACCGACCCTAGGAAGAAGGAGCGAGCAGGTGTCCAACACTCCCCATGAACTGGCCGAGGAATTCCCGGAAAAAGCGGCGCTGATGAGCCAGCTGAAACAGTCCGACGCGCATTTCGCCAAGCTGTCGGAAGACTACCACGCGGTGAACCGCGCCGTGCATCGGGCGGAAACCAATGTGGAGCCGGTCAGCGCACAGGCCGAGACCGAAATGCGCAAACAGCGCGCCGCCCTGAAGGATGAGATCTGGGGGATCCTGTCCAAGGCGTGATGCCGCCGGATGGCGCAACGGAGAAGGGGTGCCTGCGGCGCCCCTTTTTTGCATCCGGCACGCGGGCCTTCCCCTGTGCGAACCGGCAGCCCGGGGATTCGCGGCCGCCGCATTAGCCCTGAATTGGCAACAGTGCCGGACCGCCCGGCCAACTGGTGAGGATTTACCTCCCGGAACGGGGTAATTTTGATGAATTTAAGGCAAATTCGTCAAAATTGTGACCGGGTGCACTATCTACAAACTACGGCCTGAATTTGTCCTCAGGCCAAAGGGTGCAGCGTAGTGTGCGAAGGAGTAACCCGATGGGACAGATCTATCAGCCGGGGCGCTGGCAGGAGATCGAAGGGGTGCCGTCAGAGGCCACCGATGCCGAAATCCTGGCAGCGGTGCGGAATGTGATCCGGGCGGAAACCGCGGTCCCGGCGCGGCAGGAGCAGCCTGCGCCCGGCCGCGCGCGCCAGTGGCAGCCGGCCCCGGCGGACCAGCCCAAACAGCCGCCCCAAGCAGCCGCCAAGGCGGAACGCGCGCTGATGGCCCGCCTGCTGGACCGTTTGCGCGGCTGATTGCAGCGCTCCGCTCTGCGGCACAGCAGCCTCAGCTTACCTCATAAGGCAGCACGCCGCGCTGGTCGGTGTTGATGGTCAGCCGCCTCTCCAGCGGCGGCACCGAGCGCTGGTGGCAGTCCTTTCTCTCACAGATCCGGCAGGAGATGCCGATCGGCTCATAAGCGCTGTCCTGGCTCACATCCAGCCCGTCGGCATAGACCAGCGCGTCCGCGTGGCGCACCTCGCACCCCAGCGCAATCGCATAGCGCCGCACCGGCGCGCCGAAGGAACCGCCGGGCTTGGACACATCCCGCGCCAGCGAGATATAGCGCACCCCGTCCGGCGTCTCCGCCAGCTGGCGCAGGAACCGGCCCGGGGTTTCAAACGCCCGGTGCACGTTCCACAGCGGGCAGGCGCCGCCGAAACGGGCAAACTGCAGCCGCGTGGCCGAGTGCCGCTTGGTGATGGTGCCCGCCTGATCCACCCGCACAAAGAAGAACGGCACGCCCTTGGCGCCGGGCCGCTGCATCGTCGACAGCCGGTGCGCGATCTGCTCGATCGAGGCGCCGAAGCGGATCGCCAGCAGCTCCAGGTCGTGGCGGCAGGCCTGCGCCGCCTCCAGGAACCGTGTATAGGGCATCAGCGCCGCGCCCGCGAAGTAGTTGGCCAGGCCGATCTTGGCGATGGCGCGGGCCTCCTCGCTCTGGAACTTTGCAAAATCGAGGGTCGCCTCCAGCAGCGTGTTCTGCCGCAAAAGCGCCACCTGCAGCAGCATCTGGAACAGCTGCGTCTGCGGCGCGGAGCGGTTCGACAGATGCAGCACCTGCGCCTCCGCATCATAGTGGCGCAAACCTTCCATCTCGGTCTGCCGCACGGTGATGCCGCCGCGCTCCAGCTCGGCCACCGCCGCGGCGCGGATGTCATTGGTGGCGGCGAAGCGTTCCGCCGCGTGGTCCACCGCGTCGATGTAGTTGTCGCAGTAATGGAAGAAATCGCGCACCTCTTCCCAGGGGCTCGCCTGAATGCGCGCATCCTCCCGCCCCAGCGCCTCATCCAATGAGGCAAGGCGCTCATGGGTCTGCCGGTAGGCCCGGTGCAGCGCCAGAAACGCCCGCGCCAGCGCCGGGGCGTTTGATGCCGTCAGCCGCAGGTCCGCCAGCGGCGGCGCGTCATCGGCAAACACCGGGTCCGCCATCGCCTCGCGCATGTCGCTGACCAGCCGCTCGCTGTCGCCCGCGCTCAGCTCGGTAACATCCATGCCGAATTCCTGCGCCAGCGCCAGTACCACCGTGGTCGACACCGGGCGGTTGTTGTTCTCCATCTGGTTCAGATAGGGCAGGGAGACGCCCAGCTTGGCGGCGAAATCCTTCTGCGTCAGCTCCAGCCGCTGCCGCATCTCGCGCAGCTTGGCGCCGGCGTAAAGTTTCTGAGTGGCCATGAGGTGTGCCTTTGCAAATTCAGCTCCTGCGAAGCGTATAATTGCAAAGGCCGCCCCGCAAGCTTGCGGCGGCGCTTATGCGCGGATCTGCCGCTCCCGCCAGACCACCAGCAGGATCGCCACCAGCCCGCACATGGCGGTGCCGAACATGATCGCCAGCAGCGGCACCGCGGTGGATCCCGGCACCAGCAGCATCCCCGCAAAGGCGCTGAGCGCGGCGCCCGCGCCGATCATGATCGCGCCGCTGAGGCCTGATGCCGTGCCCGCAAGATGCGGCCGCACCGAAATCGCGCCTGCGGTGGCATTGGGGATCGCCATGCCGTTGCCCAGCCCGACAAAGCACATCAGGCCGAAGAAGGTGATCACGCTGTCCGCGCTGGCCATTGCGATCAGCAGCGACAACAGCACCCCGCCGCCATTGATGATGCAGCCCCACAGCACCATGCGGTTGACCCCCAGCCGGGTGGAATAGCGGCCGGAGACGAAGTTGCCGGCAAAATACCCCACCGCAGGCGCGGAGAACCAAACCCCCAGCTCTGCGGTGCTGAGGCCGTAAACTTCGGTGCCAACAAACGGCGCGCCGCCCAGATAGGCAAAGAAGGCGCCGGAGGCCAGGCCGGACGACAGCGAGTAGCCCCAGAAGCGCGGCGAACTCAACAGCTCCGGGTATTCGCGGAACTGCGCCACCAGCGTCTTGCCGCTCTTGTGCGCGGTCTCGCCGAAATCGGTGAAGGTGATCAGCAGCGTCGCTGCGCCGACCAGGAACAGCAGCCAGAAGTTGGCGGTCCAGCCCATCCACTGGTCCAGGAAGCCGCCGATTGCCGGGCCGATCATCGGCACCACCGCCATGCCCATGGTGACATAGCCGATCATGCTGGCGGCCTCGTTGGTGTCATACATATCGCGCACCGCGGCGCGGCTCAGCACCATGGTTGCGGCCACCGCCGTCTGCGCCACCCGGAACATCAGGAACAGCTCCGCCGTCGGCGCATAGATGCAGCCCAGCGTGGCCAGCAGGAACAGCACGATGCTGCCCAGGATCACCGGCCGCCGCCCCATCTGGTCGGAAATCGGCCCGACAAAGATCTGCACCACCGCATTGCCCGCCAGGTACAGCGCTACCGACAGCTGCATCACCCGGTAGTCGACCGCGTAATACTCTGCCATCCCCGCCAGCGACGGCAGATGCAGGTTCATGCCAAGCGCCGACAGGCCTGCCAGCAGGATCAGGGTGAAAATGCGCGGAGGCGTCCGCTGGCCGGCGGCCCTTGTATCATATGTGGACATACCATCCGGTTAGAGCAGTCGGCCGGCGTTGTCCATCGCTCCGCTGTGCGGCAGCGCACAGGGCTGCCGGCAGTCCCGGGGCCGGGGTCCCCTGCGGACCTGCGGGCAATGCCCTCCCGGCCGGAAGGATGCGCCCGGACTTTGCTGATTTTCAACTTTGCCAACTCCGTATGCAAATGGTTTGCAAATTTGCGATTATGTCCTTTGGCTTCGCTGCTGCGCAATATATGGTCGCGCTGAAACTGACAGGGGACATGTGCCATGAAAGACATCCTTTCCGAGCTGGAAGACCGCCGCCAGGACGCGCGGCTGGGCGGCGGCCAGCGCCGCATCGACGCACAGCACGGCCGCGGCAAGCTGACGGCCCGCGAACGGATCGAACTGCTGCTGGACGAGGGCAGCTTCGAAGAGTTCGACATGTTCATCGCCCACCGCTGCACCGATTTCGGCATGGAAGACAACAAGCCGGCCGGCGACGGCGTGGTCACCGGCTGGGGCACCATCAATGGCCGCC
The DNA here is from genome assembly GCF_040704725.1 of Leisingera sp. JC11. Classification (NCBI taxonomy): domain Bacteria; kingdom Pseudomonadati; phylum Pseudomonadota; class Alphaproteobacteria; order Rhodobacterales; family Roseobacteraceae; genus Leisingera; species Leisingera sp. JC11. The sequence continues at coordinate 49,153 of NZ_JBFCVS010000011.1, forward strand.
AGGTCTATGTCTTCTCCCAGGACTTCACCGTGCTGGGCGGTTCGGTCTCCGCGACCCACGCCCAGAAGATCTGCAAGATCATGGATATGGCGGTGCAGAACGGCGCACCGGTCATCGGCATCAACGACTCGGGCGGCGCCCGCATCCAGGAAGGCGTCGACGCGCTGGCCGGCTACGCCGAGATTTTCCAGCGCAACATCATGGCCTCCGGCGTGATCCCGCAGATCTCCGTCATCATGGGGCCGTGCGCCGGCGGCGCGGTGTACTCCCCGGCGATGACCGACTTCATCTTCATGGTCAAGGACACCTCCTACATGTTCGTGACCGGCCCGGACGTGGTGAAAACCGTGACCAACGAGGTGGTGACGGCTGAGGAGCTGGGCGGCGCTTCCACCCACACCCGCAAATCCTCGGTCGCCGACGGCGCCTTTGAAAACGACGTCGAGGCGCTGGCCGAGGTCCGCCGCCTGGTCGACTTCCTGCCGCTGAACAACCGCGAAAAGCCCCCGGTGCGCCCGTTCTTCGACCAGCCCGGCCGGATCGAGGAAAGCCTGGACACCCTGATCCCGGAAAACCCCAACAGCCCCTACGACATGAAGGAGCTGATCACCAAGGTCGCGGATGAGGGCGATTTCTACGAGATCCAGGAGGATTTCGCCAAGAACATCATCACCGGCTTCATCCGCCTCGAAGGCCAGACCGTCGGCGTCGTCGCCAACCAGCCGATGGTGCTGGCCGGCTGCCTCGACATCGACTCGTCGCGCAAGGCCGCGCGTTTCGTGCGCTTCTGCGACTGTTTCGAAATCCCGATCCTGACCTTCGTCGACGTGCCGGGCTTCCTGCCGGGCACCAGCCAGGAATACGGCGGCGTCATCAAGCACGGCGCCAAGCTGCTGTTCGCCTATGGCGAAGCCACCGTGCCCAAGGTCACCGTGATCACCCGCAAGGCCTATGGCGGCGCCTATGACGTGATGGCCTCCAAGCACCTGCGCGGCGACTTCAACTATGCCTGGCCGACCGCCGAGATCGCGGTGATGGGCGCCAAGGGCGCCACCGAGATCATCCACCGCGCCGACCTCAAGGACGCGGAGAAGATCGCGGCCCACACCAAGGACTACGAGGACCGCTTCGCCAACCCCTTCGTGGCGGCCGAACGCGGCTTCATCGACGAGGTGATCATGCCCCAGTCCACCCGCAAACGGGTCAGCCGCGCCTTTGCCTCCCTGCGGGGCAAGCAGCTGAAGAACCCATGGAAAAAGCACGACAACATTCCGTTGTAACCGCGGAGGTCGAGCGGGGGCTGTCCGCCCCCGCACCCCCGAGGATTTATTAGCCAGATGAAGAGGGATCCCGGCATCTTGTCCCGCAGCCGTTGGCATATCACCCGCACCGAAGGCGCCTTGACGCTGTCGCGCCGTGTGTCTGCGCGTTTCGACGTATCGGCGGAAACGGTGCTGCCGTCAGGCGATCCCCTGCGGCTGGCGCATCAGATCCGTCAGGACATGTGGCGCAAACTGCAGCGCTTGCGCGGCTTCGCCCCGGTGGTGGAAATCTCCGCCGAAGGGCAGGGGCTGCGGGTGCGGGCAGGCGGGCAGGTGACGGGCCGGGTGCCCGCCAATGCGGCCGTACAAATCACCGAAGTTCTGGAAGATCCCGCCCGCCGCGCCCGCTGGGTCCGCCATGCCGGGCGGGGGAAGGGCGCTGCTCTGCCCGATTCCCGCGCAGATGCGAAGGATTCGCATAGAATCGCGGCAAAATTTGACATGAAGAGCGAATCAGCGTCATGATCCGCGCCAGCCGATATCAGACAGCGCGCGCCACTTGCGCAGCGCCTGCAGCTCCGGCCGGAGGAGCCCGGGCGACCGGGGGCCGGAGCTGCGGATATCTGGCGGCCATCCCCTTTGCGCTCCATGCCCTGACCGCCGCAGCGGCGGAGGCGATTGCCGTGCCCTCGGGCCAGCCGGTGACGCTGGCAGAGGTGCTGCTGGACGACGCCCCCGGCCAGCCCGGCGAAACCTGGGCGCGGTTCCGCTTCCTGGCGCCGCAGATCGCCCGCGGCACCGGCACCGTCAGCTATGAATCGGCGGCCCCCGACATGGACCACCTCTGCGGCGCCCTGGCGCTGCCCTATCTGGCCGAACACGGGATCAGCGCGGCGCGGGTGGTGATCTCGCTCTCTGACCGGATGGTGCCCTTCGGCGCCCAGGACTCGGAAGCGACCCAGTTTTTCGAGGCCTACCGCCCCGATGGCGGCGCCTGCATGTGGGAGGCTTTCTGATGTTTCCACAATATCTTGCGGGCCATGGGCCGGGCCGGCGGATTCTTGCGGCATTGCAGCCACAGCACAGCCGCTTGCAGCGATTTGCATGTGACTCGGCGGCAAACCCGGCTATCCTTGGCACGGGCAGCCATCAGGCTGCCTTCGCATTGAGGTTGAGGCATGCGGGTGGCGCAGCCGCCGCAGGTTTCACTATTTTTATCAGGAGACAGAAATGTCCAAAAGCATCAAACTCATCGCCCTGGCAGGCCTGCTGGCCGCCGTCACCGCCTGCGCCCAGCAGGAAGAAGAATTCGTCGTTGTCGAGCCGGTCACCGAAGAGCCGACCTTCACCGGCAAGTACAACTAAACACTACAGGGGTCCGGCCCTGCGGCCGGCCCCCGCCGCCCCGTGGGGTGCCGGACCGGAGGCACCCAAATGCTGAAACACCGCGGGTTCCCGGGCCGCATGCCCGGCACTGATTTCCAATTCACCATCCGCCGCCCCAACCCCAAGGGGGTCACGCCGCTGATCCGGCGCGAGCGCTTCCGCGACCGCAAGAACGTCGACAAGCGTGTCGACCTCACGTTCATGCAGGCGCTGTGGGAGCATTTCGGCGACCAGCCGTTCGAGCGCGGCAACCTTGATGCCGGCCGTCTCAGCTGGCTGTTCGGCCGCGAGGTGATTCCGGCCGAGGATCCGTTTGATCCCGAAAGCTACGAGGCGCTGCTGGTCATCGACGAGGCGGTGGCGCGGGCCTCCTTCCCGGAGGCGTTCGAGTAATGGCGCAGCCCCGGACGCATATCACCGGTCAGGCGGCGCGGCTTCCCGCGCGCAGCCGCTCCCGGCGTCCGGGGCGCGGGCGCGCCTTGCGGCTTTCCCCGGGCCGGGTTTTCGGCGTGAATTTGCACAAGCCCTGCGCGATTCAGCAGGAATTTGCTCAAACCGGCAGCCTTGTATCTCAGGGGCTTACAGCCGCCGCCGCGGCGTGCATCGTGGCCCAAGCAGCGCAGCCACGCTGCTGTGCCGAGCATCTGTTCCGGCCCCTTCGCCTGAACGGGCAGGTACGCGACCCCATCCGCGGCCTGCCCGTCTTTTATCCCCTTCAGGCATTGGCGGAAGCTTGCCGTATCTGCCCCCCGGTGCGGCAAGCCTCCGCGCATCATCGGCTTCTTGCCGATGCAGCGTTGCGCCGCGCTTGCCAGCCTGCAAATTCCGCAGGGACACTCACGTCCCCGGAAGAAGGAACATGGACATGCGGGCAAAATCTCTCATTGCGGCGCTCTCGCTCTGCGGCCTCGTGGCGGCCTGCGGCGACACCACCGGCGAGCGCATCATCTACGGCGGCGGCGCAGGCGCGCTTGGCGCCGCGGTGCTGGACGCCAACCTGGTCACCGGCGCAGCCGTCGGCGTGGCCGCAAACCTGGTCTATTGCGAGCAAAACCCCCGCAAGTGCTGAGGCGCCTGCCGCCGCTCTGAACAGCCGCCCTTCGCGGGCCGCTTCTGACATCGCGCAAACGCCGCGTCCGGGTCTTCCCCGGGCGCGGCGTTTTGCATTCCGGAATACCAAGGAACAAGGGACTGCCTATGTTTGATAAGATCCTGATCGCCAACCGGGGCGAGATCGCCTGCCGCGTGATCAAAACCGCGCGGAAAATGGGCATCAAGACCGTTGCCATCTACTCCGACGCCGACAAGCAGGCCCTGCATGTGCAAATGGCCGACGAGGCCGTCCACATCGGCCCGCCGCCCGCCAACCAGTCCTATATCGTCATCGACAAGGTGATGGAGGCGATCCGCCAGACCGGCGCCCAGGCGGTGCACCCGGGCTACGGCTTCCTCTCGGAGAACTCCAAGTTCGCCGAGGCGCTCGAGGCCGAAGGCGTCGCCTTTGTCGGCCCCCCGAAAGGCGCGATCGAGGCGATGGGCGACAAGATCACTTCCAAGAAAATCGCCCAGGAGGCCGGTGTGTCCACCGTGCCCGGCTACATGGGCCTGATTGCCGATGCCGACGAGGCGGTGAAGATTTCGAATGAGATCGGCTACCCGGTGATGATCAAGGCCTCCGCCGGCGGCGGCGGCAAGGGCATGCGGATCGCCTGGAACGACGAGGAGGCCCGCGAAGGCTTCCAGTCCTCCAAGAACGAGGCCGCGAACTCCTTCGGCGACGACCGGATCTTCATCGAGAAATTCGTCACCCAGCCGCGCCACATCGAAATCCAGGTCCTCTGCGACAAGCATGGCAACGGCATCTACCTGGGCGAGCGCGAATGCTCGATCCAGCGCCGCAACCAGAAAGTGGTGGAAGAGGCCCCGTCGCCCTTCCTTGATGAAGACACCCGCCGCGCCATGGGCGAACAGGCCGTGGCGCTGGCCAAGGCGGTGGGCTATTCCTCTGCCGGCACCGTCGAATTCATCGTCGACGGCGACAAGAACTTCTACTTCCTGGAAATGAACACCCGCCTGCAGGTGGAGCACCCGGTCACCGAGCTGATCACCGGCGTCGACCTGGTGGAGCAGATGATCCGCGTCGCCGACGGGGCCGAGCTGCCGATGCGCCAGGAAGACGTGAAACTCACCGGCTGGGCGATTGAAAACCGCCTCTATGCCGAAGATCCCTACCGCGGCTTCCTGCCCTCCATCGGCCGCCTGACCCGCTACCGCCCGCCGGCGGAAACCGCCGCGGGCCCGATGCTGGTCAACGGCAAATGGCAGGGCGATGCCCCCGCGGGCGAGACCGCGGTGCGCAACGACACCGGCGTCTACGAGGGCGGCGAGATCTCGATGTACTACGACCCGATGATCGCCAAGCTCTGCACCTGGGCGCCGACCCGCGAGGACGCCATCGGCGCCATGCGCACCGCGCTCGACAGCTTCGAGGTGGAGGGCATCGGCCACAACCTGCCGTTCCTGTCGGCGGTGATGGACCACCCGAAATTCATCTCCGGCGACATGACCACCGCCTTCATTGCCGAGGAATACCCGGACGGCTTCGAAGGCGTCGAACTGCACAGCGACGACCTGCGCAAGATCGCCGCCGCCTGCGCCGCGATGCACCGGGTTGCCGAAATCCGCCGCACCCGCGTGTCGGGCCGGATGGACAACCACGAGCGCAAGGTCGGCACCGATTGGGTGGTCACCCTGCAGGGCCAGTCCTTCGGCGTGGTGATCGACGCCGACCGCGAGGGCGCCACCGTCAACTTCGACGGCGGCGGCAGCTACCGTGTGACTTCCGACTGGACCCCGGGCGACCAGCTGGCCACCCTGAACGTGGACGGCGAAACCCTGGTGCTGAAGGTGGGCAAGGTGACCCAGGGCTTCCGCGTCCGCTCCCGCGGCGCCGATCTGGCCGTCAAGGTGCGCACCCCGCGCCAGGCCGAACTGGCCGAGCTGATGCCGGAAAAGGTCGCTCCCGACACCTCCAAGATGCTTCTGTGCCCGATGCCCGGCCTCATTGTGAAGGTCGACGTCGAAGTGGGGCAGGAGGTCCAGGAGGGCCAGGCGCTCTGCACCGTCGAGGCGATGAAGATGGAAAACATCCTGCGCGCCGAGAAAAAGGGCGTGGTGTCCAAGATCAACGCATCCGCCGGCGACAGCCTGGCGGTCGACGATGTGATCATGGAATTCGAATAATGCACCTCGGGGCAGGCGCATATGCAGCCGGGCAGGCGGGTTTTCCCGCCCCGGCGGGCATGCCTGCCCCGCACCGCAGGGTGCCATGCACCGAATCTTCAGTTTTTTCTGCGACACTCACGGCGTTTGACGACCACAAGGTGCCGCATGATCCGTCTCCTGACCTGCCTGCTGTCCGCTCTGGCGCTGCTGTCCGCCTGCGCGCTGGACAAGGAAGAGGCGCTGCGCGCCCAGCTCTCCGCCTGGGTGGAGCTGGGGGAGACATTTTTCTTCGAAAGCTCGATGAGCTGCACCGCGGCGGTGTTCCACACCGCGGAAAACCCGCGCATCACGTCCTTGGTGGACCGCGCCCGCTCGCTCAACACCGGCATGAAGATGCTGGAGGCCGGCAAGCCGGTGATGTTCGCGGTGTCCGGCAAATCCCCCAACGCGGTGACGGAGGACATCATGTCCCGCGACCTGCCGCAGGGGCTGGGGGTGCTGAATTCCGGGCTGGCGGGCGTCAGCTGCATGACCGATCTGGTCAAATCCGTCTATTATCAGGCGATCCGCAATCCCGCGTCCAATCTGGTGTTCGTGCCGGAAACCGGCGCGATGGTGGTCTTGGACAAACAGGCGATGGCGCTGATCTACGTCCGCGGCAACGGCTGACCGGACCTGCCGGGCGGCTTCACCCGCCGCGCCGCTCTTCCACTTCGCGCAGCCGTTCCGGGAACTTGTCGATGGTGCGGGACAGCTCGCGCACCGTCCAGGGGTGCGGCTTGCGCAGCTTGACGCCGCCATCCTTGCCCACCAGCACCAGCATGAAGCCGCGCGGCCGCAGCTTCTTGCGCAGGGCCGATTTGGCCGCCGGATCGGTGTCGGTCAGCACCACCACATCGCGCGTCTTCAGCGCCTCGATGCCCTCCATCAGCCGCTCCATCTGCTCATGGAACCGCGGGTCTTCGGGACTGTCGGCAAACACCACCACCGGGCGGTGCGTCCACTGGAATTCCTCCAGCTCGACGTCATACCCGGGCTGGATCAGCTCCGGCGCACTGCCATCCGCAGCCGCAGCCGCCAGCGGCAGGAACCCTGCCAAAACAACGCTTAGGATTGCTCTCATGATCTCTCCTGTTGTGTTGAATATATGCGCGCCGGCGGCAAATGCGACTGTGAATTCCGCAGCTTGGCGAAAAAACATCATCGTTAACGGGATAATGAGGGGTTACCGGCCATGATCGTGCCATTCCCCTTGACCGGGCTGCGGCCTGCGGCCCTCCATCAGAGGTCCCGTAACGCTATGAAAGTCATCCTGCACACCGGCGCGCACCGCTGCGCAACCACCTCGTTCCAGGAATACATGCGCCACAATGCGCAAGGGCTTGAGAAACAGGGCATCGGCTTCTGGGGCCCGTACCGCACCCGCAACGGGCTGTTCCACGGCATCCTGCCGGGGCCGGCGCCGGTTTCGGGCCGCAACCTGGTGCAGCGCGCCCAGGGGCGCCTGCAGATCCAGATGGCGGCCAGCCGCGATCAGGGTGTCCGGCAGCTGCTGGTGAGCGATGAGAACATGATCGGCTCGGTGCGCCAGAACCTGCGCCTCGGCGATCTCTACGGCGGCGTGGGGGAGCGGATGGCGCGTTTCTCCCAGGCCTTCGGCGGCGCGGTCACCGACGTGGCGCTCTCGATCCGCAGCCTCGACAGCTACTGGGCCTCGGCGCTGGCCTATGCGGCGGCGCGCGGCCGCAAGCCGCTTTCGGAGACCAGCCTCGACCGGCTGGCACAATCGCCGCGCAGCTGGCGCGACGTGATCACCGACATTGCCTGCGCAATGCCCGGTGTGCGCCTGCACGTGCTGCCGTTCGAAACCTTCGGCGCCCGGCCGGAGGTGGCGCTGGAAGCCCTCACCGGCGCTGAGGCGCCGCGCGCCCACGCGCGGGTGCGCCTCAACGCTTCGCTCTGCCTGCAGGACCTGCGCGCCAGCCTGCCGCCCGCAGCGGCGGCTGGGCTGCCCGAAGGCTCCGGCCGCTGGCGCCCCTTCAACGACGCGCAAACCGCATCCCTGCGCGAGGCTTACGCCGACGACATGATGTGGCTGGCAGGCGGGGCCGGCGGCCTCGCCGCGCTGGCCCGCGACCCGGATAAACAGGCGGCGGGACTGAACCCGCCCCGTACCCGACTGACAAGAGGAAGACCTGATGACAAACAAAGACGAATGGCGGGCTCTGGCTGAGAAAGAGCTGCGCGGACGGGCTGTTGACGACCTCAACTGGCAGACGCTGGAAGGCATCGAGGTCAAGCCGCTCTATACCGAAGACGACACCAGGGATCTGCCCCACATGGGCACGCTCCCCGGTTTCGGCCCCTTCACCCGCGGGGTGAAGGCCACCATGTACGCAGGCCGCCCCTGGACCATCCGCCAGTACGCGGGCTTCTCCACCGCGGAGGAATCCAACGCCTTCTACCGCCGCAACCTGGCCGCGGGCCAGCAGGGCGTCTCGGTCGCCTTCGACCTCGCCACCCACCGCGGCTATGACAGCGACCACCCGCGCGTGGTCGGCGATGTCGGCAAAGCCGGCGTGGCCATCGATTCAGTCGAGGACATGAAAATCCTGTTCGACGGCATCCCGCTCGACAAGGTCTCGGTCTCGATGACCATGAACGGCGCGGTGATCCCGGTCTTGGCCTCCTTCATCGTCGCAGGCGAAGAACAGGGCCACGACAAGAGCCTGCTGGCGGGCACCATCCAGAACGACATCCTCAAGGAGTTCATGGTCCGCAACACCTATATCTATCCGCCCAAGCCCTCGATGCGGATAATCTCGGACATCATCGAATACACCTCCAACGAGATGCCCAAGTTCAACTCGATCTCGATCTCCGGCTACCACATGCAGGAGGCCGGCGCGAACCTGGTGCAGGAGCTGGCCTATACCATCGCCGACGGGCGCGAATACGTGCGCGCGGCTTTGGACGCGGGCATGGACGTGGACAAATTCGCAGGCCGCCTCTCGTTCTTCTTTGCGATCGGCATGAATTTCTTCATGGAAATCGCCAAGCTGCGCGCCGCCCGCACCCTGTGGCACCGGGTGATGACCGAATTCGGCGCCAAATCCGAACGCTCCAAGATGCTGCGCACCCACTGCCAGACCTCCGGCGTTTCGCTGCAAGAGCAGGACCCCTACAACAACGTGATCCGCACCGCCTATGAGGCGATGTCTGCCGTGCTCGGCGGCACCCAGTCGCTGCACACCAACGCGCTGGACGAAGCCATCGCGCTGCCCACCGATTTCTCCGCCCGCATCGCCCGCAACACCCAGCTGGTGCTGCAGGAGGAAACCGGCGTCACCAATGTGGTCGACCCGCTGGCCGGCTCCTACTACATCGAAAGCCTGACGGCTGAGCTGGTCGACAAGGCCTGGGCGCTGATGGAAGAGGTCGAGGAGATGGGCGGCATGACCAAGGCCGTCGAGAGCGGCATGCCCAAGCTGCGCATCGAGGAATCGGCGGCCCGCCGCCAGGCGATGATCGACCGCGGCGACGAGGTTGTGGTTGGCGTCAACAAGTACCGCAAGGACAAGGAAGACCCGATCGACATCCTCGACGTGGACAACCACGCGGTGCGCGACGCCCAGATCGCCCGCCTGCAAAAGATGCGCGACACCCGCGACGAGGCTGCCTGCCAGGCTGCTCTCGATGAACTGACCCGCCGCGCCGCATCAGGCGAGGGCAACCTGCTGGAAGCCGCAGTCGAAGCCGCCCGCGCGCGGGCCTCAGTCGGAGAAATCTCCATGGCAATGGAAAAGGAATTCGGCCGCCACCGCGCCGAGGTGAAAACCCTGGCCGGCGTCTACGGCGCCGCCTACGAGGGCGACGAGGGCTTTGCCGCGATCCAGAAATCGATCGAGGACTTCGCCGAGGAGGAAGGCCGCCGCCCGCGGCTGCTGGTGGTCAAAATGGGTCAGGACGGCCACGACCGCGGCGCCAAGGTGATTGCAACCGCCTTTGCCGACATCGGCTTTGACGTCGACGTGGGCCCGCTGTTCCAGACCCCGGCAGAGGCCGCCCAGGACGCCATCGACAACGACGTCCACGTGATCGGCATCTCCAGCCAGGCCGCGGGCCACAAGACGCTGGCGCCGCAGCTGGTCGAGGCGCTGAAGGCGGAAGGCGCAGGCGACATCATCGTGATCTGCGGCGGTGTCATTCCGCAGCAGGACTACGAGTTCCTGTACTCGAAAGGCGTCAAGGCGATCTTCGGCCCCGGCACCAACATCCCGGAAGCGGCCCAGGACATCCTGCGCCTGATCCGCGAAGCGCGCGCCTGACACGAAAACCGCATCTGCGGGGCAGGGGAGGCACTCCCGCACCCGCAGGTGCCCGCCCTCCGGGCCGCCCCCTTGGCGGCTTTGGGCCCGGCAGCCCGCCCCGATCGGGGCGGGCTGCCTGCATCGCGCGGAGGCGCGATGCCGCGCCCAACCGGTGCGGATGTGCCCGTGGCACAGGCCGGCACTGGGCGGGAGCGCTTGTTTTTCAAAAACTTGATGCCGCGTGCCGCAGCTTTCCGCCGGGGGTGTTACGCCATGCCTTGGCAAACCCGTGGCGCGGTGGTTGAGTGGCGCCATGCAGCGCTCCAAACGTCCCCAGATCCTCACCGGCATGGTCCTCGGCGCCCTTTGGGGCGTGCTGGTTGTTGGCCTGCCGCAATGGCTGGGCCTGCCCTATATCCCGGCCCCCATCGCATTGCCCGGCGCCTTCCTTGCGCCGGGGCTGGTGCTGGCGCTGATCATCGGCCGCCTAGCGCAGCGGCGGTTCTTCGATGACGCCGTCATCGACGGAGAGCCCTTCGCCCCCGGCTCGGCGGCAGAAATCGACCAGCGGGTGCTGACCAACAGCATCGAGCAGCTGGTGCTGGCGCTGGCCATCTGGCCTTTTGCCGCCGTCACCCTGGGCGGCGCCGTAGCCATCGCCCTCGGCCTTTCCTTCGCCGTCATGCGGCTGTTGTTCTGGGGCGGCTACCACCTGTCGCCGCCTTTGCGAGGCCTGGGCTTTGCCGGGACGTTTTACCCGACGGTGATTGCCGGGATCTGGGCGCTGGCGGCATGGGTTTAAGCCGGATTTTTTTTAAAGAGACAAAATAGGCTGGCGATTATTGACCGCTGAACAAATTCACCTGCAGCCAGGCGCGCCTTCAGCTTGTGGTCAAAACCAACAAGCCTTTTGTCGATCTTCTTCCACGTTGAGCCGGCATTTAATGGGAAACCGCCTCTATACATCGGGTATGGCCCCCAATTGCCCCAAGCCATGAGCTCGCAAAACAGTCGTGTCATCTCTTCCTGTTCCTGCCTGCTCCTGAATTTACGCGCAGACGGAATGGTGTGAATACATCCATCCTTTTCACCCGTTTGTTCAATCCATTTTGCATCTCTGCCAATCCACTTGATGGCAAAATCAACATCCGGGTTTTCTTCCCGTAGTCTATCATGAACGTCGCAATGCCTGTGGAGTGAAGGAGCGGGATTGGAAAAGACCATTGACGTACCATAGTAATGCATCAAATAAGCGTCGTCGTGGTCATCAGTCGTCGGAACAAAAATGATGCAGATTTCCGGGTTGCTGGTACGGATTGTCGGTGCCATCAGCGGCGAACCAGATTTCTTGTAATCCATCCAGAACTCCAGCCCATCGCTGGTTTTGTAGATTATTGCGTCCTGGGGCGGTTTCGGCCTGTTCACTTAAAATGTCCCAACAAAGTTTGGCTGCACATTAATCCTTATCCTCGGCCGATTGGAAGCCTCAGCCATCCCGGTCAGCCGCAAGTCCCGCCTTGCACCCCGCCGCAGCGCCGCTAGTCTCACGCGCAAAAGGGGAGGGCGCACATGATACTCGATCACCTGGCGGTGGCCGGCGAAACGCTGGGGGACGCTGTCGCCCATGTGGAGCAATCGCTCGGCATCGCCCTCGGCCCCGGCGGCTCTCATGCCCGCTATGGCACCCATAACCGGCTGATCGGGCTGGAGGACGGGCTGTACCTGGAGGCCATCGCCACCGACCCGGAGGCCCAGCCGCAGGAACAGCCGCGCTGGTTCAACCTCGACCGCTTTGAAGGCCCCGCCCGGCTCAATAACTGGATCCTTCGCAGCGAAGATCTGGAAGCGGAGAACCCCCTGCTGCCGCCCCATGCGCAGCGGCATGTGCAGATGCAGCGCGGCGATCTCAGCTGGCTGATGACGGTGCCTGCGGACGGGCTGCTGCCCTATGACAACCTGTTCCCGGCGGTCCTGCAGTGGCAGGCAGAGCCTCCCGCAGGCAAACTGCCGCAGTCCGGCTGCCGCCTGACCCGGCTGGTCCTCAGCCACCCGGAGGCCTCTGATTTACAGACCGCGCTGGACCGCCTCCTCAACGACCCGCGCCTGAAGGTCGAACAGGGCGCGCCGGCAATGATGGCGGAGTTTGACACGCCGCACGGGCCGCGAGTGCTCCGATGATCATCCGCCCTGCAACCGAAGGCGACGCTAACGCCGTCTGCGCCATTGCCAACTGGGTGATCCGCGACACGCTGGCGACCTTCAACACGATCGAGAAGACACCGGAACAGGTGCGTGAGCAGATCGCTGCCAGCAACGGCGCCTATCTGGTGGCGGAAAAGGACGGAGAAATCCTCGGCCACGCGTTTTTCTTCCCCTTCCGCTCCGGCCCTGGCTACCGCTTCACCGCCGAGCACACCATCCACCTGCTGCCCGCGGCGCAGGGGCAGGGCACAGGCCGCCGGTTGATGCTGGCACTGGAGGAGAAGGCAAGGGAGACTGGCCTGCATGTTCTGATCGCCAGCGTCAGCAGCGCCAACCCTGCCGCCATCGCCTTCCACGCCGCCCTCGGCTACGTCGAAACCGCCCGGATGCCGGAGCTCGGCTGCAAGAACGGCCTCTGGCTCGACACTGTTTTCATGCAGAAAATCCTGACACCGGGTATTCCCGCCCCTGACAGTGCCGCCAAACCCGGATAGGCTCGCCCCATGTCACTCTGGACCCGCATATCCGACGCGCTGGCCGCGCTTGCCGCAGGCGAAAGCCTGACCGACGTCTTTGACAAGCTGCGCGCGCCGCCCGAACGCACCGTTGCCTTCGCCATCGCCGTGATCGCGCTTGGCGCCAAGATGGCCAAGGCCGACGGGCAGGTCACCCGCGACGAGGTCACCGCCTTCCGCGAGGTGTTCCAGATCGCACGGGATGATGAGGCCGGGGCGGCCCGCGTCTTCAACATGGCGCGCACTGACGTGGCGGGCTACCAGGAATACGCCCGCCGCATCCAGCGGATGTTCGGAAACGACCCCACCACGCTGTGCGACCTGATGGAGGGGCTGTTCCATATCGCCATGGCCGACGGCTTCTACCACCCGGGCGAGAACGAATTCCTGGAGGAGGTGAGCCGCATCTTCGGCCAGACGCCGCAGCAGTTCCAGGCGCTGCGCGCGCGCTTTGTGCCGGATGCGCCCAAGGATCCCTACACGGTGCTCGGCGTCTCGCCTGAGATGACCCGAGAGGAGATCCGCAAGCACTGGCGCAAGCTGGTGCGCGACACCCACCCGGATGCGATGATCGCCCGCGGGGTGCCGGAAGAGGCGGTGCGGCTGGCGGAGAAGCGGATGATCGACATCAACCGCGCCTGGGATGAGATCAGCGGGTGCGGCGGCAATGCGGCTGGCCACGTATAATATCGAGTGGTTCGCCTATCTGTTCGACAAGAACGACCGGCTGATGCTGGACGGCAAGCCGTCCGGCGTGCACGGGGTGGACCGCTACACGCAGGGCCGCGCCATCGCCCATGTGCTGCGCCGCATCGACGCCGATGCGGTGATGGTGATCGAGGCCCCCAATACCGGCCGCACCCAGCGCACCACCCGGGCGCTGGAAGCCTTCGCCGCCGAGGCCGGGCTGCGCGCGCGCGAGGCGGTCAGCGGCTTCCCGAACGACACCCACCAGGAAATCGCGCTGCTTTACGACCCGGACGTGCTGGACGCGGAGCATGACGCCCGCTCCTCCGCCGCCGCGCCGCGCTTTGACGGGGTGTTCGAGATCGACCTCGACGTGGATGAGCGGCTGGATCAGGTGGAATTCTCGAAACCGCCGCTGGAGCTGGCGGTGACGACCAAGGGCGGCACCGCGCTGCGGATGATCGGCGCGCATCTGAAATCCAAGGCGCCGCACGGCGCCCGCACCGCCACCGAGATCACCGCCACGGCCATCGCCAACCGCCGCAAGCAGCTGGCGCAGGCAATCTGGCTGCACCGCCGGGTTGCGGAGCATACGGGCGCGGGCGAGCATGTCGTGGTTCTGGGCGACCTCAACGATGGCCCCGGCCTGGATCAGTATGAACGGCTGTTCGGCCAGTCCTCGGTCGAGATTGTGATGGGCGAGCTGCTGCACGACCCCCACGCCCAAAGCCTGCTGCAGCCGCGCCCGGACATCCCGCCCAGCACCTCGCGGTTTTACAACGCAGAGACCAAGCGCTTCACCCGGGCGCTGCTCGATTATGTGATGATCTCGCAAAGCCTGATGGCGTTCCGCCCCCAGTGGCGCATCTGGCACCCGTTCGAGGACGGCGAATGCTACGCCGACGCAGAGATGCGCCAGGCGCTGCTGGACGCCTCGGACCATTTCCCGGTGACGCTGGATATCGAGGTGGCATGAGGGCGGAGGGGGGGCGCTTCAGTGCAAGCACTCCCGGCCGTCTGACCCTTGATGACGCTTTCCAGGGGCCGGGCGGGTCTTGCGGCCTCAGCTTGACAATGTGCGAACTGCCAACTATCTGAGCCGCGAACTTGAGGCATGACGCCTTTCGTGATGGAGATTTTATGAAAGAGACCCGGGCCTAACGCCCGTTCCCGGCGAAACATTCGGGAACACTCGCAACAACAGGACCACTCACGCGTGACGCTGAGTGACCCTATTCTTGCACTTTCATAAATCGAGACACTCCCTTGAATATCTCAAAGCACGAGCAGCGTGTTTTGCATGAACTCGCCCTTGGCGGATCCATCCGCCATGAGCGGCTTGCAAACGGCAAGATCCACGGCGTCACCTGCTACACGCGCGAAGGCCATGTGCTGTCCGACTGCACCCTGGCCGTGTTCCAGCGCCTTCTGAAACGGCGCTTCATCCGTTCGCGCAACGGCGGCCCCTACCGCGCATCGCCGCTGGGGATCAGATCCGTGCGCGCGCAAATGAACCAGCGATAGGAACGGCCATGCCAATGGCAGGCCCTTTCCGCCCGAACCGCCCCTCAGCAAGGGGGGCGGGCAGCCAATGCCGCGCCGGCCAGGGCAAGCCCCTTGCCCGGCGCGGCCAAAGCAATTCATCACGAGGAGACCTGAAATGGACCCTAAGGAAATAGAAACCATCAAAAATATCCACCGCCTGGCATTCGGCGCCGAGGAAGGACCAGAAATCGCAGAACTTGCGGAAGGTCTGCTCGCCCTGCCGGACACCATCTCAATCACCGCCAGCCGGGGCGGCCGGGTGGCGGGCAATGTGCTGTTCACGCCGTTTCGTTTCCTCGATCACCCGGACGCCAAATGCTTTCTGCTGGCCCCTCTCGGCGTGCTGCCGGAGTATCAGCGCCATGGTGTCGGGACGGAGTTGATGGAGACCGGCATCAGCCGCCTCAGGGCCGTCGGGACGGACGCGGTCTTTGTGCTGGGCGTGCCGGCCTATTATCCGCAGCACGGGTTTGTCCCGACCGGCAAGCAAACGCCCTATCCGGATCTGCTGACAGTTCCGGAAGCCTGGATGGTGCTGGAACTGACCCCGGGCGCCGTGGAGCCGCTGAGCGGCAGGACAACGGCTGTGGAGCCAATCATGCCCGCCGCCTATTGGGATACGTCAGGGCGGGGCTGAGTGCAGAACACCTGCGCAAAAACTCTGAAAGGCGTCGTCTGTCCCGAGGGGGTCGGCGTTGCCGCGAAGGGGTTGCCGCAGAGGGCCGGTGCGAAATACGCGCTGGCCCAGAGATGCGGCAGGCGCTGCTGGATAGCTCCGGTCAATTCCCGGCACCGCCGGACATTGAGGCAGCGTGACCCTGTGTCGAGTATCGGATTCAGCCCGGTTTTCCTTAAATCTTAGGCACTTGGAGGCGGACGTTCCCTTGCGGGAGCGGGCGGCGCCCCCCACATTTCAGGCCTGCGGGTGGTGTTCGCGCGGTGGTCCGCAAGCGCAGGTGCTGGTGTATGAGTAACCAAGACAGAAACAAGGCCTTTGCGGCAGAGCTGGAAGCCCGGTTCGGCGCGGAGCTTGACAGCCGCGACCGCGCGGCCGCGGCGCAGGCGCTGGGCCAGGATGCGGCCCGCTGCAAGCTGCGGCCGGGCGGGCTGCGTGCGGTGTTCAAGGCACTGGACGATGCTGCCCCCGCCAGCCGGGGCTGAGCGCAGCCATGGCTGAGTATACGGCAGAAGCCTTCAAGTGGTCGGGCACCGGCTACAACGCGCAGTACAACACCTCCCACACCGCTGTTTTCAAGGACAATGACACCTCCTATGACGGCAACAGCGACAAAGACGAGCGCATCAGCATCGACGGCGGCTCCTTTGGCAAGACAGGCGGCAGCCCCTATGCGATCGACATCGCCTTCACCGACACTGGCGGCGCGGCGCATACCGAAACCTTCTATTTCTTCAATACCGGCGGCAGCTGGTATTTCGTGCCGGGGCCGGGCTCTGCCTTCAGCACCGGCGCAACCCTGGGCAGCTACCAGAGCCACACCACCAGCTGGAACTATGCGGATGTGGTCTGCTTTGTCCGCGGCACCCTTATCAGCACCACCGAGGGCCCCTGTCCGGTTGAGATGCTGCGCCCGGGGCAGGACCTGCTGACCGCAGATGGCGGGTATGCCGCTCTGCGGATGGTGACCTTCCGCGCCGTCAGCGCGGAGCAGGTCGGCCGCAACCCGAAGCTTTGCCCGGTGCTGATCCGCGCCGGCGCCCTGGGCGGCGGCCTGCCGCAGCGCGACCTGCGGGTGTCGCGCCAGCACCGGCTGCTGGTCTGCTCCCGCATTGCTGAGCGCATGTTCGGCCAGGCGCAGGTGCTGGCTGCCGCCCACCAGCTGACCGCGCTGCCCGGCATCCGCATCGACGACGCCGTGGCGGCGGTGGAATATTTCCACCTGATCTTCGCGCAGCACGAGGTTGTCCTGGCCGAAGGCGCCCCCGCCGAAAGCCTGCTGATGGGGCCGGAGGCGCTGAACACCCTGCCGCCTGCGGAACGCGGCCGGCTCAAGCGCCTGTTCCCGGCGCTGGCCGGCGAAGACGCGCCGCCGGAGCCTGCGCGCCATGTGCCTGCGGGCAAGCAGCAGCGCAAACTGATCGCCCGCCACAAGAAGAACAGCCAGCCGCTGCTGCAGACCTATGCGCCGCCGCCGGAGCCTCCCGCGCGCCAGGCGCCAGGCGCAGAGGGCCACAGCCGCCCACCCTGCAGCACCAGCCCCGGCAGGCCGCCGCTGATCCTGTCGGACCCGCTGCTCTGCCCGGACCCGGCCGGCAGGCCCGCGCAGGCTGCGGCGGTGCAGATCCCGCGGCTCTCCTGATCGCGGCTGTCCGGGGCGGCAAGGATTCGGCCGTGCCGCACTGCCCCCTGTTCCCCCTGCCAAACGGCCCCTATATTGACCTCATGAAACAGATCCTTCTGCCCGCCGCCCTGATTGCCCTGATGTCCGCTCCGCTCGCCGCCCAGGAGGCGGGGGAGGAGGACAGCGGCTCCTCGCTGATGGAGCGCGGGGCGGAACTGTTCTGGGAAGGCCTGCGCCAGGAGATGGCGCCGGCGCTCGAGGACCTGCAGGGCATGATGCAGGAGATCGGCCCGTCAATGGCCGCATTCCTGGCCGAGATGGGGCCGGCGCTGGCGGATATCGCCGAACAGGTGGAGGACTGGAGCGCCTATGAGCTGCCGGAGGTGCTGCCCAACGGCGACATCATCATCCGCAAGAAGCCCA
Source organism: Leisingera sp. JC11 (assembly GCF_040704725.1). NCBI lineage: Bacteria > Pseudomonadati > Pseudomonadota > Alphaproteobacteria > Rhodobacterales > Roseobacteraceae > Leisingera > Leisingera sp. JC11. The sequence continues at coordinate 67,008 of NZ_JBFCVS010000011.1, forward strand.
AGGACAACGCGCCTGCCAAGGAAGACAAGGGCGAAGACGAGGGCGTCACCGAAATCTGATGCCCCGCCGGAGCGTCCGTGACGGCGCCGGTTACTCCGGCGCCTGTTCTGTTTCGGCCTCCGCCTCCGGCAGGGGTTTTCTGAACTTCAGGTCGATTTCCGCATCCAGCGCCTTGGCCAGCGACTTCAGCCGCGATTCCGCCACTTCGCCGTAAAGCGGCCGCGCCGTATCGGGCAGCCTCACATGCAGCACCCGCTTGCGCGGCTGCCATTGCAACGACCCGATCTCGCCGTTGCTGGTCACCATCAGCATGGCGCCGAACCGCATCGCCTTGCCCAGTACCTCCGCCTCGTGCTGGCCCTTTTCGTCCAAGAGATCATAAAGATACTCGAAAGAGCTGCCGTGCCGCTTGTTGCTGTAACGGTGCAGCAGCGCAAGGCCCAGGAACACCCGTTCGGAATGCTTGAGCCCGCCCAGGTTGGCGCGGGTGGCGTTGTCGAAACAGACCTCGGCGCGGTAGTCGGGATGCGCCCGCCAGCTGACGTCATGCAGCAGGCAAGCCGCCTTGACCAGCCGACGTTTGCTGTGCCGGGCATTGGCGAACAGCGGGTTCACGAAATCATAGAGCGTCTTGCCGAAGCCGGGGACGCGGGCGTCCTTCATCTCGGCAAAGCGGGAGGCCTCGACCAGCGGGTCGCGGGCGCGCAGCCGCTGCGGCATCTGCTCGTACAGCAGGCCCTCGCGGATGCCATAGCTGGAGACCGCGATATCCTTCGGCTTGAAGGTGTGAATGAGCCGGGTCAGCACGTCGATCGCATAAGGCACCAGCGCCATCCGGCTGGAGGAGATGCCGCAGGCCTCGCGCAGCTTGTTCAGGTCGCGCTTCTCGATGTATTTCGCGGTTTCGCGCACGTCGCTGGCGCTCATCCGGTATTCGTGCAGCACCTTCAGCGGATAGCCGCGCCGGTGCATGTCGATGCGGGCAATGGCGCGCCAGCTGCCGCCGACCAGGAACAGCCGGTCGCGCTGCGCGCCCATTTCGCCGCGCAGCTGCTCCATAACGTCCTTGATATAGGCCTTGCGGCCCTTGCGCCCGCCCTTGATGTCGCGCAGCTTCAGCGGCCCCAAGGGCGAGGTCACCCGGCGGCCCACGGTGTTTTCCTGGATCTCCGCCAGCTCCATCGAGGAGCCGCCGATGTCGCAGACCAGCCCGTAGGCGCCGGGCCAGCCAAGAAGCACCCCCTGCGCCGACAGCCGCGCCTCTTCGCGCCCGTCGATGACGTGGATCTTCAGCCCGGTCTCGCGCAGCACCTCTTCGCAGAACTCCGGCCCGTCCTCGGCGTCGCGCACTGCGGCGGTGGCCACCGCGGACAGCGGCGGCAGCCCCATGCCCTGGGCCAGATGCTGGAACCGGTGCAAGGCGGACAGGGCGCGGGCGCGGCCCTCCGGGTTGAGACGGCCCGATTCAGACAGGCCGGCGCCCAGGGCGCACATGATCTTTTCGTTGTAGAAGTAGGCCGGGCTGCGGGCGGCGCCGTCAAACACCACCAGCCGGACCGAGTTGGAGCCGACATCGACCACCCCCACCCGCGACAGCGCCCGGGCCTTGGGGTCATCAAAGATCGGACGCCCGAAGGGGCCCCAATCGGTGGCAGCGGCGGCGGGGTCCTGGGACAGGTTCATGAGGGCTCCGTCTTGCGATCCGCGGTCAGGATGGTGCATGGGCGGGCAGGGGTCAACCGCTTGCGGATGCGTCATTTTCCGCCGCCTCCTCGCGCACCTCAGAGAGCACCCGCACCGCCAGGGGGCGGGTCAGGCTGCGTTTTTCCGCCAAGGACAGCTGGTCCAGCCGCCGCACGATCTGCGCCGCGGCGGCAAAGGAGCGGTCCATATGCGCCACCAGATAGGGAATCACATCCGGCTTCGGGGTGATCTGGCGGTCGTTGAACAGCTTGGCCAGCACCACTGCCAGCAATTGGTCGTCAGGCGGCTGCAGCTCGGCATGGGTGGCGGCCTGCACCCGGCTTTGCAGGTCGGGCAGCGTCAGCCCCCAGAGATTCGGTGCGCCGCGGCCGGTCATCACCAGCGAATGGCCGTTGGCCAGCACCAGATTGTGCAGGTGGAACAGGGCGTTCTGCTGGACGGTGTCATCGGCGATCTGCGGCACATCCTCGACCACCACCGGGCCTTGCGCCAGCTCCGGCACCATCTGTTCCGTCAGGCGTTCGGCGGGCAGGATCCGTGCCCCGGTCTGGCTGGCCCAGACATGCGCCAGATGGGTCTTGCCCGCGCCCTTGGGGCCGGTCAGCACCAGCTTGCCGCTGGGCCAGGCGAACTGCGGATCCAGCAGCGCCACCGCCATCGCATTGGACGGCGCGACAAAGAAATCCTCCCGCCCCAGCGCCGGTTTCGCCGGGAGATCAAAGCTCAGCTGCTGCGCCATGGGTTTATTCCGCCCCCGCGTCCCGGTGGCTCTGGCCCTGATACAGGCGGCTGTCCAGGTATTGCTCGGTCAGGAACCGAGCGATCACGCCGAACGCTGCCGCGACAGGCACCGCCACCAGCATCCCGACAAAGCCGAACAAGGCGCCGAACACTGACAGCGCCAGCAAGAGCCACACCGGGTGCAGGCCCACGGAGCTGCCCACCAGCTTGGGGGTCAGGAAGTTGCCCTCAGCCACCTGGCCGATGGCAAAGATGATGGCGACCAGCCCGATCGACACCCAGTCGCCCCAGAACTGGAACAGCGCCAGGCCGATGGCCAGCGCGCCGCCGATCAGGGCGCCGAGGTAGGGGATGAAGGTGATAAGGCCGGCAATGAAGCCGACCGCGAGGCCGAAGTTCAGCCCCACCAGCATCAGCGCCACCGCGTAATAGGTGCCGAGGATCAGGCAGACGGTGCCCATGCCGCGGATGAAGGAGGCGAGCACGGCGTCGATCTCGCCGGCCAGGCGGCGGATCACCGGCTGGTGGTCGCGCGGCAGCAGCTCGTCGATGCGGGCGACCATCCGGTCCCAGTCCAGCAGCAGATAGACCGCCACCACCGGCACGATCACCAGCAGGATCACGATATTCAGGAAAGACGCCGCGCCGCCCAGCACCGATTGCAGCAGCTCGACCGCGCGCGACTGCAGCGTCTGCGCAAAGGAGGTGACCGCCTGGTGAATGCGGCTGTTTTCCTCGAAGACCGAGGGGAAATGCTCGGAGGCAAAGGCGCGGGCGTCGCGCACCAGCTGCGGCAGCACCTGGGCCAGATCGATCATCTGCGCAACCAGCGTCGGCACCACCACCACCAGCAGCAGCAGGAAGATCAGCAGCGTGCCCACGGTAATGGTGGCGGTGGCGCCGGTGCGGCTCATGCCCCAGGCCTCCAGCCGGTCGGCGACGGGATCGATCAGATAGGCGATGGCGGCGCCGAGGATGAAGGGCATCAGCACATTGCCAAGCGCCCACATCACCACCGCAAAGACAATGGCGGCGATGCCCCAGTATTTCAGCTGTTTCTTCGCTGGTAGCGCCATGGTCCGCGTGCCCGCCTTTGGTCCGTTTGCATCAGGATCTTGGCGCCAGTCTTTCCCGATGGGGCAGGGGCTTGCAAGGGGGCAGGGCGATTCCCCTGTGGGCAAGGCGGGGATAAGGCGGAAAAGGCGGGGGGCAAGTCAAGGAAATGCTGCGCCCGCCCGCACCGTGCGGGCGGGCGCTCCGCCCCTTGCGGGGCGGGGCGTGCTCTCAGCGCCTGTGCGCGTGCCCGATACATGGCCGGCCGCGGCGCAGGCATGGCCGTTTGCCCGGCGGCGGCATCAGCGGTCCGGTCACGCCCGGGGACGGCGGCGCGGCCCGCCGCAAAACCCCGCCCGGCGGCACGGATTAGGAGATTTCCGAATTTAATGCGACACTTGGGCGGTAATTAACAAGTAAGGGGAGGCGTCATGCCGGAAAACAAGAAAATGCTCGATCCCGATCCGAGGGTCTGGGACTTCGAGACAGAGTATGAGCTGGGACAGGACAATATCCGGCCGTTCGGCCTGGATATCCATAATCCTGTCTTCCTGATTTCCAGTATCCTGATCGCCGGTTTCGTGCTGATCGCGCTCGCCAACCAGGAGGCCGCAGCGGCCTTCTTCGGCTGGCTCCGGCCCTGGCTGACCAGCACCTTCGACTGGTTCCTGGTCCTGTCGGTGGATGCCATCACCCTGTTTTGCCTGGCGCTGATCATCCTGCCGGTCGGCTCTGTCCGCATCGGCGGCAAGGATGCCAAGCCGGATTATTCCTATGCCGGGTGGATTGCGATGATGTTCGCGGCCGGCATCGGCATCGGCCTGTTGTTTTTCGGCGTGCTTGAGCCGGTCTACTACAACTTCTCCGAAGGCGGCGGAGCGCGGCCGCTGGGGATCGACATCAATGAGCCGGGCAATGAATACATCGGCATTGTCGGCACCATCCATCACTGGGGGCTGGAAGGCTGGGCGGTCTATGCCGCGGTCGGCCTGTCGCTGGCGATCTTCTGCTACAACCTCGAACTGCCGCTGACCCTGCGCTCGGCGTTTTACCCGATTCTGGGCGAACGGGTCTGGGGCTGGTGGGGCCATGCCATCGACACGCTGGCGGTGTTTGCCACCTTGTTCGGGCTGACCACCTCGCTGGGCCTGGGCGCGCAGCAGGTTGCGGCCGGCCTTTATGAGGTGTTCGGGATCGAGCCGACCCCGACGGTGGTTGTGCTGCTGATCATCGGCATCACCGCGATTGCGCTGGGGTCGGTGCTGCTGGGCATGGACGCGGGCGTCAAGCGGCTGTCTGAGATCAACATGGTGATGGCGGTGGGGCTGTTTGTCTTTGTGATCCTGGTCACCGGCATCGGCACCGCAATTGCCCGCTATTTCAGCGTGATGGTGGACTATGTTCAGCTGCTGCCGGCGCTCTCCAACCCGTTCGGGCGCGAGGACACCAGCTACTTCCACGGCTGGACGACCTTCTACTGGGCCTGGTGGATCGCCTGGTCGCCCTTTGTCGGCATGTTCATCGCCCGCATCTCCAAGGGCCGCACGGTGCGCGAGTTCGTGCTGTGCGCGCTGATCGCCCCGACAGCCGTCTGCGCGCTGTGGATGTCGACCTTTGGCGGCGGCGCCATCGACATGCTGAACGCCGGCGGCGCCGAAGGCGTCAAGGCGACGGTGATCGACAGCTACAAGCCCGAAGGCGCGCTGTTCGGCTTCCTGAAGGAACTGCCGCTTTATTCGATCGTGGCGCCGATCTCCTTGGTGCTGATCGTGATCTTCTTCGTCACCTCGTCCGACTCCGGCTCGCTGGTGATCGACACCATCACCGCCGGCGGCAAGATGGACGCCCCGGTGATCCAGCGGGTGTTCTGGTGCACACTCGAAGGTCTGGTGGCCATCGCGCTCTTGCTCGGCGGCGGGCTGTCGGCGCTGCAGGGCGCGGCGGTCTCGACCGGTATTCCGTTCACGCTGGTGGTGCTGATGATGTGCTACTGCCTGTGGCTGGCGCTGCGGGCGGAGCGGGCGAAGATGTAAGTCTTTGCAGAAGGCTGTTTGAAAATGCTGCGGGCGTTTCAGCGCCCGCGGTTTTCTTTTGGGACGTGAGGCGTCAGCCGCACGGCCTGCGCCTGACCTTCCCCCCGGTCAGGCGCATTCGCGCCCGCCCAAGGTCAGGCCCGGGCCATTTGCAGTATTAGCTACTTGGTTTTGGTCTGGCGCTCTCGAGGATGAACCGGGCTGATCTTGCAACGTGTTTCGGTCTCTCATAGCCTGCCGGCCATGTACAAACTCCTTTCACATGAGCCTGATTTTAAGGCCGAAATCTCCATTCTGACCGCAGAACAGGGCGGGAGCTCTGTCCCTGCCTTCAACAAACTTCGATGGGACTTCAGATATGGGGAAGATAGCCCCACCGATGAAATCTACATGATCCATCCGAATTTTCTTGACGAAGATGGAGTTCCGTTCCCTGATGCCGAACCCCTCTCAGGAACAAAGGACGCGCTCATGACTATCGTTGTCAGGGAGATGGTTAGCTACCACCGCCAGCGCATTTCTGTTGGGACAAATTTCTACTGCGTCGCGGGCCGCAAAGTTTATGCGACCGGTGTAGTAACAGAGCTATTGGGTATTCAAGACTGAGCCCTGCCGGGATGCTGCAAGTTCTTTATTGCGGGCATTCTCTCCACCCTTGCCCGCATCCCCATCACCCACTAAACCGGGCGGGAACTCGAACCCACATCACCGATGGAGCCAAGATGCGCCTGTCCCGCTATTTTCTGCCGGTTCTGAAAGAGAACCCCTCGGAAGCCCAGATCGTCAGCCACCGGCTGATGCTGCGCGCCGGGATGATCAAGCAATCCGCCGCCGGAATCTATTCCTGGCTGCCCTTGGGCTTCAAGGTGCTGAAGAAGATCGAAAGCATCGTCCATGACGAACAGATCCGCGCGGGCCACATCCCGATGCAGATGCCGACCATGCAGTCCGCCGACCTGTGGCGCGAGTCGGGACGCTACGAGGCCTATGGCCAGGAAATGCTGCGGGTGAAGGACCGGCATGACCGCGATATGCTGTTCACCCCCACCGCCGAAGAGCTGATCACCGACATCTTCCGCGCCCATGTCAGCAGCTACAAGGATCTGCCGCTGACCATGTACCAGATCCAGTGGAAATTCCGCGACGAGATCCGCCCGCGTTTCGGCGTGATGCGCGGCCGCGAGTTTTATATGAAGGACGGCTACAACTTCGACCTGACCAAGGAAGACGCGCTGCACGCCTACAACCGCCACCTGGTCAGCTACCTGCGCACCTATGAGCGGATGGGGCTTCAGGCGATCCCGATGCGTGCCGACAGCGGCCCGATCGGCGGCGATGACACCCATGAATTTCTGGTGCTGGCCGACACCGGCGAGTCCGAGGTGTTCTATGACAGCGCCGTCACCGATCTGACCTTCGGCGACCGCGACATCGACTATGACAGCGTCGAGCAGTGCCAGGCGGTGCTGGAGGAGTTCACCTCCAAATACGCCCGCACCGACGAGACCCACGACGAGGCGCTGTTCAACCAGATCCCCGAGGAGCGCCGCCGGGTGGCGCGCGGTATCGAGGTCGGCCAGATCTTCTATTTCGGCACCAAGTATTCCGACGCGATGGGCGCCACCGTGCAAGGCCCGGACGGCAAGAACGTGCCGGTCCACATGGGCTCCCACGGCATTGGCGTCTCCCGCCTGCTGGGCGCGATCATCGAGGCCAGCCACGACGACAAGGGCATCATCTGGCCCGAGGGCGTGACCCCGTTCCACTGCGGCATCGTCAACCTAAAGCAGGGCGACGACGAGGCGGACGCGGCCTGCAACCAGCTCTATGCGGCATTGACCGCGGCTGGTCTGGACCCGCTTTATGATGACCGCAACGAGCGCGCGGGCGGCAAATTCGCCACCATGGACCTGATCGGTCTGCCCTGGCGCATCACCGTCGGCCCGCGCGGCCTGAAGAACGGCGTGGTCGAGCTGACCTCGCGCCGCACCGGCGAGAGCGAGGAGCTGTCCCCGGAAGAGGCGGTGAAGAAGGTGGTCGAGGTCTACAAGGCCCACCCCACCGGCCGCGGCTTCTGAGCTTCACGGCGCAACTGTCTGAAGAACAAGAAAAGGGAGCCGGGAGGCTCCCTTTTTTCTTGCCCGAACCCGCCGTCCGCCGCAGGGTGCCGGAAACGGGAGGATACGGAATGAAACAGATCCTGGCTTTTGGCGACAGCCTGACCTGGGGCAGCGACCCGCACACCAGCGGACGGCATCCTTACGGCGACCGCTGGCCGGTGGCGCTGGGCGAAGGCCTGGCGGAGGCCGTTGTTTTTGCCGAAGGCCTGCGCGGCCGCACCACGGTGCACGCGCGCGGCTCTGCCTGTGTCGAGATGCGCGGCGATGCGGTGCTGCCCATGCTGCTGCACAGCCACGCGCCGCTGGACCTGGCGGTGATCATGCTGGGCACCAATGACATCTACGAGGGCCACCCCAGCTATCTGATCCGCGACGGGCTGGAACGGCTGGTGGAGATCATCCGCCACCACCCCTGGCGGCTGCCGGAGGCGGTGGAGCCGCAGGTGCTGCTGGTCTCGCCGCCGCCGATGAGCCTGTGCGATGATCCGGATATCACGCCCCAGATGGTGGCCCGGTCCGAGGCGCTGGCGGAAGTGATAGAGCCGCTGGCGGACCGGCTGGGCTGCGGCTTCTTTGACGCATCGCAGGTGGCGCGGGCCTCCGCCGCCGACGGCTACCACCTGGAGGCGGCGGATTCGCGGGCCCTGGGCGAGGCGCTGCGGGCGCCGGTGACGGCGATGCTGGCGCTCTGACCGCGCGGCCGCGGTCAGCTGTGTTTCAGCGGGTATTCATGGCCCGACACACGGTGGAACAGCGCGGCAATCGCCACCAGCGCGACGGCGCCGGTCAGCACCGGGAACAGCAGGAAGGAGAGGCCGGGATCGGTGGCAAAGACCACCAGCGGATCAGCGCCTGCGGGCGGATGGGTCAGCCGCAGCGCCGCCATCAGGGCAATCGACAGCCCCACCGCCAATGCCAGCGCCCACCAGGTATCGGGCAGCAGCGCGTTCAGCGCCAGCGCGACGGCGGTGGCCAGCACATGGCCGCCCACCACATTGGCAGGCTGCGACAGCGGGCTGGCGGGCACCGAGAACAGGAGCACGCAGCTGGCGCCGAAGGGAGCCATCAGCAAGAGCAGGTTGGCATGGGTCGTGAGCAGCGACAGCGCCGCAATTGCCAGAAAGGCGCCGAGGCCTGCGGTGATCACCATCCGCAGCGGCGGATGCGGCAGCGCGCGTTTGAAGTACTTGTCCATGTCGTCCTTACCCGAGTTTGAAGCCGGAACCGGCCTGATAAAGCCTTGCCGGCGGGCAGATGCAAGGCAACGGGCATATGCGGCAGATCACATTGCGGTGACGCCGGGCGCGGCCTTGACCAAGAGTTTTCAGAAAACTCTTGGCAAATCTTTTCGCAAAAGATTTGCCCGCTGCACGGCGGGCATTCGGGCCCCGGCAGGCGGATTATCGGCCAGTTATGCAACCGCACCTTGACCCCGGGCGCCCGGCAGCACAGGTTGCAGGCAAAATTTCCGGGCAGGACCTCTTATATGGCCACCACACCACCGCCGTTTTCCCGTTTCGAATGGATCATCGCCTGGCGCTACTTGCGCGCCCGCAAGGCCGAGGGCGGGGTCAGCGTGATGACCTGGATCAGCCTGATCGGCATCACCCTGGCGGTGTTTGCGCTGATCGCCACTCTGGCGGTGCGCTCCGGTTTCCGGTCTGAGTTTGTCGGCACCATCCTGGGCGCCAATGCTCATGTCACGGTCTACTCCTATGGCGAGGTGAATGAGGCCGGTGTGCTGGACCGCAGCCTCAAGGACTATGAGGCGCTGGCTGAGACCGTCGCCGCGGTGCCCGGCGTCACCCGGGCTGCGCCGCTGGTCAAGGGGCAGGTGATGGCCAACCTGCGCGACCGCAATGCAGGCGTCGAGGTGTTCGGGATCTCTGCCAAGGACATCCAGGGCATTCCGGGCGTTGCGCAGAGTGAGGAGGCCATAGGCGACCTTGCACGGTTTGAGGAGGGGATTGCCATCGGCTCCGGCGTGGCGCGGGAGCTGGGGGTCACAGTGGGCGACAAGATCAAGCTGATCTCTCCCAATGGCGTCAAAACCGCCTTTGGCACCAGCCCGCGGGTGAATGCCTATGAGGTTGTCTATGTCTTCACCGCAGGCCGCTGGGACATCGACCGCACCCGGGTCTATCTGCCCTTTGGTGAGGCGCAGAGCTTTTTCAACCGCGAGGGCGTTGCGGATGAGATTGAGGTCATGGTGGAAGACCCTGAAAACGTGGATCAAATCGCCCTGCCGATCCTGACGGCTGCGGGCGGCGTTGCGGGCGTCTGGACCTGGCGCGATGCCTCCGGCGGCTTCCTGCGGGCGCTGGAGGTCGAGGACAACGTGATGTTCATCATCCTGTCGATCCTGGTGCTGATCGCAGCGATGAACATCGTCTCCGGCCTGATCATGCTGGTCAAGAACAAGGGCCGCGACATCGGCATCCTGCGCACCATCGGCCTCAGCGAAGGGTCCGTCATGCGGGTGTTTTTCATCTGCGGCGCCTTCACCGGCGTCATCGGCACAATCTGCGGCGTGGTGCTGGGCTGCCTGTTTGCGCTCTATATCGATCCGATCTTCTCCTTCGTGAACTACGTCATGGGCGGCGGCGTCTGGGACCCGTCGATCCGCGGCATCTATGCGCTGCCCGCTAAGCTGCGGCTGGCGGATGTGGTCTCGGCCACGGCGCTGTCGCTGGGGCTGTCGTTCTTTGTGACCATTTTCCCGGCCCGCCGCGCGGCGCGCCTCAACCCGGTGGAGGCGCTGCGCTATGAGTGAGATCACGCTGGAGCTGAAGGGGATCACCAAATCCTACCTGACCGGCACGCCGGGGCAGGTGGATGTTCTGCGCGGTGCGGATTTGACGCTGCAGGCGGGTGAAGTGGTGGCGCTGGTGGCGCCCTCAGGCGCGGGCAAGTCGACGCTCTTGCACATAGCGGGGCTGTTGGACACGCCGGATGCAGGCGAGGTGCGGGTGGCCGGTGAGGACGTGACCCGCAAGGGCGACCGCCGCCGCACCCGTGTGCGCCGTCAGGAAGTCGGGTTTGTCTACCAGTTCCACCACCTGCTGCCGGAGTTCACCGCGCTGGAAAACATCGTGCTGCCGCAGCTGGCCAATGGCGCCGGACAGAAGGCGGCGGTGTCGCGGGCGGCGGATCTTCTGGGCACCGTGGGCCTCGCGGCGCGCGCCGATCACCGCCCGGCGGCACTGTCCGGCGGCGAGCAGCAGCGGGTGGCTTTCTGCCGGGCGCTGGCCAATGCGCCGCGGGTGCTGTTGGCGGATGAACCCACCGGCAACCTTGACCCTGGCACCTCCGACCAGGTGTTTGCGGCGCTGATGGAGCTGGTGCGCGGCACCGGACTGTCGGCGCTGATTGCCACCCACAACCTGGAGCTGGCGGCGCGGATGGACCGTCAGGTGAAGCTGGAGAACGGCCTGCTGGTGCCGGTGTAGGCCGGTGGCTTTAGGAGTTTCTCGGAGGCCTGCGCTATTGCGCCCGGAGCAAGGCGCGCAGCGCCGCCGGGCGAGCGCCTGCCCGCCCGCACGGGCTGGCGCTCTGGAGAGGGCGATACTCCTTGGATAGCTCATACGGATTTGACCGGGATAAACTGCCTTGCACCAGCGTCACGGCGCCACCCCGCGGGCAGGCGCTCGCCCGGCTGCACGGCCCTCTGCCCGCGCCGTTCCCGCAGGTGGAACAGGCGGCGTCAGACGGCGGGGCGGAAGCTGGCCAGCTTCAGCCCGAACCCGATGAACACCACGCCGGTCACCCCCTTCAGCCAGCGCTGGAAGCTGCCGCTGCCGGCCGCGGCGGTGAGGCGGGTGAACAGCAGCACCATCATCCCGAACCAGAGCGCGGCAATGGCGGCGTGCAGCGCCACCAGCAGGAAGGCGGAGGCGGCCGGTGTCTCGCCCGCGGTGATGAACTGCGGGAAGGCGGCGAGGTAGAACATCGACACCTTGGGGTTCAGCGCGTTGGTCAGGAAGCCCTCGCCAAAGGCCCGGGCCTGGGTGCGTCGGCGCTTCGCCGGGGTGATCCGGGCGGCAGGGGCCACACCCTTGAAGGCGGCGATCAGCGCCTTGATCCCGATCCAGCAGAGGTAGGCGGCGCCGAGGTATTTCAGCACGGCAAAGGCGGTGGCCGACTTCACCAGGATGATCGACAGGCCGAGGATCGACAGCGCGCCGTGCAGGAAGAAGGCCGCGACGAAGCCCGCGATATTGGCAAAGCCCGCAGCGCGGCCGGAGGCGGGCACTGTCTTGGCGATCAGGAAGCCGTTGGGGCCGGGCGACATCACCAGCAGGGCCGCGACAAAGGCAAAAGCGGCAATTTCGGACCAGGTCATTAAAAAACTCCGTCATGAAAATCTGCTTGGCCGCAGCCTAGCCCCGTGCCCGGGAACGGGCAAGGCGGCGGAACCTTGCCGGCGGGCCAGGCGCGGCTTTGGCGGTTGGGCGGCGGTTTGCTAACAACTGTTCAAATTTGCCCGGGCGGGCTAGGCTGTCCGGGGATGCGCAGAAAGGGCTGAGACGTGGTGAATTCGGTAATCGAGAAAGATGTGACGGTTGAAGGCAATATCACCTCCAGCAAGGGCAGCGTCGAGGTCCGCGGCCGGGTTGTCGGCGATGTCTCGGCGCAGGCGGTGACGGTGCTGGAAGGCGGCACCGTGGACGGCGCGCTGAGCGCGAAATCGGTCACGGTGGAAGGCGACTACAGCGGCAGGATCCAATGCGAGGACCTGCGGCTGGCGGCCAGTTCCAAGGTGCAGGCGGATGTCTCGGCGCAGACCATGTCGACAGAGAACGGCGCCCAGCTGCAGGGCAATATCAAGGTCAGCGGCAAGGCCAACGGAGCGTAGTGGCGGGTTCCCGCGGCACTCGAGAGGAAGGCGGAAGAGACCATGCGTGAGATTGCGGTTCTGTCCTTCCTGACCCTGGATGGCGTGGTGCAGGGGCCGATGCACGCGCAGGAAGACAGGTCCGGCGGCTTTGCGCAGGGCGGCTGGGCCGCGCCCTATCTGGGCGGTGTCATGCCGCGGGTCTTTGATGAGTGGATGCAGGGGCCGGTGTCCTTCCTGTTCGGCCGCAAGACCTATGAGGCCTTTGCCGCGCATTGGCCGGCCATCTCCGGTGATCCGATGGCGGACCTGCTGAACGGCGCGGAGAAATACGTGGCCAGCCGCACCTTGAACGACGCCGGCTGGCAGAATTCCCGCGTGCTCAAGGGCGATGCGGTGACTGAAGTTCAGCGGCTGAAGGAACAGGAGGGGCCGAGGCTGCAGGTGCACGGAAGCGGCGAGCTGATCGCTGCCCTGCTGGCGCAGGGGCTGGTGGATGAATTGCGCCTGGCCATCTTTCCCCGGGTTCTGGGAGCGGGCCGGCGGCTGTTCGGCGCGGGCACGCCGCCATCCGGCTGGGCGCTGAAACAGGCGTCGGCAACCGGCAATGGTGTCCAGATGAACCTGTACCGGCGGGCGTGAGGTCCAAAGCCTTCAGCAATGGCTGCCCGGTCCTTCGGCGGTCCGGTCCGCCAGTTCTTGCTGTGCGGCTTTGCGCAGCCGGATCTGTCTCTGGCCTTGGCGGGGATTAAGGGCTATTGGCGGGGCATGACTGATGCTTTGCCGCCGTGCCCCGAATGCGCCTCTGCCTATACCTACCAGGTGGATGCCCTGCTGATCTGCCCCGAATGCGCCCATGAGTGGGCGGCGGGGGATGCCGCAGGCGAGGCCAGGGAAGTGCGCGACAGCGTCGGCAATGTGCTGGCTGACGGCGACACGGTGACGGTGATCAAGGACCTGAAGCTGAAGGGCACGTCCTCGGTCATCAAGGTCGGCACCAAGGTGCGCGGCATCCGGCTGGTGGACGGCGATCACGATATCGACTGCAAGGTGCCGGGCGTCGGGCCGATCGGGCTGAAGTCGCAATTCGTGAAGAAGGTCGCGGGGTAAGGCGCAGCCTTGCGCCTCAGGCCATCTGGGTGATCCAGACCCCCAGCGCCATCACCGAAATGCCGGCCGCGCGGGTCAGGGTCAGCGGGCTGACCTGGGCGCCGAACAGGCCGAAATGGTCGATGGCAGCGGCAGAGATCAGCTGGCCGATCAGCACGAAGAACACCGCGTTGCCGACGCCGAAATGCGGCGCCACATAGGTGATCGACAGGACGTAGAAGGCGACCAGAACGCCCGCCAGGAACAGGTGCTTGGGCGCGGTGGGGATCTTGGCCAGGGCCTGCGGGCCTGCCACCAGCGCATAGAGCACGGTGGCAATCAGCGCGATCAGGAACAGCACCACCGCGGCAGAGGCGGGGGAGCCGATCAGTTTTCCCAGGGCGGCGTTCAGCGCGGCCAGCACCGGAATGCCGAGGCCCGCGGCCAGCATGATGAGGGCGTATTGGGTCATGTGGCGGCTCCCGTTGTTCAGCTTGGGATTTGTGGCCGGAGTTTTGGTAAAAAGACAAGCGCTACGTTGCGGCGCCGGTGAACGGCGCCTGCATCCGGGACTGCCGTACGCAGGCGGTCTGCTTTTCCAGTTGCGAATGACTCGCAATTGCATGTAAAGGCCCGATATGATCTGCAACCCATGAACCCGCCAAAGGTCCCAATGCCGCTTTCCAGCCTTCCCAGCCTGTTTCTTGATGATCCCTCGGAAACCGCCAGAACCGGCCTCAGGTTCCTGCATTTCATCGGCCTTGCCGCAGGGCTGGGCAGTGCCACGCTGCTGGACCTGCTGCTGATGCGCTTCTTCCTGCGGGGGGAGGTGAGTGCGGAGCGTGTTGCAATTTTCGAGTTCGCGTCCGGGGTGGTCGATGCCGGATTGAAGCTGCTTTGGCTGACCGGGTTCGGCTTCCTGCTGCTCTATGCGCTGACCGACCCGGTGAAACTGGAAAATCCGAAGGTTCATGCCAAGCTCCTTGTGGTTTGCATCCTGACATTGAACGGGCTGTTTATCCATGCGGTGATCCTGCCGCATTTGCGCAGGCAGGCCGGACGGCCGCTGTTTGAGGGCATGGGGCATGTGCAGCGGACGCTGTTTGCGGCCTCGGGCGCGGTTTCGGCGGTGTCCTGGTACCTGCCGGTGGCCCTGGGCGCGTTCCCGCAGCTGAATTTCACGCTTCCCGCGACGCAGATCCTGACGGGGTACCTGCTGCTGGTCGCGGCGATGACGGCCCTGACTGCCGCCGCGGCCGGGCTGCTGTCCCGGCGCCTGGCGGTGCAGGCCGGCCAGGCGGCAGAGCAGGGAGAGGCGGAACTGCCCTCAGTCAGTCGCAAATCCCATTGAGGCTGGCATCCTTCCAGGGCAGGTAGACATCGCTCTCGCGGCTTTGCGGCAGCGGGCTGACCGGCATGGCGGCGGAGAGCATCCGGTGCAGCCGCTGGGTGCGGGCGGCCTGCGGGGCCAGCGCCCGGCAGCAGACGTATTCCTCGATGATGGCGCCCTGCTGTTCGAACCCGTAGCTGAGGAAGCCGGGATCGCCCGCCAGGTCGAACAGATAGGGGTCGCGGTCCTGGCCGTGCTCTGCCGCCGCCCGCAGCGGCGAATAGCCGGTGCGCTTGCGGTTCTGCCATTGCCAGACGTGAGTCGCCTCATGCGCCAGCAGCATCGCCTCCACCAGGTGCAGCCGGTCCGGGTATTCCGGCAGGTAATTGTCCAGGTACCAGTCGCGGGTGAAGAAGATGCGGTTGAACAGGGCGACGGCGGCGGGCTTGGAGGTGACGATCTCCTCCTTGACCGGCGGCAGGATGCGCTCGCGGCAGGTGACGCGCGGGCGCGGCATCCGGCGGAAGGTGACAGCACCCAGCGGCGCGCCGTTCACGATGCGGACCTTGTCCGGGTTCAGGCTGGTGCCGTGCAGGGTGCCGAGATAGCTGCGCTCGGTTTCCGTCAGCGGGCGGCCGCAGGCGGCGAGGAGAAACAGGGCGAGGAGCAGGCAGCGGATCATGCGCAGGCTCCGCCTCAGCAGCTCATCGCCAGCACGCGGCTGATTTCGGTGAGCGAGCGGCCGGATTGCTCCATCCATTCGTTGAATGCGGCCTGCACCGCCTTCAGTGCGGTCTTGGAGGTGGCGGGCTTGTCGATCACCCCTTCTGCGATCAGGCGCGCGGTGACGTCCTGTGACAGGATGAAACTGTCGCGGCCGGCAAAGCGCATGGCGTATTGGCCGGTCATGCCGCCAAGGCGGCTGCCGCGTTTCTTGAGCATCTCCAAGAGCCCGATGTAGTCACTGGAGGGCCAGCCGCCCAGCACTTGTCCGGCGCCGCCTTCATCGCGCAGCTCCATCAGGAAGGCGGCGTTGGCGCGCACGGTGGCCAGTTTGGCCCCGTTGCGAACCACGCGGGTGTCGCTGAGGATCCGGTCGAAGTCATCCTCAGGCATAAAGGCGCAATGGCCGGGGTCGAAGCCGTGGAAGACCTCCTCGAACCCGTCCCATTTCGCCTCGATCACTTTCCAGTTGAAGCCCGCCTGGAAGATGCATTTGGTCATGGTGGCCAGCCAGCGGTCCTCCGGAAGCTCTGTGACTTGGGGATCGGGTCTGGTGAGCTTTTCCTCCAGCGCCTGCGGCCCGCCGTGGCGGTCTGCGGAAAGGGCGTAGATCTCGTCAAAGCTGCGCATGGGCGGGGTCCTGTTGGCGTCTCCTCAGGTTAGCGGCGCGCGCGCAGCTCGACAATGGATTTGCCGAGGCGGAAGGGGGCTGCGAAGCTGACCAGGCACAGCGCGATGATCTGCAGCACCAGGATATGGGCGTTGTCCTGCAGGTATTCCCATTCCTCCTTGAGCTTGGCCACATGGGCGATGAGGTCGTCATAGGCGCGGGCGATGATCAGGAAATCGCCGGCGATGGCGGGCACCTTGCGGCGCAGGGTGTCGACGGCGTCCTGGGCGGGGGCGTCGAGCGCGGTGAAGACCAGGAAGGCCGCCGGGTCGAAGGCGCTGGCCTGGGCCTCCATGTCCTTCTTTTCCCCCCTGCCGCCGCGGCTGCCGAACAGGAAACTGAGGCCCTGCAAGGGGGCGACCTCATCCGTCACCGCGATGAACAGCGGCAGTTCGGCGTTGCCCGCGGTGGAGGCGGAGAGGAATTCGACCTTTTCGCATAAGACAGCGATGTCGGCGTCATAGGCGGGGTCGCAGAAGCGCAGGCGGAAGCGGGCGGCGTCGCGGTCGAAGGCGGCGGTGGCGGCATAGGCGATGTCGATCTGGCGTTCGAGCTTGGAGGAGTCGGCGGCGTAGATGCCGGAAATCACCGCGACCAGCGCGCCGAAGCCGCCGAGGACGACCCAGACGAGGTCCGCCAGTTTCCAGGCGCGGTGGCCTGCGGGTTTGCGGAACAGGAAGGCGGTGCCGATCAGGCCTGCAAAGAAGAACATCAGAAGCAGGGGCAGCTGGTTGTCTGCGATGAAGGCCATGGCTGTTTCCCTGCTGTGAACGGCTGGCCTAACCATAAGAAGAGACAGCGGTTTCAGGCAACAGCCCTCACGAAGCTGTCACCGGATGCGCGGGATTGGCCGGGCGGGTGCGTGTCCCTGTCCGGGTGTGTGTCTGGGGCCGTTGGGCCGTTTTACTTGCGTGGCCGTGTTGTGCTGGCCGGGGTAGAGGTGGCGGCGCCGCCAAGGGCCCGGAGGGGCCGGAGGCGGAGTGCCGGGCAGGGGGTCGCAAGCCCCCATGTCCGCTCGAAAGCTCTCTGTGCGGAGAACCCCTGCACCCGATGAAGAGGTGGTCTTGGGGGCTCCCGTATCTCCTGTTGATGCGGGGTGTCAGTCCGCACCGGTGTCGCGACGGATTGGAGTATGGCAGAGCGGGGTTAAGGGCGCGCAAGCGGGGCGTGCGGTGGATTGGGGTTTGGCGCAACGGGGGCGCGGCGGCGTAGGGTGGGCGATTCCGTCCACCGTTTGGCGGGGTTTGGTGGAGTGACCGGGGAATGGTGGGCAGATTGCCCACCCTACGACCGGGTCGCCTGCGGCCCGGTCTGCGCCTGCCTGCCCCCCCCGGCAGGTGCAGACCTAGCGGTGGGATGCCTCCCCTATCGGCGGGAGTATTTGGAGAAGGTGAAATGGGGGCGGTGTGCCCCCTGGGGTGTGGGGCACCAGCCGCACGGCCCGCGCCTGGCCTTGTGGTGGCACAGGGGCTGCCTTCTAATCAGAAACTGCGTGTCAAACGTCAGTTTGAATCAGCTTCTGCAGACAAATCAGCTAGAACTCGTTCAGCGGAGGGACCATTGAGCGAAGTGACGAAACGCTGGAAACTTGTCATGCTGGCGCAGAACTCGTCGCTTGTTGGATCGTTTTGCATCAGCGCTTCATACATGCCGGACGTTACTTCCGGCTGCTCGCTCCAATCCGTGAGGAATGCCGCATAGTCTTCTTGTGTCGCCCGCGCGCGCTGCACCGGGTGGTCCCGGCCAGCAGCGACAGATTTGAAGAACAACACCGAGCCCTCTGCCAGTATACTTAAACGCTCCGTGTTCAATTCGCTTTCTGTAAAGCCGGCTGGGCCATAGTTCGCAAATCTTGTGCAAAGGGCCGGGTCGTTCTGCGTTGTAAGCATAAGCTCAAGCTTACTCGTTTGCAGTGCACGCAGGAGTTCTACGGGAGCGTGTTTCAGGTAGTGAGCGTTCTTCTGTCGCAGTCCGGTAGTGAATTCCCTGCTTCTGTTTTGGATTGCAAGGGATCTTTGCTGCTTGTTGGCGTACTTTTGGCCTGCCACGGTCGCGAGTTCTTGAATGAAAGCCTGAAATTCTACTGGAAACTCGGACTTAACGACGTGGAAAAGCTCACCTTGTTCGGTTTGCAGCAAGGCCTGTTCAAGCTGGCTTGGGTCGACCTCCCTTGCGGCGACGGTACCGAAAAACAGAGCCTTAATCACAAAGTAAGAAGCCAAACCCACGACGAAGGGAAAGGATTTTTTGAAAAGCCGCATCAAATTTATCTCCTTGAAACCAGAGAGAGCTTGCAAGGCTGGAAATTAGCCGAGTGGCGTATCAGGTTCTTTCGTTTCTTGCGATTTCGCTTCACTTTATGCGCGTGGTGACTGAATGCAATCACTGCGATCAGGAGAAAAACACGGCCACGCTGATGGCGGTCAGCATCCAGGCAGTAGCTGCGGACGCCAGCAACATCAGCAACTGAAGCGCTGGGTGAGGCCGCGCGCGTCCAAACCAAAAACCCAGGATGCCAAGCGATGGGTCTTTCTCCCTGGCCTTGATGTAAAGAAGGGCGAGGAAGAAAACATGCAGGGCCAAGAATAAGCCGGCGAAAAGCTTGAATGCCATCGGCTTAGACGTCCAGCTCCTCCACGAACTTCGCATTCTCCTGGATATACTGGAAGCGGAGCTCGGGTTTCTTGCCCATCAGGCGCTCGACCAGGTCGCCGGTCTCGCCGGGCTCGTCCTCGTCGATGGTGACGCGGATCAGCTTGCGGGTGGCCGGGTCCATCGTGGTCTCCTTCAGGTCCTTGGCGTCCATTTCGCCAAGACCCTTGAAGCGGCTCACGTCGATCTTGCCCTTGCCGCCCAGGCCCTTTTCCAGCCATTTGTCGCGCTCCGCCTCGTCCAGGCAGTAGACGCGTTTGGCGCCCTGGGTCAGGCGGAACAGCGGCGGGCAGGCGAGGTAGAGGTGGCCGCCGTCAATGAGCGGGCGCATCTGGGTGAAGAAGAAGGTCATCAGCAGCGAGGCGATATGGGCGCCGTCGACGTCCGCGTCGGTCATGATGATGATCTTGTCATAACGCAGGTCATCAAGGTTGAACTTGGTGCCAAGGCCGACACCCAGCGCCTCGCAGAGGTCGTTGATCTCGGCGTTGGAGCCGAGCTTGTTGGAGGCGGCACCCAGGACGTTGAGGATCTTGCCCTTGAGCGGCAGCAGCGCCTGGTTGGTGCGGTTGCGGGCGCCCTTGCCGGAGCCGCCCGCCGAGTCGCCCTCGACGATGAACAGCTCGGTGCCGGAGCGGTCCTTGGAGGTGCAGTCGGTGAGCTTGCCGGGCAGGCGCAGTTTCTTGGTGGCGGATTTGCGCTGGGTCTCTTTCTCCTGCTTGCGGCGCAGGCGTTCCTCGGCGCGCAGGATCAGGAAGTCGAGGATGGCGCCGGCCGATTTGGTGTCGGCGGCGAGCCAGTTGTCGAAATGGTCGCGGACCGAGTTTTCCACCATCTTGTTGGCGGCCTCGGTCGAGAGGCGGTCCTTGGTCTGGCCGACAAAGGCCGGGTCGGCGATGAAGCAGGAGACCAGCGCGCAGCCGCCCGCCATCAGGTCGTCGCGGTTGATCTGGCCTGCCTTCTTGTTGCCGACCAGTTCGCCGTAGGCCTTGATGCCCTTGAGGATCGCGGCCCAGAAGCCGGTCACATGGGTGCCGCCCTCGGGCGTAGGGACGGTGTTACAGTAGGACTGGGTGAAGCCGTCGCGCGAGGGGGTCCAGTTGATCGCCCATTCCACGTAACCGGCCTCGCCGAATTTCTCGCGGAACTCGACCTTGCCGGCAAAAGGCACGTCTGCATAGACGGAGGACTTGCCAAGGACTTCGGTGAGGTAGTCCTTGAGGCCGCCGGGGAAGTGGAAGGTGGCCTCGGTCGGGGTTTCGCCGTCGTCGATCTCGGATTTCCAGCGGATTTCGACGCCGGAGAACAGATAGGCCTTGGAGCGCACCAGGGTGAACAGGCGCTTGGGCTTGAAGCGGTGGTGGCCGAAGATTTCCTCATCGGCGTGGAAGGTCACGAAGGTGCCGCGCTTGTTGGGGGCGGCGCCGATTTTCTCAACCGGGCCCAACGGCAGGCCGCGGGAGAAGCGCTGCTCGAACAGCTCCTTGTTCTTGGCCACTTGCACGACCATGGAATCCGACAGCGCGTTCACGACGGAGGAGCCGACACCGTGCAGGCCGCCCGAGGTCTGGTAGGCCTTGCCGGAGAATTTGCCGCCCGCGTGCAGGGTGCAGAGGATCACCTCAAGCGCGGATTTGTCCGGGAACTTGGGGTGCGGGTCGATCGGGATGCCGCGGCCGTTGTCGGAAATGGTGACGGCGTAATCGGAGTGCAGGGTCACCTCGATGCGGTTGGCGTGACCCGCGACGGCCTCGTCCATCGAGTTGTCGAGGATTTCCGCCACCATATGGTGCAGCGCGCGCTCATCGGTGCCGCCGATATACATGCCGGGGCGCTGGCGGACCGGTTCGAGGCCCTCCAGGACCTCGATCGAGGACGCGTCATAAGTCTCAGAAGCGGGCGTGCTGAGGAGGTCGTCGGCCATGTGCGGGAGCTGCTCTTCCTTGGTGTTGATTGACGCCCATTATGGCAGGTGTTGGGGCCGGGTGGAAGAGGGACGCAAGGGGCTGTGGATAAGCACAGCAGGCCTTTGCAATGCTTAAGGATTTGAGCAGAGCGGGCTGAGCCGGCCCGGGGGACGGAGCGGTGCAACTGACCTGCGGGGCGCTCAGCTCCGGGCAAGTTTTCAATCCGCCGAAGGTAAGTTCCGGTTATCCGGGTGCGTCGATATTCTCCGTGCGGTTCCGGGGCTTGCGGGCTAAACCTCGGCCAGCGGCAGGCAGGAGGAGGGTGCGCAGGTGGCTGAGAAGGGGATCAAAACGCAGGATTGGGTGGCGTTCCGGGCCGAGGCGCAGCGGATGCTGGAGGCGGCGCTGGACCAGATGCAAGAGGCGGCGGAGCGCCCGTGGCAGCCAGTGCCGGAAGACATTGATGCGCGCTATGCGGTGACGGCGGAGGCGCGCGGGCCGCAGGAGACCGTGGACCGGATCATCGAGGACGTGCTGCCCTATCACGGCGGCAATATTCACCCACGGTTCTGGGGCTGGGTGCAGGGCTCGGGGCTGGCCTCGGACCTGATCAGCTCTCTGGCGGCGGCGGCGGTCAATGCCAACATGGGCGGGCGTGACCATGGCGCGAACTACATGGAGCGCGCGGTGGTCGATTGGACGCGGGCCAAGATGGGGATGCCCGACGGCGCCAGCGGCATTCTGGTGACCGGTACCTCGCAGGCGACGGTGATCGCCTTTCAGGCGGCGCGGCTGCGGGTGCTGAAGGACCTGCGCAAGCAGGGGCAGGGTGCAGTGCGGCTGACCGCCTATGCGGGCGAGGGCGTGCATAACGCGACGCTGAAGGCGGTGGAGCTGCTGGGCATCGGCTCGGACAACCTGCGCAAGGTGCCGCTGGCGGAGGGCAAGCTGGACTGCGCGGCCTTGGCCCGGATGGTGGCAGAGGACAAAGCCGCGGGCGCGGTGCCTTTTCTGGTGGTCGGCAATGCGGGAACCGTGGATCTGGGGCTGTTTGATGATCTGAATGCCTTGGCGGATGCGGCGGCGGATCTGGGGCTGTGGCTGCATGTGGACGGGGCCTTTGGCGCCTGGACGCGGATTGCAGATGAACCTTACCGGTCGCTGAGTGATGGGATCGGGCGGGCCGACAGCATCGCGCTCGATTTCCACAAGTGGATGTATGTGGGCTATGACTGCGGCATGGCGCTTATACGCAATGAAGACGAGCACCGGGCGGCCTTTGCGGCGCGGCCAGCCTATCTGGAAGGCGCCGAGCGCGGGCTGGCGGGCGGCGAGCCGTGGTTCTGCGATTACGGCATCGACCTGAGCCGCGGCAACCGGGCGCTGAAGGTGTGGACGGCGCTGGAGACCTATGGCGAGGCGGCGTTCTCGGAAGCGATCACCGGCAATTGCGATCTGGCGGCGTTCATGGCGGCGGAGGTGGAGGCGCAGCCCCGGATGGAACTGGGGGCGCCGGTGGTGTCGAACGTCTGCGTGTTCACAGCGCGCAGCGATCTGGACCGGGAGGCACAGTCGGCGCTGAACGCGCATATCGCCCAGACCTTGCAGGAAAGCGGCGAGGCGGTGTTCTCAACCACCCGTGCGGGCGGCCGGGTGATGCTGCGCGCCGCCATCACCAACCACCGCAGCCGCGAGGCGGATGTGCGGGCGGCTATTGCCGCGGTGGCGCGGGTGGCGGCACAATAAAACTATGAGCCCCGCGCCTGCCGGGGGGCAGGCAGGCGCGGGGCGGCGGTGCTGCCTGGCAGAACATTTGTGACGTTCGGTTCCGTCTTTCCGTAAGATCTGAACTCGCTACTCTCCGGGCCAGTCAGTCAGGGAGAGAGACATGGCCTGGATCAGGACCGTTCCGTTTGAAGAGGCAACCGGCAAGCTGAAGAAGCTTTATGAGCGGGTGACCGGGCCAGGCAACAACGTCGACAACATCATGATGGTGCATTCCCTGCGGCCGCATTCGATGGAAGGCCATATGGCGCTGTACAAGAACGTGCTGCACCACACCGGCAACAAGGTGCCGAAATGGTTCCTGGAGGTGCTGGGGGTCTGGGTCTCCAGCCTCAATGACTGCGCCTATTGCGTCGAGCACCACTTTGCAGGCCTTCAGCGGCTTTTGGGGGATGAGGCGCGCGGGCGGGCGATCCGCGCGGCGATTGAGGCGCGCGATCCGGAGGGCGCGCCGCTGGAGGCTGCGCAGGTGCTGGCGATGGGCTATGCGCGGATGCTGACGGAGGAGCCGTCCAGCGTGAAAGAGGCGGATATCGAGGCCCTGCGGGAAGCCGGGTTCGACGATAGCCAGATTCTGGAGATCAACCAGGTCACCGCCTATTTCGCCTATGCCAACCGGACGGTGCTGGGGCTTGGGTGCTCCACCAAGGGGGATGTGCTGGGGCTGAGCCCGAACAATTCGGAGAACCCGGATGACTGGGGGCACAAGTAGGGGCGCAGCGCCTCGGCCCTGGGGGCCTGACCCTGGCGTATTTGAGACCGGAACGGAGCAGACGGCCCTCAGCGGCCGTCTTTTGTTGTGCGATTGGCATATCTTTTGATGCAGGTCAGCGCGGGGCGGCCACGGCGGCGGTAAGGTTGCGGCGCAGATTGAAAGAGGGAGTTTTTGATGGACGCCGCAGCAGACAAGATCGTGAACAACGCCGCAGGGGCAGCGCCTGAACCTGCGCCTGCCGAAGCCGCATCTGAGGCCCGCGCCCCCAGTGCCGAGGATATCCGCCGCGCGTTCGAGAGCGGCAAGTATCCATACCCCAGGAAGATGGCGCGCAAGGCCTATGAGGCGGAGAAGGCGCGGCTGCAGGCGGAGCTTCTGAAGGTGCAGCTGTGGGCGCAGGAGACCGGCGAGAAGTTCGTGATGCTGTTTGAAGGCCGCGATGCGGCGGGCAAGGGCGGCACCATCAAGCGGTTCACCGAGCACTTGAACCCGCGCTCTGCCCGGGTGGTTGCCTTGAACAAACCCTCGGACGAGGAGCGCGGGCAGTGGTACTTCCAGCGATATGTGCAGCACCTGCCGACCAGCGGCGAGATCGTTTTCTATGACCGGTCCTGGTACAACCGGGCAGGCGTCGAGCGGGTGATGAGTTTCTGCGAGCCGTACGAATACCTGGAATTCATGCGCCAGGCGCCGGAGTTCGAGCGGATGCTGGTGCGCTCCGGCATCCGGCTGTACAAATACTGGTTTTCGGTCACCCAGGAGGAGCAGAAGCGTCGGTTCGTCTCACGCGAGACCGACCCGCTGAAGCAGTGGAAGCTGTCGCCGATCGACAAGGCGTCGCTGGGGAAATGGGATGATTACACCGAGGCCAAGGAGGCGATGTTCTTTTACACCGACACCGCGGATGCCCCCTGGACGGTGATCAAGTCGAACTGCAAGAAGCGGGCGCGGATCAATTGCATGCGGCATTTCCTGGCCTCGCTGGAGTATCCGGGCAAGGACCCCGAGATCGCCCGGGAGCCGGATCCGCTGATTGTCGGACAGGCGCATCACGTGATTCACCAGTCCGACCACATTCTGGGCAAGGCGCTGCATCCGGAGAACAGAGCGCGCTGATCCCCGCCGGCGGTGCGGCCCGGCGCTTGCGGGGCCGTCCAACTGGGCTTAGATCTTTGGGCATGAAACGTTTTGTTCCTTTGCTGACGCTTGCGTTGCTGGCCCCGCAGGGCGCCGGGGCGCATCCGCATATCTTTGTCGATACCGGGATGAAGGTTGTGGTCTCGGACGACGGGCAGCTGCAGGCGGTGGAGATCACCTGGGCCTATGATGAGTTCTATTCGCTGCTGATCTTCGAGGATAAAGGGCTGGACAGCGATTTCGACGGGGTGCTGACGGCGGAGGAACTGGCGCAGCTGCAGGGCTTTGACCTGGCCTGGAGCGAGGGGTTTCAGGGCGACACCTATCTGACGCAGGAGGGCGAGGTGCTGGCGCTGGGCGCGCCGGAGCATCTTTCGACCGAGGTGCAGGACGGGCGGATCACCACCCGGCACCGGCGGGTTCTGGCCCGGCCGCAGGCGGCGGACGGGGTGGTGATCAAGGCCTATGACCCGACCTATTACACCGCCTATACGGTGAACCAGGGGCTGGATGTCACCGGCGGCTGCCAGGGCAGCATTACCCCGCCCAACCTGGATCAGGCCTATACCCTGGTGGAGGAGCTGCTTTATGCAATGCCTGCGGAACAGGCGGAGGAGGCCTACCCGGAGGTGGGCGAAGCCTTTGCCGATACCGTGCGGTTGAGCTGCGGCGCGTAAGGTGAGGATTTTATTAACCATAGCAGCGCTGGGCGTGGCTGCGCTGGCGCTCTGGCTCTGGGGCTTTGGCGGTGCCGGGGCAGTGACCGCCTGGGCTGCGGAGGGCCAGCGCGAGGCGCAGAACGCGATGGCGCGGGGGCTGCGGGCCCTGCGCGCCGGGGAGCCGGGGGCGCTGATGGCGCTGCTGTCCCTGTGTTTCGCCTACGGGTTCTTTCACGCCGCCGGGCCGGGGCATGGCAAGCTGGTTATCGGCGGCTACGGCATGGGCAAGCCGGTGCCGCTCTTGCGGCTGGCCGGGCTGGCGCTGGCGTCCTCTTTGGCGCAGGCGGCCACGGCGGTGCTGCTGGTCGCGGGCGGGCTGCTGCTGCTGGACTGGGGCCGCGAGCAGCTGACCAGCGCGGCGGAGGATGTTCTGGCGCCGCTGTCCTACGGGCTGATTGCGCTGGTGGGCGTCTGGCTGCTGGCGCGGGGCCTGCGGCGGCTGCTGGCGAGCCGCAGGGTTCAGGCGGCAGGCCATCCCGGGCACCATCATGATGGAAACGGCCATGATCACGGCCACCGCCGCGGGCACGATCATGATCACGGCGGCGGCGCCTGCGCCTCCTGCGGCCACCGGCACGGGCCGACGGCGGAGGAGGCGGCCAATGTGCATTCGCTGCGCGACGCGCTGGCGATTGTGGGCGCGGTGGCGCTCAGGCCCTGCACCGGCGCTGTGTTCCTGCTGCTCTTGACCTGGCGGATGGGGGTGCTGTGGGCCGGGATTGCCGGCGCCTTTGCTATGGGGGTTGGCACCGCCACGGTGACGGTGGCGGTGGCAGTTGCGGCGGTCACCATGCGCAAGGGGGCGCTGGCGCAGATGCAAGGCACCGGTGCGCTGCGGGCGGCGGCGGTGCTGGAGATCCTTGCCGGCGCGGTGGTGGCCGTGCTGGCCAGCCAGATCATGCTGCGGGCGCTCTAGGCATCATTCCGCCAGAGCGCTGTCCAGCAGGGCAAACATCGGCTCCTGCGTCAGGTAAGCGGACATCAGCGCGCCCATCGGGGCGGCCTGCTCGCGTTCTGACATCTCGTGCCAGAAGGTGAGCGACTTGCGCTGCAGCAGCGCCGCGTGGGGATGGGCCTTGCCATAGGGGACGGGGACGCGTTTCAGCTCCGGGTCCTTGGCGGCGAACCCCTTGAGCGCGAGGATGTCCACCAGCGCGGCGGTCTCGTCGCCGAAGGCGCCGTCGACGGCCTGCCGCCAGCGCGGCAATTGCGCCTTGCTGAAACCCATGATGCCGCCGCCTGCGGTGCAGTAGTCCGGCGCGACGCCGAAGAACAGCGCGCAGCCTGCGCCGTTCAGGGTCCACATCATGTGCAGATGGGTGGTGTAGGGCGTCTTGTCCTTGGAGAACCGCACGTCGCGCTGCGGGCGGAACAGCTTGGCGGTGACCGGCGTTCCGCTGCGGCGGGAGATCGCCTGCGCCACCTCATCCATCAACAGGAGCGCGGGGGATTTCAGCTGCGCCTCGTAGCGGTCCTTATGCGCGGTGAACCAGTCCCGGCTGTTGTTCTGCGCAAGCTCGGCCAGAAAGGCGCGGGCGTCGGGGATCAGCTGGGCAAAGGCGTCGGTCATTCAATGGGCTCCTGCAAAGGGTTGCCTGTGCAGAATACCACCATGGGCCTGTGCGCAGGCAAGGAAACTCTTCCCTTGCCGGGGCGTGCGGGGGCGCCTAAGGCTGGCAGGATGAGCACGCCACAGACCAGACACACCGAGATGCCCCTGCGCGGCCACGCGCGCGCGATTGCCGTACTTGGCCTGCCGCTGATCGGCGGCCATGTGGCGCAGTTTGCCATCGGCCTGACCGATACCGTGATGCTGGGCTGGTACGGGGTGGCGGAGCTGGCGGCGGTGACGCTGGGCTCGTCCTATTTCTTTTCGATCTTCCTTCTGGGCTCTGGCTTTGCCTTTGCGGTGATGCCGATGGTCGCGGCGGCGGCCGGTGCGGGCGAGGAGCGGCAGATCCGCCGCTCGACCCGGATGGGGCTGTGGCTGTCGCTGGCATACGGCGCGGCGGCGATGCCGCTCTTGTGGTGGTCGGAGCCGATCCTGCTGATGCTGGGGCAGGAGGCGCAGGTGGCGCATGACGCGGCTGAGTACCTGCGGATTGCCGGATGGGCGCTGTTTCCGGCGCTTTTGTACATGGTGGCGAAGTCCTATCTGGCGGCGCTGGAGCGCACCCAGATCGTGCTGTGGCTGTCGGTGTTTGCGGCGGTGATCAATGCGCTGGTGAACTATGCGCTGATTTTCGGCAACTGGGGCGCGCCGGAGCTGGGCATCACCGGGGCGGCAATTGCCTCGCTGGTGACCAACGGCGTGTCGTTTGCGCTGGTGCTGGCCTATGCGCTGCGGGCGCTGCCGCAGCATGAGCTGCTGAAGAACTTTCACCGTCCGGACTGGGAGATGCTGGGCAAGGTGTTCCGCATGGGAACCCCGATCGGCCTGACGACGCTGGCGGAGGCCAGCCTGTTTGCGGCCTCGGCGATGATGATGGGCTGGCTGGGCACGGTGACGCTGGCAGCGCACGGGATCGCCATCTCGCTGGCGGGGCTGACGTTCATGGTGCACCTCGGGCTGTCCAATGCCGCCACGATCCGGGCGGGCAATGCCTTTGGCCGCGGCGACCGGGAGCATATGGCGCGCGGCGGCAAGGTGGTGACGGTGATGTCGCTGCTGGTGTCGGCGGTGGCGATTGCGCTGTTCCTGACGATCCCGGATCCGCTGATGTCGCTGTTCCTGGATGCGGATGACCCGCAGAAGGACGGGATCCTGCTGATCGGCGGTGCGCTGCTGGCGGCGGCTGCGCTGTTTCAGCTGATGGACGGCATGCAGGCGGTTGCGCTGGGGCTGCTGCGCGGGGTGCAGGACACCGGAGTGCCGATGGTGATTGCCGCGCTCAGCTATTGGGCGGTGGGCATTCCGGCCTCCTATGCCTTCGGCTTTGTGCTGGGCTGGGGCGGCGTCGGCGTCTGGATGGGGCTGGTTGCGGGCCTGACCACCGCCGGCCTGTTCCTGATGCTGCGGTTCTGGCGCCGTTCGATCAAGACGGTGGGGGCGCCGGCCTAGGCCCGGCGCACGCGTGTCAGCCTGCGCCGTCCTCGCGTCCCAGGGTGTGGATCGGGGTAAAGGCGCCGAGGATCAGGCGCCTGTGGTCGAACGGGATCTCGACCGGGATGTCAAAGCGGGTGTCCTTGGCGATCCGGGCCTCGGCCTCTTCCATCTCTGCCCTGCTGGGCCAGACCTGCCAGCTGAGCACGATCTTCTCGTCCGGGCGGGCGGCAACGGCGCGGCGGAAGTCGGTCTGCTGGCCGTCGGGCACGTTGTCTTCCCAGGCGTCGACGATTTCCAGGCAGCCGTATTCCCGGAACAGGGCGGCGCTGGCCTTGGCCCAGGCCTTGTAGGCCTCGAGGTTCGTCTCGGGGACGGGGATCACAAAACCGGCGACATACATGGCGGCCCTCCCTGGCAGCAGCGCGGGCAGCGCCCGGCCTGTGCAAGTGTGGCACGGCAGAGCGTTCTGCTCCAGCCCCGGGGCGGGTGCCCGCGCAGGGTTGACCGCCCCGGGCCCTGCGGGCAGGGTTTCCAAAGAGCATTGTATTCATTCAGAAAGAGGCCGTTTCCCATGATGACCGACGATGACAGGCGCCTGCTGCGCATTGCCTATGAGGAAGCCAAGGCGGGGTTTGACGAGGGCGGCTGCCCGATCGGATCGGCGCTGGCGCGGGGTGGCCAGGTGGTGGCGCAGGGGCGCAATCAGCGGGTGCAGAAGGGCGACCCGATTGCCCATGGCGAAATGGACGCGCTGCGCAAGGCGGGGCGGCAAAAGACCTACCGGGACACGGTTCTTTATACCTCGCTGTCGCCCTGCATGATGTGCAGCGGCACCATTGTGCAATTCGGCATCCCGCGGGTGGTGATCGGCGACACGCAGAATTTCGGCGGCAACGAGGACTTCCTGCGCTCCAAGGGCGTTGAGGTGGTGATTGCCGAGGATCCGGACTGCATCGCGCTGATGGAGCGGTTTATCCGCGAGAAACCGGAACTGTGGGCCGAGGACATCGCCGAGTAGCACCGCCCCCGCCTGTCAGCCGGTGAAAAACTCCAGCGCGCCAATGTTCTTGGCGCGGACGGTGATCTTGTTGCCAAAGCGCTTCCGGTCGATCCCGCCAAGCTCATCGCGCAGTTCCGGGCTGATGCGGATCGGCCCGATCCGGCCGCTGCCGCCTGTCACATCCTCCTGATGCGCCTGCTCCAGCCGGGCAGCCTTGTTCACTTCCGGGCCGATCAGGGTGAACTGGTGGCGGGTGGCGGAGCCGAAGTCGCCGCTGAGCACATAGCCCGCGTGCAGGCCGATACGCAGGCCGAGCGCCTGCTTGCCGATGGTGATGCCGGCCACGGCGGCCACTGCTTCCTCGGCGGCGCGCAGGGCGGCGGTGCAGATGCTGCGGGCGGAGTCGGCGGCGGAGCCGAGCACCCAGAACGCCATCAGCCCGTCGCCGATGAACTTGTCGATATGGCCGCCATGCTGCTGGATCGGCTGGGTCTGGGCATTGAAGAACCGCTGCACGATGTCGGCGATCCGCTCCGGCGGCGTTCTGGTGGTGTAGCCGCTGAAGTTCACCACATCCGAGAACCAGATCACCGCCCGGTCCACGGCATAGCCGGTCTGCTGGCCCGCGCCGGCCTGCATCCGGCGGCTGAGCGCGTATTCGTTGGTGTAGGCGTGCAGGATGCGGGTGTCATCCGCCAGCTGCTGGCTGAGCGAGGCGGTGCGGCGGCTGGCGCCGCGCAGCTTGATCGAGATGATCTTGGCGATGTTGCGCCAGATCTTCCCGGCTTCCGGATGCTGTTCAATCTTGGCCTTGTCGACCACCAGCACCTCGACGCTGGTCTCATTGGCCACCAGGTCATAGATCCGCTGGTAGCCGTTGCCGACCAGATGCTGCTCTCCGACCACCTCGTTGCGGCGGCGGACAAACAGCGTGTGGCCGTCTTCCCGGATCGCAACGGAGCCCTCAACCACGATCCAGAGGCAGGTCGCCGGATCGCCGCGGGAGCAGAGATGCTCGCCTTCGGCAAAGCGGAAGGGGCGGGCGTCCAGCAAGTCGGGATCGAGCAGATCATCGGCCAGGCCGCACATCGCCATGGCCTCCGCATAGCGGGACCCCAGCGCGTTCAGTTTCTCGATCTTCGGTTTCATGGCTGCGTTGCTCCGGCGGGCCTTGGGGCCCGGTGCCGCAAATACTGAGTCTAGCATATTTTCTGCGGCGGGGCCTTGATCCCGGTTGCCGACTGCAAATCGTGAATCGCAACACGCGGATTGGTTCCCGCCGCAGGTGCATTTTCCATCGGCCGGGCGGAAAGCCGCAGGATCGGGCGCGGGGCTTGCGCGGACAAAGGCCGGTCCGGGCGCTGAAGCGGTAACCTGCTTATTTGAAACGGGAAAAACGGCGCCATTACGCCGGGGTTCCGGCTGATTGCGGTTGGGGGATGGCGGAGTGCCGGGGCAGGTCCTAGCTGTTTGTCACGGTTCGCGGGACACGCCGCGCACCGCAACAAACCAAAGGATGACTGGAGTGTCTCACATGAAAAAGTTTGCCCTGACCGCCGCTGCTGTTGCTGCCCTGACCGCCTCGCCGCTGGCTGCAAAGGACCTGGCCGCAGAGCTGGATGCTGATGGCAACGGTACTTTCTCGCTGGAAGAGCTTCAGCTGGCGTTCCCGGACCTGACCGCGGAAACCTTTGCCACCGTTGATGCCAATGCCGACGGCGAAGCCGACGCGGCAGAGGTCAGCGCGGCGATCGAAGCCGGCGTTCTGACCCAGGCGGGCTGATCCCGCTCGCCGCCGCCGGCGCGCCGTCACGCGGCTCCCCCGCCTTTCGGGGGCGGCCGACCGTCCCTTCCAGCCGCGCAGCGTGACGGCAGAGCGGCAGAAAGGCCCCGCAGCATTGCGGGGCCTTTTCCGTTTCCGGCAGGCCGCGCCGTGGAGGTGACGAATGCGCAGCCTTTTGAGTCGGGTTTCAGGGATTGCCGCAGCCGGCTTGGCTGTAGGCTCCGCGCAGAATTGAAACCCGCGCGCCGGGCGGCAGCCCGCCCGCGGCATCAGGAGGCTGTCCCATGTCCAAACCCATCGTTCTCATCACCTCGGCCACCGGCCGTATCGGCCGCGAGCTGGTGGCGCGGCTGGCGCAGGGCGGCCGGTTCACCGTGCGGGCCTGCTATTTCAGCGAGACCAAGGCGGAGCAGCTGAAGGCGCTGGGGGCCGATGAGGCGGTGAAGTTCGACCTGTCGGACGCGGCCACCTGGGACGCGGCGCTGGAGGGCGTATCGGCCATCTATTCCGCCTCGCTCGACCCTATGCTGGAGGGCCACCTGAACTTCTGCAAGGCGCTGGGGGCGCGCAAGGACCAGATCAGCCATGTGGTGCGCGTCAGCTGCATGGGCGCGGACACCAATACCGCTGATTATGATGCGGATACCCATGCCTCGCGCCCGGGCGCGGGCATTCCGCTGATGCTGCAGCACTACTGGTGGGGCGAGAAGGCGCTGATCGATGCAGGCCTGACCGTGACCGCGCTGCGCAACAACTTCTTCATGAACCACCTGCTGAAGACCGACTGCGAAACCATCGAAAACGAGGGCTGGTTCTCCAACCCGCTGGGGGATATGCGCAACTCCTTTGTGGCCACCCGCGATATTGCCGAGGCGGCGGCAGTGGTGCTGGCCGAGGGGCCGGAGCGGCATGGCAACAAGTTCTATGACATCACCGGCCCGGCGCCGCAGTCGATGGCGGAGATTGCGGCTGACCTGGGCCGCGCGATGGGCCGGGAGATCGAATACCGCCCGCAATCCATGGAGCAGTTCGAGGCGGATTTCGGCGCCACCCGCGCCGAGTTCTTCGAGTACCTGACCAACGGCTTCTACACCCGCTGCAGCCCGGATTTCTACAATATCACCGGGCACAAGCCGACGTCTTATTACGACTACCTGACCACCAAGGGGGTCAGCGGCGAGACCGGCCTTGAGGAGCTGTGGCAGGGCAACCTGTGGAAGAAGGGCGTTGATGCGATGAAGGACGCCGCGGGCGCCAAGGCGTCCTGAGGCGACGGGCGGGCCGTCAGTCCAGGCTGACGATCCGCCATTCGCCGCCCTCGCGGCAGGCCAGGCCGCGGCGCCAGTGGCCGCCGTCGAACCGGGCGTCGAAGCTGCGGCAGGTGCTGCCGTTATGGCTGCTGCGCGCAAGCGGGCGCAGCGCATAGGCGAGACCCGTTTGCGGGTTGGTGAAGTCGAAGACCTGGCTGTCGCCTGCGTATTCCAGGGCCGAGCCGATGCAGCGGCGGTCGTCCGCACCCAGGCGGCGGCCGATCTCGCCGCCCAGCAGGGCGCCCAGCACCGTTCCCGCGGCAATTGTGATGGTGTCGCCATCGCCGAGCCGGGACCCGGCCGCAGCCCCGGCTGCGCCGCCCAGCAAGCGGCCCAGGGCCTGCGAGTTGCAGGACGGCCAGGACGCGGGCTGCGGCGCCCGCCGGCTGCCGCCGTGCGCATAGGCGGCGGGCGGCGCGAACTGCGGGAAACGGGCGATGTGGGAGCAGTCGCCCTTGGTCGAGGTCTTGGCGTCGCCCTTGCCGTATTTCAGGTGGTATTTGAACTGGCAGCGGTGGTCCTTGTACTCGTATTTGTACTGGTTGCCCTTGTCCTGGACCTTGATCGACGGGCCGCCGGCCGCGGCGGGATGCGGCAGGGCCAGGGCGCAGAGAAGGGGAAGGGTGCTGAAGAGGAAACCGGGGCGCATGGGCGTTCTCGTATTCTGCCAGGGGGCCGGAATGAGATCCGGCGGAGTTAAGGGAACCTCAACCATGCGGCTGAGCCTGCGTCCAGCCGCAGCCTGCAGCGGGGGCTGGAACCGGCAAAGCCTTGCCAATGGGGCCGGTGCTTGCGCGGGCAGAACCGCGCAGGTGTGATAGGCTGATGCCAGCCGCAAGCTGTGGCGGCAGAAAGGACTGGCAGTGATGATGCGGGGGCCGAGCGGTCCGGCATGCAGGGTTTGGGCAGCACGTCTGGCCGGGCTGCTGCTGGCGGTTTTCTGCGGGGCGGCGGCGGTTGCTGCGGAGAGTTCCGCAGAGCATCCCCGCACCGGGCTGATGTGGAACCGCACCGGGCTGCCCGCCGTGTTTCCGCTGCAGGTCAAAACGCCGGAGGGCGCGGATTATTACCTGGTGCTGTCGGGCCGCGGCGGCGACGCGCTGGCGGCCTATATCCGGGGCGGCGCGTTCTTCAAGGTGCTGGTGCCGCCAGGGCGCTATGCGCTGCGCTTTGCCAGCGGCAGAGTCTGGCAGGGCGAAGAGAGGCTGTTCGGGCCGGACACTGTGGTGTTCGAGCTGCCGGAGGCGCTGGACTTTGCGGTCCGCGACGCAGGGATCAAGGCGGGGCACCTGGTGTCGCTGACGCGGGAGCCTCTCAGCGGCGGCCTGCGGGCAGAGGTCAAAGGCCAGTACGTCTGCCAGATTGCCAGCCTGGAGGGGCCTGAACCGGTTCAGCTGCTGCCGGGGCCGCCGCACCGGTTTGCCCTTGGCGGCGATCCGCAGGCACGGGCCGCATTGCACCTGAGGTGGCGGCTGGGATTGGCCGGGGTGGAGCCGGGCACGCCGGATGCGCTGTGGCAGCGCAGCCTGTTCGTGCTGGGAAACCCGAATTTGCCGCGGTTCCGGCCGCAAC
Organism: Leisingera sp. JC11; assembly: GCF_040704725.1. Taxonomy (NCBI): domain Bacteria; kingdom Pseudomonadati; phylum Pseudomonadota; class Alphaproteobacteria; order Rhodobacterales; family Roseobacteraceae; genus Leisingera; species Leisingera sp. JC11. The sequence continues at coordinate 100,931 of NZ_JBFCVS010000011.1, forward strand.
TGATCAGCCCGCCCCTGCCGCGGGTGCAAAGCGGGTTCCGGTCATACTCTGTGCGGTCGCTGTACTGCGGCTGAGGCGGCGGGGCACGCGCGCTTATTCGCCGCCGCGTTCCTTCATCAGCCGGTCGGCCTTCTTGCGCACCAGCACGCTGCGCAGGTCGTGCATCGCCAGCAAGAGCGCATCGGTGACGTCCTCCAGCTGTTCATCGGTGGCGCGGCTGTTGGCCCAATGGGCGGTCAGGTTGAGGTGGTCGATGGCGCGGTGGATGTCGTCGGTATCGCGGGCCGCCAGGGTAGCGGCGCGGGCCTCCATCCAGGATTTGATCTCGGCGACATCTTGATCGGTCAGCCGGCGCTGGCCGTGGGGTTTGATCTCGCCGTTGCGGATGTTCACAACGGCGATCTGGTCCATCTCGATCCGCCGGTTGCGGTTCTCGGTATCGACACGGAAGACAAAAGCGCCGTTCTCACGGACGCGGAAGTAATAATCCGGCAGATCGGCGCTCATGCTCATGTCTCCTGTCAGGTCAGCGCGGCGCAGAACGTCTGGATGCGGCGGCAGGCCTCTTCCAGCGCTGCGTCGGAGGTTGCGTAGCTGACGCGGAAATTGGGCGACAGTCCGAAGGCGGCGCCGAAGACCACGGCGACATCGGCTTCCTCCAGCAGCGCGGTGGCGAAAGCCTCATCCGTTTCAATCACCTTGCCCGCAGGCGTGGTCTTGCCGATCAGCCCGGCGATGGAGGGGTAGACGTAAAACGCGCCCTCCGGCACCGGGCAGGTGATGCCCTCGATTTCCGACAGCATCGAGACCACCAGGTCGCGGCGGCGTTTGAAAGTCTCGTTGTTGGGCGCCAGGAAAGCCTGGGTGCCGTTGAGCGCCTCTACCGCGGCCCATTGGCTGACAGAGCAGGGGTTGGAGGTCGACTGCGACTGTACCTTGCGCATGGCGGCGATCAGTTTTTCCGGGCCCGCGGCATAGCCGATGCGCCAGCCGGTCATCGCATAGGCCTTGGAGACGCCGTTGCAGGTGAGGGTGCGCTCATAAAGCCCCGGTTCCACCTGCGCAGGCGTGCAGAATTCGAACCCGTCATAGGCCAGATGCTCGTACATGTCGTCGGTCATCACCCAGACATGCGGATGGCGCATCAGCACCTCGGTCAGCGCCTTCAGCTCCTGCCAGCTGTAGCCGGCGCCGGTGGGGTTGGAGGGCGAATTGAAGATGAACCATTTGGTTTTGGGGGTGATCGCGGCCTCGAGCTGATCGGCGGTCAGTTTGAAATTGGCTTCCAGTGCGGTTTCCACCACAACCGGCGTGCCGCCCGCCAGCAGCACCATGTCAGGGTAGCTGACCCAGTAGGGGGCGGGAATCACCACCTCGTCGCCCGGGTTCAGCGTCGCCATCAGCGCGTTGTAGAGCGTCTGCTTGCCGCCGGTGCCGACCGAGACCTGCGCCGGCGTGTAGTCGAGCCCGTGGTCGCGCTTCATCTTGGCGCAGACCGCCTGCTTCAGCTCCGGGATGCCGTCGGGGGCGGTGTATTTGGTCTTGCCCGCGGCAATGGCGGCAACCGCGGCGTCCTTGATGTTTTGCGGCGTGTCAAAGTCCGGCTCACCGGCACTGAGGCCGATGACGTTGCGTCCCGCGGCCTTCAGCTCTGCCGCTTTTGCGGTCATCGCTATGGTGGGTGACGGTTTGACGCGGGATAAGGTCTCGGACAGGAAAGACATTGGCGGTGCCCCGGTTTGTATGTTGTGCGGAACTGTCATAGGTTGCCGCCAAACAGCGATCAAGCTGCATTGGCACTTTGAGTTAGGAGAACGGACAATGACTGAGCAGAACACAGACTGGTATGGCCCGGATGCAGCAACTTTCGGCGACCGCGTTGCAGCGGCGCGCGAAGCGGCCGGGATGACTCAGGGCCAGCTGGCGCGGCGGATCGGTGTCAAGAAATCGACCTTGAGCGCCTGGGAGCGGGACCTGTCGGAGCCGCGCGCCAACAAGCTGACCATGCTGGCGGGGCTTTTGAACGTGTCGATGTCCTGGCTGCTGACCGGCGAAGGCGAAGGCATGACGGAGCCGGCGCCGCTGGAGCTGGAAGCCGGTGATTTCACCAGCGTTCTGAATGAATTGCGCTCGCTGCGCAGCGAGATGCGCCAGAACGCGGAGCGCGCTGCGCGGCTGGAAAAGAAACTGCGGGCCCTGCTGCAGGTCACTGACGCGCCGGCATCGGAACCGGCCTGAGGCCGCAGGATGCAGGAAGACCGTGCCACCCGCCTGAAGCGGCTGCAGATGCGCTCGATGCGCCGGGGTATCAAGGAAATGGATATCCTGCTGTCGGCCTATGCAGCCGCCAGCCTGGAGCAGATGGACGAGGCGCAGCTGGATCTTTACGACCAGCTGCTGCACGAGAACGACCAGGATCTGTACCAGTGGGTGACCGGCCAGGCGGAACCGCAGGAGCGGTTCCGCGCCCTGGTTGCGGAGATCGCTCAAACCCATCAAAAATAATAAAATTCCGGCTTAACGGATTTTTCGGGAATTGTTGGCATCTTGTCTCAGGAGCAAATTCGAGTCGGAGATGCGAATGAGTATGGAATTGCCAATTGGCCAGACGGACCGCAAAGGATTCATGACTGGCTACCTGGAGGCGCTGGGTCTGCTTGAGCGCCTTCACCGCCTGCTGCTGGACGTCATCAAGGATGAGTTTGAACGCGTCGGCGTGCTGGAGATCAATGCGGTCCAGGCGCTCTTGCTGTTCAACATCGGCGACAATGAGGTCACCGCCGGGGAACTGAAAACCCGCGGTTACTATCAGGGCAGCAACGTCAGCTACAACCTCAAGAAACTGGTCGAGATGGGCTATATGCACCATCAGCGCTGCGAGATCGACCGCCGTTCCGTGCGGGTGCGCCTGACCCAGCGCGGCCGCGAGATCCGCGACATCGTGTCGGCGCTGTTCTCCCGCCACGCCGAAGGGCTGGAAGGCAAGAACGTGATCACTTCGGAAGGCATCGAGGACATCACCTCTTCGCTGAAGCGGATGGAACGCTACTGGTCGGACCAGATCCGCTATATCTACTGAGGCGCCGGCTGGGGCAAGCCGTTCCAGAAGGCGATGGCCGGACAAGCCGGGGAAACACCGGCTGGCCGCAGACGGGGCATGAGGGGAAACCATGCTCTGACCGTATCAAAGGGTAATGCGCCGGGCCCCGGCCAGGGTCACGGCAGACGGCAGCAGAAGCGCCGCCCTTTTTCCGGTTTTTTACAGTAGACGGGCAGAAATCACCGGCAGCCCCTTGGGGGCTGCGCCGGTTCTTTGTGCGGGCACTGACCCTGTGCAAACCGGGCGGCAAACCTGCCGCTTTGGCGCGCAACCCGAAGCCTGTGCCAGCGCCCGTCATTTTCTACCGGCACTATGTACCCGCAGCCGGCGTCTGCGAAGCGGCGCCGCGCCGCGGCTTGCCCGCGTTGCCAAAGCCCCGAGCGCCGGCGGAGCGGGCTTACCAGTGGCCGGTGTTTTCCATGCTGGCCCAGGGTTCTGCCGGGGCCAGGGCGTCGCCGTTCTGCAGCAGTTCGATGGAGATATTGTCGGGCGAGCGCACAAAGGCCATGCGGCCGTCGCGCGGCGGACGGTTGATGATGACGCCGTTGTCCATCAGGTGCCGGCAGGCGGCATAGATGTCATCCACCCCATAGGCGAGATGGCCGAAGTGGCGGCTGTCGCTGGGCAGCGCGTCGTCGCCGTCCCAGTTGTAGGTGAGTTCAACCGGTGCCTCCTCCTGGCCGGGCGGGGCCATGAACACCAGGGTGAACCGGCCCTGCTCATTCTCGTAGCGGCGGGTCTCCTGCAGGCCGAGAAGCTGGTAGAAGGCGATGGATTTCTCCAGGTCCTTCACTCGGACCATGGTGTGCAGATAGGTGAGGGGCATGGCGGTCTCCTGTTTGGGTTTGCGGCCCCGGTGCGCTCACCGCATAGGCCCGTGCTGAACAGATACGGGTTCAGAATTTTGATTCAATGCCTAGAGAGATGGAGAATTCTGAACTTTCGAAGCGGCTGTGGTTGGAGCTGCGCTTACCCGCCCGGACCCGCAGCATCGGTGCGAATCCTGCGTAATCGTAGTCTTCGAAGAACAGGTTCAAATCCGCATAAAGCGACTGATCCTGGCGGCCGCCGGGAATGGTCTGCCAGGCCAATCCGTTGTGGAACACGTGATCGGGGTAATCGGCCGCTCCCAATATCAGCCCGGTGCTGACCTTGGCCGGGCCGATGGCCTCTCCAAACGCGTAGCCGACCCGCAAGGTAGCCGTTGTTCCTGCGGAGTTGACGTTGCTGGTATGGGTGTCGCGCAGCCCGAGCGTGAAGCTGAGGCTGTTGCCGTTTTCAAGTTTCCGCGACAGCGAGGCGCCAAGGCCGAAAACGTCTGCCCGCAGCGAATTCAGGCGCGGGTCGATCCGGTGCTCGGCGCTGCCGTTGATAGTGAGCCGACTTTGGCTGGAGAGGGCCCAGCTGCGGGCGCCGGACATTTTTATCAGATTGTAGTTCCGCTCGCCGCCGTACCAGGAGGTTGCGCCGGTCAAAGCGATCCGTGCGCTGCCGCCGCTGTCCGCCGGCCCGGCGGCAAAGGCGTGGCTCAAAGCGATTTCGCCGTAGGTGGAGCCGAATTCGGAATTGCGGGGAACGCTGGTGCCCGTCAGGGCTGCCAGTTCTGCCGCTTCTTCCTTGGCGCTGGAGGACAGGGCCACGCGCTGGACATACAGGCGCCCGCTGAGAGAGGTCAGGCTGGTTTTGCTTTGCCGCAGGCGGCGGCCGAGGCTGCCATCCAGGGTGCCGATGAGACCGGAGAGGGCAACGGCCCGCGGCCCCAGCCTGTTTTGATGGGAGGACAGGCCATCGATTTCCTGCGTTGCGGCATCGGAACCGTTGTTCACGTTGTTCGAGGGCTTCACCCCGCCGCTGAGCCGGAACGACCAGGGGCTGATCCGGCGCAGGGTCTGGTAGTCCTTGGCGATCAGGGCATCGGCCTTGCTGTCCGGGGCGTGAACCGCCGTCCGGCGCAGCCAGTACTGCGACAGAACCGGGCTGCCGCCCTGAAAGGCCAGCCGCGAGGCCAGCTGGCCCATCTGGAACTTGGCGGCGCTGTCAGGCGCAAAGCGAAAGGCGCGGGCAGCGGCCTTGCGCCCCTCGGCGGGCTGGCCGGCCTGGGCATATGCAGCGGCTTGGAGGTGCCAGGCAACATGGTTCTTGCGGTCGGCCTGCAGCAGGGCGTCCGAGACCCGCAGTGCCAGCTGCGGGTTGCCGGACTTCAGCGCATGGGCGGCCAGCACATGCCCCTGGTCCAGGGACAGGTGCACTTTGGGATTTGCCTGTTCCTGAGCGTACGGCTGGGCCGTTGCCAGGCCCAGCACCAGCGCTGCCGCGGCGGCCTTGCGCATGGGTTACGGGCAGACCGGATCGGCGTTGGCGCTGTCACAGGAATCCAGCACGAAGACGCCGTATTCCTCAATCGGGTTGATGCCGCCGCTTAGAGCGTCGATATGGCTTTCTGCATGCACAGCTCCGGCAACCACCTCTGCGTCAGTGCCAGAGAAAATACCGCCGTATGTGCCGACACCGTTGCTGCCGGTGTTAACTGTGCCGTCGAAAGTCCCATCTGCGGCAATCTCTGTCGGAACGAGGATCAGGTCTTCAACCGAGGTTCCGGGGAAATCGGTGATTTCACGGTTGTAGATCGTGCCCTTGATCTCCTGGTCGGAGAAGTCGGCATTGATGAATACATCGCCGGTGACCTCCGCAGCCTGGCCTGGCAGAATAACGGTGTCAGGGCTGCCGGACGGAACAATCAGGTCGCCTGTGTCTCCATCGACATTCAGGAGCCCCACATAGGTGCCGGCATAGCTGACGATGCCGCCTGGCCCCGATTCCGTGTCCGGTTCGGTAAAGGAACCGGTTCGGGCATAAGTGGCACCGCCCTGAAAGTACCCGAATTGCCCGCCCGTTACGACCACGGCAGCATAGCCGCCTCCGGATTGGCGAACGTATGCGGTGGAGTGTTCTGTCAGCTCGTTGTCCTGAACCGTATAGGCTTCATATCCGGCCCGGTCGAGCGCAGGCTTGCGTACATATGTGGCAGTGAAGGGCGTTTCATCCAGCCCGACACCGGTCACAGTCAGCGTCTGATTGGTTGCATCATAGCTGACGCTGTCAAGGTCGTTTGCTATCGACTCGGGAATTGCTGATCCGGTATCCGTCCCAGAATCCGTATCGTCATCTGTCGTTTCGGTGAAGGGATTCCCCCCGCCGCATGCGGACACCACGGACGCTGCCGCGAGTCCTAGCCAAAAGCGCCTCATCTGCCTCTACCTCAATATGTTTTTTTCGTTTTGCGCCACCTTCGGCTGCGGCGTTGCAGTTGTCAATTGAACAGCGCGGTTTTGGGCGCAACCGTGGCGGATGCGCTACCTGCATGTAGTTTCTTGTATCGCGCTGAGTGGCAGATATGGTATGATACCGGGGTGCGGCGGGTGGTATTTTTCTGCCTTGGCGCGCGGCGTGCCATTGGGTATGCCGGTGTAACATTCCGGGCAGCGGCAGGGGGCGGCGGTGCAGCAGTATCACGATCAGCTAAAATATATTCTGGATCACGGGGAACCGTCGGACGACCGGACCGGCACCGGAACGCTGTCGTGTTTCGGGATGCAGGCGCGGTATCCGCTGGCGGACGGGTTCCCGCTGGTGACCACCAAGAAGCTGCATCTGCGCTCGATCATTCATGAGCTTTTGTGGTTCCTGTCCGGCGACACCAACATCCGCTACCTGAAGGAAAACGGGGTGTCGATCTGGGACGAATGGGCCGATGAGAACGGCGACCTGGGCCCGGTCTACGGCCATCAGTGGCGCCGGTTCCCCAAGCTGGAGCCGGCCGAGGGCACCATCGGGGATGAGCCGCTGTACCGTGCGGGCAGCGTCGACCAGATCGCCGGTCTGGTGGAGATGATCCGCAGCAGCCCCGACAGCCGCCGCCTGATCGTGTCGGCCTGGAACCCTGCGGATGTTCCGGACATGGCGCTGCCGCCCTGCCATACGCTGTGGCAGGTGCGGGTTGCGGGCGGCAAAATGCATATGCAGCTGTATCAGCGCTCGGCAGACATGTTCCTGGGCGTTCCGTTCAATATCGCCTCCTACTCGCTGCTGCTGGCGATGCTGGCGCATGTGACCGGGTATGAGGCCGGGGATTTCGTGCACACGATGGGCGACGCGCATATCTATTCGAACCATGTGGAGCAGGTGCAGCTGCAGCTGTCGCGCACCCCCAAGCCGCTGCCGCAGCTGCGGATCAAGCGGCAGGTGAATTCGATTTTCGACTTCAGGTTCGAGGATTTCGAGATCCTGAACTATGACCCGGACCCGGTGATCAAGGCGCCGGTTGCGGTCTAAGAAACAAGGACAACAGGCATGATTACCCTGATCGCTGCGCGGGCGCGCAACGGCGCCATCGGCAAGGACAACGAAATTCCGTGGTTCGCGCCGGAAGATCTGAAGGCGTTCCAGCGCGAAACCTTGGGCGGCGCCCTCATCATGGGCCGGCACACCTGGGACAGCCTGCCGGTGAAGCCGCTGAAGAACCGGCTCAATCTGGTGGTGTCCTCCAACCCGCAGGCGGCGGAGACCGTGCTGCCGTCGATCGAGGCAGCGGTGGAGACGGCCTATGCGCAGGGGTACCGGCGCGTCTATGGCATCGGCGGAGAGCGGATCTATGGCGGGATGCTGGGGATGGCGGACCGGCTTCTGGTGACCGAGGTCGACCTGACCATCGAGGATGCGGACGCCTATTTCCCGGAGTTTCAGGCAGACGACTGGACCAGGGCCGGAGAAACGGTGCTTCGCGACAGCGATCCGGCCTGCGTGATGGTGGAGTATCTGCGGCGGCGCTGAAGCCTGCGCCTTTGCCTGCGCCCAGCTGGACCTGGGCGCAGTGCATAATTAAATGTCAGATCGCCTTGAGCTCTGCCGCCATTTTCCGGCCGTCGCGGCCCTCGGTCAGCTCGTAGCCGATTTTCATATTGTCGGCGAGACCGGTCATGCCCGACCGCTCCACCGCTGAAATGTGCACAAACACATCCTTGCCGCCTTCATCGGGTTCAATAAACCCGTACCCTTTGGTGGTGTTGAACCACTTCACGGTGCCGCTTGGCATTTCCCGTGTCTCCTTCTACTTTGCACGTCGCCCAGGGGCGTCCCGGGGCATCCGGCCTGTTTCCCGTCCGCGAGGGGCAGGTGAAGCCGAACAACCTAGAGTTTTGCATGGGCTGGCTGAAAATCAAGAGAAACCGGAAAATTCCACCATAAATTGTGTGAATTCCGTGTGGGGAGCATGAAGACATGAGGAAAATCTACGGGCTCAAGAACTGCGACACCTGCCGCAAGGCGTTGAAGCAGCTTACGGATTCGGAGTTGGTCGATATCCGCGCGGATGGCATGCCGGACGGGCTGCTGGAGGCCGCCCATACGCAATTCGGCGCCAAGCTGGTCAATACGCGCTCCACCACCTGGCGGGGGTTAAGCGAGGAGGAACGCGCCGGCGAGCCGCTGGCGCTGCTGCGCGCGCATCCGGCGCTGATGAAGCGGCCGCTGATCGAGCGTGACGGGGAATTATTCCTGGGGTGGGATCAGAACACGAAAGCGGCCCTTGGCGCTGGCTGAGGCCGCGCCTATGTCGTTACCGCAGATTTTAGGAGACGGATAATGCGCAATGCAGCCCTTGTTCTGGGGATCATCGCCGGGATTTTCGGCATGGTGGTGGGCTTTTTCGGCTATGGCTACACCGCCGCAGTAGAGCATTTCGGTGAGGTCGAGGGGCTGGCCGAGCAGGTCGAGAACGTCGAGCAGCTGCGGCTGCTGGCGGTTCTGTCGCCGCTTCTGGCCATTGCCGGCGGTGCAATGGCGCGGGCGCGGGCCTTGTGGGGCGGGATCCTGCTCTTGGGTTCGGCGGCCGGGATGTATGCGGGCTTCGGCCTCAACGTCTTTACCATCTTCCCGCTGAGCTTTGCTGCGGTGGGCGGGCTGATGGCGCTGGCGGCCGGCAAGCCGGATGAGCCCAAGGCGCATTTCTGACGCAATCCCGGTCCGAATTTAAAAAGGCGCCGCTGCCGGAGCAGGGCGCCTTTTTTGTTGGGCAGTTTGCAGGGTCAGGCCGTGACGGGCTCCATCCGGTGGCGCAGCAGAGCATCGACCGACAGGGCGCCTGCGCCTTTGATCACCAGAACCGCCAGCAGGAAGATCCAGAACAGCCGCTGGTCCAGGATCACCGCATCGGGGAAGCGGTCGAACAGCGCACCGAGGGTTTTGTCATCGGTGGCGCCGTGGCCGTAAATGTCGGTCAGCGACTGCACGATGACAAAGCCGATCATGCCAAGCGAGGCCAGGCGGGTCAGCAGTCCAACCACGATCATCAGCGGCAGGATGAATTCGGCGTAGGTGCCGGCCAGCACCACAAGTTTCTGGAACAGGCCGAATTGCGAGACGTCATAGCCTGCGGCCTCCAGCTGTTTCGGGAAGATCTGGCTGTAGGCGCCGATCGAAGGGCTGAACAGGCCAAGGATGCCGTCACCCAGCTTGGTCAGGCCGGAATTCCAGAAATACAGCAGCAGCGTGGAGGCAAAGACAAAGCGCGCCGCCAGCGGCAGCAGCCAGTTGCCGGCCCTTTCCACCTGGCGGAAAACGGCGTCGTGAATGGAGACAAGTGCGTGCATGGTCTTACCCTTTGCTGTCCAATCCGGTGATCGCGCCGCCCTGCAACAGCAGGGCCAGCGTGGCACCCAGGTCGAAGGTTTCGTCTGCGGCGGCGGCCTGTTCCAGCGCTTCGCCGATGGTGGCGCCCCCCATCAGGGCGCGGATCCAGTGCGCGCCCGCGGGCGGCAGAACCTGGGGAATGGGGTCGAATTCGGGGCGGGTGATCAGCACGTCCTGGGCCTGTGCCTCAGGCTTGGGCGCGCCGTCTTCGGTGTTGTAGCGCCAGATGGCATGTATGGGCCAGGACGAGCACAGCACGTCCACCGCGGGCGCCAGCGTCAGCCGGGTGTTCATCAGCTGGTCCGGCGACAGGGTGCCAAGCGCCTCCGGCGCGATCGGAGCGGCATCTGCAGCGTGGTAGGCGCGGCGCAGGGCCAGTTCCAGCCGCGCAACATCGCCGAGGTAGCCCAGATGCCTGAGCTGCTCCATGCCTTCCAGAAAAGCCGGGAAATGCGCGCCGTAGAACATCATCAGGGGCGTGGATGGCGGGTGCTGGCGCAGGTAGATGCCTGCCAGCCCGTCCATGTTCTGCTTGCCCAGAAGCTTGGAAATCACCGGAAAGGCGCTGTTCATCGCCTCGGACAGGGAGACGGCGACATTGTTGCGGTAGACGCTGAAGCGGCGGCCCGCGGGCCGGCCGAGGTGATCGGTGAGCCCGTCCGGCACCGGCTGGCCCGCATCCATCATGGCGCGGGTGAATTCTGTCTGGGTCACACTCATGCCGGAACGCGCTCCAGCGCGGCTGCGGCGCGGGCGGCCTCGGCTTCCAGCACAGGCCAGTCCGGCACGTCGTTGTCCCATTCGATCAGCACCGGCCTGGGGCCGGATTTGGCGAGGGTATAGTCCAAGAGCGCCCAGACCGGGTCCACCACCGCGTGTCCGTGGCTGTCGATCAGCAGGGGGCGGCCGTGGCCGTCTTCATCCTCGTCGTGGCCGCCCAGGTGGATCTCCCCCACCTCGTCCAGCGGGAAGGCGTCGATGTAGCCCTGCGGCGAGAAATCGAGGTTGGTGGCGGAGACAAAGACGTTGTTCACGTCCAAGAGCAAGCCGCAGCCGGTGCGGCGGGAGATTTCCGCAAGGAACTCCGGCTCGGACCAGGTGCTCTCGGCAAAGGCGAGGTAGCTGGAGGGGTTTTCCAGCAGCATCCGGCGGCCGATGGTGTCCTGCAGTTCGTCAATATGGTCGCAGATCCGCTGCAGGCTGGCGTCCGTGTAAGGCAACGGCAGCAGGTCGTTGTAGAAATGGCTGTCATGGGTGGACCAGGCCAGATGCTCGGAGAAGCTGGCGGGGTTCAGCCAGCCCACCAGATGTTTGAGCCGGGCGAGGTGGTCTGCGTCCAGCGGCCCTTCACCGCCGATGGAGAGGCCGACGCCATGCACCGACATGGCAAAGCGTTCGGACAGGTGGCGCAGCTGCGCAAGCGGCCGCCCGCCGTCGCCCATGTAGTTTTCCGCATGGATTTCCAGCCATTTGACAGCGCCAGGGTCCGCGGTGATCTGGGCGAAATGCTGCGGCTTGTAGCCAACGCCGGGAGCGGCGGGCAGCCTGTCATGTGCAGCAGAGTCAAGCATGGCGGGTCCTGTGATCCGGGTGCAAAAGGGGCGGGAATTCACACTCCCGCCCCGGAAATCAGGCCGATCTTATGCCGGCAGGTCGCGTTCCAGCGGCTCCAGCGAGCCCTTGCGCTCGGTGCCGTCTGCCATCGCGGGCAGTTCCATGCCTTCGCAGGTGCCTGCATCAACCAGAGTCCAGGCGTTGCCCTGGTAGTCGGTGGTCGAGGTGCCTGCGCAGGTGGTGCCGGGGCCGGCGGCGCAGTCGTTCTGGCCTGCCAGCGAAACGCCGTAGCATTTTTCCTTGGTGGCAGCAGCAGCGGGGATGGTCGATGCTGCGGTCAGGGCGGCGGCAACGGCGCTGGCAACGGCCAGGGATTTTGCGGTGGTCGACATCTCGTAAATTCCTTTCGGTTAAACGTGCGGTGTCGTGTTGACAGGAAAACACTAACCCGAGGTTTTCGGGAAATTAAGTCACGAGGCCGTGTCTCACGCCCGCGTCAGTGTATGTGAGAGCGGAAAGCCGCGCAAAGCCCTGAAATAATGGGATTTAACCTGTTCATGAAACAAAGCGGCCCCCAAATGGGGGCCGCTGAAGCTGTTTTCGGGGCGGAATGTTACAGAAGGTCCGGCGGGGTGGCTTCCACCGCCAGGGCCTTTGTAACATTTTCGAGGCTTTCCACCTTGGTCTGCTTTTCGCCAAGACGGCGGACGGAGACGGTGCGCTCCTCCACCTCGCGGTGGCCGACGGCGAGAATGACCGGAACCTTGCCCACCGAGTGCTCGCGGACCTTGTAGTTGATCTTCTCGTTGCGGATGTCGGCCTCGGCGCGCACGCCTGCCTTCTTCAGCTCGGTGACGACCTCCTGCACGTAGGCATCCGCATCAGAGGTGATCGATGCGACCACCACCTGGCGCGGTGCCAGCCAGAACGGCAGCTTGCCGGCGTGTTCCTCGATCAGGATGCCGATGAAGCGCTCGAAGGAGCCGAGGGTGGCACGGTGCAGCATGACCGGGCGGTGCTTGGCGCCGTCGGCGCCGATATAGGTGGCGTCCAGGCGTTCCGGCAGCACGAAGTCGACCTGGTGGGTGCCGCACTGCCAGTCCCGGCCGATGGCATCGGTCAGCACGAACTCCAGCTTGGGGCCGTAGAAGGCGCCTTCGCCCGGGTTCAGCTCCGGCTCGATCCCGGCGGCGCGGGTGGCGGACAGAAGCGCGGCCTCTGCCTTGTCCCAGACCTCATCGGAACCGGCGCGGGTTTCCGGACGGTCGGAGAATTTCACCGAGAACTTCTCAAAGCCCAGATCCTTGTAGATCTTGGACAGGAAGTCGATGAACTCCGCGGTCTCGGACTCGATCTGATCCTCGGCACAGAAGATGTGGCCGTCGTCCTGGGTAAAGCCGCGCACCCGCATGATGCCGTGCAGCGCGCCGGAGGGCTCGTAGCGGTTGCAGGACCCGAACTCGGCCATGCGCAGCGGCAGGTCGCGGTAGGACTTGAGGCCCTGATTGAAGATCTGCACGTGGCAGGGGCAGTTCATCGGCTTCAGAGCGTTCACAGCCTTTTCGCGGGCGTGCTCCTCGTCGACTTCGACGATGAACATGTTCTCCTGGTACTTGTCCCAGTGGCCCGAGGCCTCCCACAGCTTGCGGTCCACGACCTGCGGGGTGTTCACCTCGACATAGCCGCCCTTGCGCTGCTGGCGGCGCATGTAGTCCTGCAGCTGGGTGTAGACGGTCCAGCCGTTCGGATGCCAGAAGATCTGGCCGGGCGCCTCTTCCTGCATGTGGAACAGGTCCATCTCGCGGCCCAGCTTGCGGTGGTCGCGCTTGGCGGCCTCTTCCAGCATGGTGAGATGCGCCTTCAGCTTTTCCTTGCCGGTGAAGGCAACGCCGTAAATCCGCTGCAGCATCGCGCGGGAGCTGTCGCCGCGCCAGTAGGCGCCGGCAATCGACATCAGCTTGAACGCATCGCCGGGCAGCTGACCGGTGTGCTGCAGGTGCGGGCCGCGGCAAAGGTCCTGCCAGTCGCCGTGCCAGTACATGCGCAGCGGCTCATCGCCGGGGATGCTCTCGATCAGCTCGACCTTATAGGGCTCATTGTTGTCGGTGTAATGCTGGATCGCGCGGTCGCGTTCCCACACCTCGGTGCGGACCTCATCACGCTTGTTGATGATTTCCTTCATCTTTTTCTCGATGGCGCCGAGGTCCTCCGGGGTGAAGGGCTCAGCCCGGTCGAAGTCGTAATACCAGCCGTTTTCGATCACCGGGCCGATGGTGACCTTGGTGTCGGGCCAGATCTCCTGCACCGCGCGCGCCATGACATGCGCCAGGTCGTGGCGGATCAGCTCGTTGGCCTGAACCTCGTCCTTCATGGTGTGGATGGCGATGGTGGCGTCGCCGTCGATCGGCCACTGCAGGTCCCAGTGCTGATCGTTGACGGTGGCGGAGATGGCCTTCTTGGCCAGCGAGGTGGAAATGCTGGAAGCCACCTGCGCGGGCGTGACGCCTGCGTCATAGGATCGTGCATTGCCATCAGGGAAGGTGAGAGAGATTTGGGCCATGGTCTGGCTGCTCCTCGTCGGTTTGGCGCCCACAGAACGCCCGGTTGCGGGTATGTGTTTGGTCCGCGCGTTTTGCGGTCAAAGCCGGGCCAAGTCAAGGCGGCTTTGCATGTGATTGTTATTGCGCCGGAAAATCCGATTGTGTGCCTGCGCATGCGATTGCACATATTTGTATACCGCTAAGCATTTGAAAAATAACAAAAAAATTGTTGCCATGGATGGCGATCCGGGGCAGGGTGGCCGAAACCTGAGACCCAAGGACATACCAGGAGTGTTCCGATGACCCGCCCGAACCCGAGCTTTGACCTGACGGTTGAAGATGTGGATCTGATTGAAACCGCGCTGTGCCAGTCGCAAAAGATCCTGTCGCAGCGCCATCTGTCCTATGAGCATTGCGCGCATATCGAAGGCGGGGCGAGCCAGGAGAAGGCAGTGCGGACCGGGGAGGCCCTGGGCCGGATCCAGAGCCTGCTGCGCCGCCTGCAGATGCAGAAGGCCGGCGGGACACCAGCTGCCGGCCTGTCCTGACCCGGAGCCGGGCGGGCGAGGGGGCGGCCCCTCACGCTCCCCGGGGTATTTGCAAGCAGAAAGAAGCCGGATCAGTCCAGAGCGGGTGACGGCACGCCTTCGCGGATCATTGCGGAGTAGTCCGGTGTCACGCCATGCGCCTGTGCAATCGGGGTGATGCTGCCAAGCGCGCGCAATTCGCCCACGCTGCGGCTCTGGTCCAGAACGCCCTGTTCCCAGGCAAATTCCGGCAGATAGCCGTTGGCCAGCACCCGCCAGTCCAGCGGCACCTCATCCGCGAAACTGCGGATCAGGTCCATAACCACGGTGGTGCAATTGGTGGTCAGCGAATTGTACCATTCAGGCCGGGCCGCCAGGCTGTTGGCGGTATCGACATATTTCAGCAGCAGTTCCCGGCCGGTGTCGGGGCTGACACCGATGCGGAACAGCTGCACGTCCTCGCCGCGGGCGTTGGTGCGGGTGCCGACCACGTCGCGCTCATCCGCAGCGACCAGCACCAGCGTGTTGGACTTGAACAGGTCGGCAATCGGGGAGAAGCCGCCGCCCAGCTGGCGCCGAACCTCGACCGACCAGGCGATATGTTCGCCGCCTTCAAAGCCGAAACTGACGATCATGTGCGCCATCTGCGGCCCGGCCCAGTAGGACAGGAACAGGTCGGTGGATTGGAGCTTGGTCAGGTCGTAGCTGCGGGTTTCCCAGTTTTCGGTGAAGTCTTCCGGCGTTTCCCAGGCGAAATTGCGCACGTCCCTAAGGGTGAGGATGTCGCCCTCGACCTTGCCGGTCACCTGGCGGGCCACGTCGGGCGCCCAGTTGCGGTCCGCAGGCGGGGTGAGGGTGGACCACCACAGGATGACCGCGGCCAGGGCCAGGGTGAAGGTGGTAAGAGCACGCAAGGCCCGGCGGCGGAACAGTCCGGCGCTGACTGCAAGGCCCAGAAGGGCAAAGCCGCCGGCCAGCGCATTGCGCCCCAGCGCCTCGAACGGCAGCCGGTACCACAGGGCGAGCACGGCCCAGGCCGTGGCCAGCGCCACCGCGAGAATGGCGGCGCCTGTGAAAATGCCCTTGATGAGTCTGAACATGCCCCGCGTCCTTCAAAAAATTTTCGCGGACCATAAGGAAGGCGGCGGGGGTGTTGCAAGCAGGCAGTGCTGCCGCTTGCGGGGCGGGCGGAGCCGTGCCACATCTTGGGAAAAGCACAGGAGAGCAAAGACATGCCAGCCGCATCTTACCTTGAGACCGCCCAGGGCCGCCGGATTGCCTATCACAAGAGCGAGGGGCAAGGGCCGTGCGTGGTGTTCCTGGGCGGACTGAAGTCGGACATGGAAGGCACCAAGGCGGTGCATCTGGAGGCCTGGGCCAAGGCGCGCGGCCAGGCGTTTCTGCGGTTCGACTATTCCGGCCACGGCGAAAGCTCCGGCACCTTCGAGGAAGGCTGCATCGGCGACTGGCATGAGGACACGCTGGAGGCGGTGGCGCAGCTGACCGAAGGGGAGATCGTGCCAGTGGGGTCGTCCATGGGCGGCTGGCAGGCATTGCTGCTGGCACGGGAGATGCCGGAGCGGATCAAGGGCCTGGTGACCATCGCCGCGGCGCCGGATTTCACCGAGGACGGCTATTGGGCCAATTTCTCGGACGTGCAGAAGGCGGAGCTGGAAGCCAAGGGCTATGTGGAGCTGCCGAGCGATTACATGGAGCCCTACCATATCTCCAGGCGGATGATCGAGGACGGGCGCAAGCGGCTGGTGCTGCGCACCCCGCTGTTCCTGCCGTTCAAGGTGCGCTGCCTGCAGGGGACGGCGGATACGGCGGTGTCCACGGAGACCGCGCTGCGGCTGATGGACCATGCGACCTGCCCGGACATGCGGCTGAACCTTGTTAAAGATGCCGATCACCGGTTTTCGGATGAGGCCTGCCTGATGATGATCGAAGACGCGGTGCTGGACGTTCTGGGCGGCGCCTGATGCGCAGGTTCGGACGCGCCCTGGGGCGGGGCCTGCTGGCGCTGGCGGTGCCGGTGGCGGCGCTGTGGGCCTTTGGCCCCTATGAAGATGTGGACCTGAGCGCCAGCTTTGACACTCGCAAGTTCGGCGAAGGCGTGCAGGTCTACTTCGAAAGCGTCGAGAGCCGGTTTAACGACATTACTCCGGGTGCAGAGAAGCGTGTGGTCTGGGCGGGGCAGGCGGAAACGCGGACGGCGGTTTCCGTCCTTTACATCCACGGCTTTTCCGCGACCTCCGAAGAAATCCGCCCGGTGCCGGACTTGGTGGCGCAGGCCCTGGGGGCCAATCTGGTCTTCACCCGGCTGACCGGCCACGGGCGCACTGGCGCGGCGATGCTGGAGGGCTCGCCCAAGGCCTGGATGCAGGACACGGCCGAGGCGCTGGCGGCGGCGGCGCAGGTGGGGGAGCGGGTCGTGGTGATCGCCAATTCCACCGGTGCCACCCTGGCCACGGCGGCGGCGCTGGATGCGGACCTGGCGCCGGCCATCGATGCGATGGTGCTGATGTCGCCGAACTACGGGCTGAACACGGCTTTTGCGCCGCTGCTGACCTGGCCTGCCGCGCGCTACTGGCTGCCGCCGCTGGCCGGGCAGGAGATCGAGCTGCCGGTGCGCAGCGAGGCTTATGGCCGGTTCTGGACCACGCGATACCCGTCGATGGCCGTGCTGCCGATGGCTGCGATGCTGCAAACGGTCCGGGGTATGGATTTCAGTCTTGCCAATGTTCCTGTATTGTTCTGGTATTCGGAAGGCGATAAGGTGGTGCGGCCGGACATCACTGCCGGGATCGCCGCGCGATGGGGCGGCCCGGTGGCGGTGAACCTGGTGCCGCCGGGGCTGGCCGATGACGAGCATGGCCACATTCTGGCCGGTGACGTGGTGTCGCCCAGCCAGACGAAGGCAACGGTGGATGGCATATTAAAGTGGTTGAGGGCACAAGGATTTGAGTGATGGAACAAAGGGTGAGCCTGATTACGCTGGGCGTGCCGGACATGGAGAAGGCCGCGGCTTTTTATGAGGCCCTGGGCTGGGAGCGGGCGGAAAGCCCCGATGGGGTGATCGCTTTCGACCTTATTTCGCAAACGCTGGGTCTCTATCCGCTGGCGGCGCTGGCAGAGGATATCGGCCTGCCGCCGGAGACGCTGGGAACCGGTGCCATGACGCTGAGCCACAACACCCGGACCAAGGAAGAGGTGGCGGAGCTGCTGGCCGCGGCCGAGGCCGCCGGGGCACAGGTGCTGAAGCCTGCGCAGGATGTGTTCTGGGGCGGCCATCACGGCTATTTCCGCAGCCCGGACGGACATGTGTGGGAGGTCGCCTTCAACCCGTTTTCGCCCCTGGCGGAGGATGGTGCGTTCCGCTGGAACGGTTACTGAGCGTGGCAGGGCGGCGGCAGGTTTTCTGTAAATTGCCGCCACCCTGAGGTTTTTCTTGATCCAACGGTTTGCCGTCCGCAGAGTTGAAAAACGGGTGGGAGGCAAACCGCGAGGGCATGACATGCCTTATGATCAGCAACCGTGCCGCGAACCCCTGGTTCTGCTGCCGGGCATGATGTGCGACGGCCGGATATTCTACGCTCAGGTCAGGACGTTTTCCGGCAGCATGCCGGTGATGGTGCTGCCGCTGGCAGGCGGCGACACGGTGGAGAAGATCGCCGCCCGGATGCTGAGCCATCTGCCGCCGCGCTTTGCCCTGGCGGGGTTCTCGATGGGCGGCATTCTGGCGATGGAGCTGATGCGCCGGGCGCCGGAGCGGATCAGCCGGCTGTGCATCATCGGGGCCGGCCCGCTGGCCGAGACACCGGACCAGGCCGCCAGCCGGGAGCCGCAGATCGTCGCGGCGCGCGCCGGGCGGCTGGAGGACATTTTGCGCGAGACGCTGCCGATGGAAGCGCTCGCACCCGGCCCCTTGCGGCTGGAGGTGCACAAGCTGTTCTGCCGGATGGGGATGGAACTGGGCCCGGAGATGTATGTGGCGCAGGCGCGCGCGCTGCAGCGGCGGCCGGATCAGCAGGCGACGATGCGGCGGGTGCATGTGCCCGCGCTGGTTCTGGGCGGTGAGCATGACACGATCGTGCCGCCGGCAAAGCTGGACCTGCTGGCGCAGCTGATTCCGGAGGCGCGGCTGGAAATCTTGCCGGATGCCGGGCATTTTCCCGTGCTGGAACAGCCGGACGCAGTGAACCGCGCGCTGCTGCACTGGCTGGCAGCGCCTGATGCTGAACCTGCTCCTTCGCCTGCGATGTGCGCTCAGGGGTAAAGCTGGGCGCGCTCTGCTTTGCTGATCAGATGAGGCTCCGCCACCGGCTTGCCGGTTTCAGGATCAAAGAACGGGGTGTCCTTCCAGCGGCCTGACAGCCGCGCGGTGATCATCCGGGTGACGATGCCCCAGGCCATGGCGCCGCCGCCCTTGGTGCGGGCTTGCTTGCCCGGGGCGGGGATGAAGGCCCTGGCGCGGATCTTGCCCAGGGCGGATTTGTCCTGAAACAGATCGGAGCGCATCCCGGCAAAGGGCAGGCCGGGCTTGGCCAGCGTATTGGCTAACGGGGTTCCGCAGCAGGATGCATACCAGCGCAACGGGCCGCGGGGGCCGAGGCGGAGCGCTTTCAGATGTTCCGCGCCCTGTGTGATGGTGATGGTATCGGGCGACAGCTGGAACAGGTCAACCGGATCGGGGGCCGGGTCGGGCTGGCCGTGGTACAGTTCGTTGGCGCGGCAGTCCGCGCAATGGCAGACGACACGTGTGCCGGTCTTGATGCCTTGCACGGCAACTTCGCCGCGCAAGGCCCCGCAATTGCAGGAAAACGCCAGCCCGTCCGCCATGCGGTCAGGCAGCCGTGTTTTTGTTGGCGGGTTTGCGGGCCGCCGGTTTCTTGCGGCTGTTGGCGTTCATGAAGTCGATCACCAGCGGCCGGATGTTGTTGCGCCAGCTGCGGCCCGCAAAGATGCCGTAGTGACCGGCGCCGGGCTCCACATGGCTGGCCTTCTTCTCTTCCGGCAGGCCGGTGCAGAGATCCAGCGCGGCGATGCATTGGCCGGGGGCAGAGATGTCATCCTTGGCGCCTTCGACGGTTTTGACCGCCACGTCGGTGATCTTGGAGAAATCGACCTTGTGGCCGTTCACCACGAACTCGTTGCGGGCGATCTCGCGCTTCTTGAAGATGCGTTCGACCGTGGACAGGTAGAATTCCGCGGTCATGTCCATAACCGCCAGGTATTCGTCATAAAAGCGGTTGTGCGCATCGTGGTCCGAGGCTTCGCCGCGGGAAATCCGCTGGATCTGGTCCATGAAGGCCTTGGAGTGGCGTTCGCCGTTCATCGACATGAAGGAGGCGAGCTGCAGCAGGCCCGGGTAGACCTTGCGGCCCACGCCGGGGTACTTGAAGCCGACGCGCTGGATCATGGTTTCCTCCAGCTGGCCCATGGTGACGCGGCGGCCGAAGTCGGTGACTTCGGTCGGGGTGGCATCGGGGTCCACCGGGCCGCCGATCAGAGTCAGCGAGGACGGTTGCGCCTTTGGGTCCTGTTCCGCCAGATAGGCGGTGGCGGCCAGCGTCAGCGGCACCGGCTGGCAAACCGCGACCACATGGGTGTCGGGGCCCAGCTCGCGCATGAAATCGACGAGGTAGAGCGTGTAGTCCTCGACGTCGAATTTTCCCGCGGAAACAGGAATGTCGCGGGCGTTGTGCCAGTCCGTCACATAGACTTCACAGTTCACCAGCAAGCTCTTGACGGTAGAGCGGAGAAGGGTGGCGTAATGGCCGGACATCGGGGCAACCAGCAGCACCTTGCGCGGCTGTTCCTCGCGTCCGTTGACCTTGAAATGGATGAGGTCGCCGAACGGGCGCTCCACCACGGTGGTGATGTCCACCAGGTGGTCCTTGCCGTCCTCGCAGGTGAAGGTGCGGATGCCCCAGGCCGGTTTCACCACCATGCGCTGGTAAGTACGTTCCGTCACTTCGCCCCAGGCGGCCATCCAGCTGAGCGCAGGATTTGGCAAGGCGGAAAAGACCGGGTAAGATGCCATGGAGAGGGCGGTGGCGCCCAACCATTGGTTGGTGTTCCGGACGGTCTCCATCAGATCGTAGGTCATCATGTAACGCATGCCTGCCTCCTTCGCGATCCGTCCCGGCGTAACGTCACCGGAAATTCCGGAACATTGGACCAATCGCCGCTTTGCCCTAATTTTTGCAGAATAGTATTCTGCACAGCAGAAAGCCTATGAGGGATTCTTTTTTATGACAACTAGTGACGAATTATCCGCAGCGGCCAATTCCGAGAGCATTGAAAAGCTTAAGGAAAACATGACTCGCGTGGAGGAGTTAAGCAAGCGTCTGGCCGATGTCATGTCCCGGAAGGTGCCGCACAACCCGGCTTTGGACGGTCCGAATCAAGAGCTTTATGCGCGCGCAGCAACCGCCTATTGGGCGGAGGCGATGCAGAACCCGGCCAAGATCCTGGAGCAACAGGTCGAATACTGGAGCAAGTCTGTGCTGAATTTCGCCGAAGCGCAGAAAGCCCTGGCTGGAAAACAGGAGAGCACGGATGACGGCGGCCCGAAGGACCGCCGTTTTTCGAATCCGCTGTGGGAGAGCAACCCCTACTTCAACTTCGTGAAGCAGCAGTACATGACCAACGCGGATGCGATCCGCAAGGCGGTGCATGAGGCGGTGGACCTGGACCGCAAGGACAAGCAGCGGCTGACCTACTTTGCCGATCAGATCATCGAGATGATGGCGCCGACCAACTTCCTGCCAACCAATCCGGACGCGCTGGAGAAGGCGGTGGAGACCGAGGGCCAGTCGCTGATCGACGGGCTGGAGAACCTGGTCACCGATCTGGAGGCCAACAACGGTGAGCTGGTGGTGCGGCTGGCGGATGAGAGCGCCTTTGAGCTGGGCGGCAACATTGCCACCACGCCGGGCGACGTGGTCTACCGCAACCGGATGATGGAGCTGATCCAGTACAAGCCGGTGACGGACACCGTGCATGAGACCCCGATCGTGCTGTTCCCGCCCTGGATCAACAAGTTCTACATCCTGGACCTCAAGGCGCAGAACAGCCTGATCAAATGGGTGACCGAGCAGGGCTACACCCTGTTTGTGGTGTCCTGGGTCAATGCCGATGCCAGCCACGCCGACGTGGGGATGGAGGACTACATCCAGGAGGGCTTCCTGACTGCGATCGAGACCGCCAAGGAGATCTGCAAGGTGGATCAGGTCAATGCGGTCGGCTATTGCATCGCCGGCACCACGCTGAGCCTGACCCTGTCGCTCTTGAAGCAGCGCGGCGACAAATCGGTGAAATCGGCGACTTTCTTTACCACGCTGACGGATTTCGGCGACCAGGGCGAGTTCACGCCGTTCCTGCAGAACGATTTCGTCGACGGCATCGAGGCGCAGGTGGAAGAAGAGGGGCTGCTGCGGTCCTGGGTGATTGCGCGGACCATGTCATTCCTGCGCTCCAAGGACCTGATTTATGGCCCCGCCGTCAAAAGCTACATGATGGGCGAGACGCCGCCGGCCTTCGATCTGCTCTACTGGAACGGCGACGGCGCCAACCTGCCGGGCCGGATGGCGGTGCAGTATCTGCGCGGCCTGTGCCAGAACAACGAGTTTGTCGGCGACGGGTTCGAGCTGATGGGCCACAAGCTGCATATCAAGGAAGTGGATGTGCCGCTGATGGCGATCACTTGCGAGACCGATCACATTGCCCGCTGGAAGGATTGCTACCACGGCGTGCAGCAGATGGGGTCGCGCAGCAAGAGCTTCATCGTGTCGG
Organism: Leisingera sp. JC11; assembly: GCF_040704725.1. NCBI lineage: Bacteria > Pseudomonadati > Pseudomonadota > Alphaproteobacteria > Rhodobacterales > Roseobacteraceae > Leisingera > Leisingera sp. JC11. The sequence goes on from NZ_JBFCVS010000011.1 coordinate 123,139, forward strand.
AGTCCGGCCATATCGCCGGCATCGTCAACCCGCCGAGCAAGAAGAAGTACGGCCATTACACCAACGAGGACCTGAAGGGCGACTGCGAGGCCTGGATGGAGGGCGCAGAATACCACGAGGGTTCCTGGTGGCCGCGCTGGAACGACTGGCTGAAGAAGCGCTCCGGCAAGCAGGTTCCCGCCCGCGAGGTGGGGGATTCGGGCTATCCCTCTTTGATGCCGGCGCCCGGATCCTATGTGAAGGTGAAGGCAAACCGTTGATTTTGCAGGTGCAGAAAGAATTTTTCTGCACTGCAGCAGAAAACCCTTGAAATGCTGCGGTGCAGAAAGCATATTCCTCTCATGCTAAGAGCGCAGGATGGTCCTGCTGCAGCTTTCTGAGGAATTAGAACTATGGCAAAGACCCAAGACTTCACCGCGATGATGAAAGACTTCATGGGCGCCTTCCCGGTCGACACCAAAGCGATGGAAGACGCATTCAAGAACACCGCAGCCCTGAACGAGAAGCTGTCCGCCGTTGCGCTGGACGCTGCCGGCAAATCCGCCGAGATCTCCAACAAGTGGACCAAAGAAACCATCGCCAAGCTGGGCGACGTTTCCAAAGTCAAAGCAGAGCCGGCCGACTACGCCAAAGCCGCAACCGACTTCGCTTCCGCTTCCGCTGAAGTGGCTGCCGAAAACATGGCTGCCTTTGCCGAAGTGGCGAAGAAAGTCCAGATGGACACCGTTGAGCTGCTGATGGCTGCTGGCAAAGACGCAACCGAAGAAGCAACCGCTGCCGTGAAAAAGGCCACCGAAGAGGTGACCTCCGCAGCGAAGAAAGCTTCGGCAGCTGCCAAGTAAGAACGTCCACGATCCGGCCCTCGCTCTCCTCCCTGACGGAGCCGGAACGTGAAGAAGGGCAGGCCGCAAGGCCTGTCCTTTTGCATTTCGGGGGTCAGTCCGGCAGCCCGGCGCGGCGCAAACCGTCGCAGTAATGCTCCAGATCCTCGGTGCGGGCAAAGGGCAGGGTCTCGCTGATCCGGGACACGGAAAACCCGGGCTCCAGTTCCAGTATGCGCCCCGCCTCCTGCGCGGCGGCCTCTTCATCGCCCAGCTGCCCGTAGCAGGCGGCCAGATGGCGGCGCGGGGCCGGGAAACCGGGAAACAGCCCGACGGCCTTGTTCACTTCTTCGGCGCCGGGCTGGTATTCCCGGCACATGTAAAGCGCCAGGCCCTTGAACCAGTGAAAATATGTCGGGTGGAACGGGTTGCGGGATGTGGCCTGGTCCAGTTCGGCCAGCGCCTTCTGATGTTCACCCTGGTAGACATAGGACAGGCCGCGGAAAGCGATGGCGTCGGTATCGTTGGGATTCAATGCCAGAGCGCGCTGGAAATGATCCTCTGCCAGGGCGAACTCCCCCTTGAACAGATGCATCACAGCCAGGCGCCGCTGGGCGACGCTGTCCAAGGGGTCGATGCGCGCTGCGCGGCGCAGCAGTGGAAACGCCTTGTCCAGGGTTGCTTCCGGGGACAGGCCCCAGCCGCTCATCCATTCCACCAAATAGGTCAGTGCCAGGCCGCAGCAGGCGGAAGCGTTTCCAGGGTCGCTGTCACAGGCCTGCTGATAGAGCGCCCGGCACTCAAGCAGTGCCTCCCGCGTGTCCAGCAGCAGGGCCTTGGCTTGCAGCACAAGCTCCCGCGAAGTCAAAGGTTCGCCGCGGGCGCTCAACTTGGCGGAGTTGCGTTTGGCGGTGGCCTGAAGCTGCCCGGCCAGAGTTTGCGTGATCTGTGCGGCCAGTGCGTCCTCCTGGCTGAAGCTGGCGGCCTCGGCACGGTCGTATTGTTCGCTGAGCATTGACGTCCCCTTGACGCCATCGGCCAGGGACACGGTGACCCGCGTCTTGCCGGCCAGCTGCCGCACCGTGCCCTCGACAAGATACCTGACCCCCAGTTCCACCGCCGCGAGAGATGTTTCCGATGCGCTGGCGGCAAAGCGGAGCGCGGTGGTGCGGGAAATCACGCGCAAATCGCGGAAGCGGGAGAGACCGATGGTGACATCCTCGGTAAGTGCGTCTGCCAGACTGTCAGCTGCTGCCGACCCGGGAGATTTGTTCAGGAAGGGCAGGACCGCGACGGAGATCTCGTAGGCCGGCCCTTCCGGTTCCAGCCGCGGCATGGTGTTTTCGCAGATCCGGAAGATCCGTACCGGGTCGGATATGTTGCGGATGACCTGCAGCCCAAGGTCGTCAAAGGAGGCATTGATGCGGCCGCGCACCTGCGCCTGCACCTTGCCGGAGACGCAGATTTCGCCAGGCCCGGCAAGACTCTCGAGGCGGGCGGCAATATTGACACAATTGCCGAACAGATCGCCGCCGGACGCGATGACGTTGCCTGAGTGGATGCCCATCCGCAGGCTCAGGTGCGGCCCGGCCCGGCTGGCGCTGCTGGCAGCGGTTTTCTTTGAAATCAGCAAAGCAGCTTTCACAGCTTGCAGAGAGGTTGGGAACTCCAGCAGAAAGCCGTCCCCGAGTGTTTTTACAAGCTCGCCCGAATACAGCTGCGCCGCGGGTGCAATGATCTGGTCAGCCAGATTGCGGACCGCGGCAACGGCCTCGGTCTCTCCGGTTTCGACCAGCGCTGAGAACCCGGCCACGTCAGCGATCAATATGGCAGCTTGTCTTTGTCTGTCCCCTTGGTCAGCCATTTTCCCTGCACCACAGACTCAAAGACCTGACCCTTATTATATCATATTGAGGATTTTTTGGTGGTTTTATGGTGTGGGAAAGCGCACGTTTTTTCAGCAGTTTATGACTTTCCTTCAGAACTGCGCATCGCGGAAGCTGGCATATTGCGGCTGCCAGCCGGTCAGGCGCCGCAGTTTCGAGGAGCCCATCTGCTGGTCCAGTGCAGGCCCTTCGGCCCAGGCTCCGTATTTGATCAGCACGTGCTTCAGGCTGCGCACCACATAGCCGCCGTCGTGACCGTGGCGGCGGGCGATTTCGCCGGTGATTTCCGCCACCGGCACGCCGTCTTCGGAGCTGACGTTGAAATGGCCGGTGAGGTCCGGGTCTTCCAGCAGTAGACGGTAGGCGCGGGCCAGGTCATCGCGCTGGATCAGCGGCCAGCGGGTAGAGATGCTGCCCCAGATCTCGAACGGCTGGCCGTTGCGGGCGGCGTCGAGGTAGCTTGAAAACGCGCCGCCCCCGGCGTGGTAGACCATCGCCGGGTGGATCACCGCGGCTGAGACGGCGGGCGAGGACAGAACCGTGCGGGCGTTCCGCTCCATCCAGGCAAAGGGTTTGATCGGCCGCATCGGGCTGGCCTCATCCGCGATGCGGCTGCCGGTCGCGCCATATAGCCAGCAGCCGCCGGTGTAGATCATCCGCAGCGGTTCCGGGCGCAGGGCGGCTTGCTGCAGGATCGCGGCAATGGCCGTGGTATCGGCCTCGGCCATGTCATCATCGAAGGTTGCGGCGAGCTGGATCAGCCCGTCCGCGCGGGCCGCTTCGCGGACCCAGGCGCCGGGGCAGCGCAGATCGCCGCGCAGGGGGCGGGCGCCCATCGCTTCCAGCTTGCGGTCCGAAGCCTGCGACCGGCTGACGCCGGTGACGCCGTGGCCGTGGCGGATCAGTTCTTGGGTGACTGCGGTGCCGATGGAGCCGGTTCCGCCCAGGATCAGGATGTTCATAGCTGTGTGCTCCCGCTTCAAATTCTGGTGCGGGGGTACTGATAAAAGCTCAAGCCAGGTTCAGGTCAAGCGCTTTCGATGCAGATGCAGCAGGTCTGTACAGAACAATTGTTGCGGAAAACACGCCAAGGCTTCCCTTTTGTTCTGCACTGGCATAGGCTTCGCTGCAATGCGTCATGACCGGGGAGGGAACACATGGCAGATCAGGACAAACCCTTGCTGATCAAACGGTATGCGAGCCGGCGGCTCTATAACACCGAGACCAGCGATTATGTCACGCTGGAGGATATCGCGGGGTTCATCCGGGAAGGCCGCGAGGTGCAGATTGTCGACCTGAAGACCGGTGACGACCTGACCCGCCAGTACCTGCTGCAGATCATTGCTGAGCACGAGAGCCGCGGCGAGAATGTGCTGCCGGTGAATGTGCTGAACGACCTGGTGCGCAGCTATATGGTGCCGGGCGGCGGGGTGATGCCGCAGTTCCTGCAGACCTCCTTCGACATGCTGCGCGAGAGCCAGTCGAAGATGATGGAAAACATGAACGCGATGAACCCGATGTCCAAGATGCCGGGGTTCGAGGCGATGAAGGCGCAGCAGGAGGCTTTCCTGAAGGCGATGACCGGCGGCTTTGGCACGGCAGGCTGGACCGGCGGCGCGCAGGAGGACGAGAAATCCGAGAACGGCGGCGAGGACCTGGACGACATCAAGAAACAGCTGGCGGCGCTGCAGGAAAAATTGTCCAAGATGAAATAAGGCCCAGCGCCCGGCGCTGACAGCAAAGCCCCAGATAAGCCCCCTGTCCGGTTCGGCGGGGGCTTTTTTGATGCGCAGTCAGATGCGGGTAAAGATCAGGATCCGGCCTCGACCTTCAGCACGTTGTGCAGCCGGTGGTAGGGGGCGTTCTTGACGATCTTGTCCAGATCCTTCGCCTCCGCTGCGGGGCGCGCGCGCATGAACAGATAGGCGCTGGCGCCAAAAGACAGGGCGCAGGCGCCGACGATCGTGCTGACGATGACAGTCTCAAGTCCCATGGCTTCAAACATGCGTTGCTCCGGTTGCACTGCCAATATAGGGGAGGAAAGCTGAAAATTCCATATCACTTCCCGTCTGCGCTGAGTTTGCCGGCTTCCAGGACGTGGCGGGCCAGGGAATCGGCGCTTTCACGCTCCTGCGCCCGGCGGCGCATTTTCGCCCGGCCGCCGATCCGCGAGGCAGTGGCAAAGACAAAACCTGAAAATGACAGCAGGGTGAGACCGAAGGCGAGACCGCCGGTCACCGTGCCGGCAATGGCCGCGCCAAAGCTTGCCAGCAGCGCGCCGGCCGCCAGCCGCTGCGCCCATTGGCCAATGACCTGATCCGCGTCGCGGGCCTGGGCCTCAGCCTCTGCCGCCTCGGTGGCAAAGGCGGTCAGCAGATCGGCCACGGCCAGGCCGCAGTCCGGGTCGTTGGAGGCGCGGATGGCGGCCAGCAGCGCGGCCCGTTCCGCCCGGTTCGTCACCACTGCGCCAATGATCTGGCTCAGTTCGTCCCCGGGGACGGCATCCCCCATGCTCAGGGAGTTTGCCATGGCAACCAGCGCGGTTGCCGGGCGCCGCTTGAATTTCAGTGGGCCTTTCATGGGCGGCACCGTGGACGGCACAAGCCAGGATTGCAATCACGAAAAGCCCCGGCGCAGGGCCGGGGCAGTAACGCGCTGAAGCGCCAGGTGTTCTCAGGCAGCAGCCCTGCCCATGGTTTCCTCGGCCGCGGCCAGCAGGATGTCCGCAATCACATCCAGCTCAGCCCGGGTCAGGCGCACCGGCAGGCGCACGTCGCAGGCTTTCATCAGCATCGCGCGGGTCTGCGGCAGGTCGGGCTGATCGCGCAGGAACTGCCAGTTCCAGAAGGCGCGGGCGTTGTCGGTGGAGAGGCCGAAGACCTGCACCTTGACGCCCTTGGCCTCAGCCGCGGCGGCAAAAGCACGGGTCTGCGCCTCGCTGAGATCCACCAGGTTGAACTGGATCGAATCCGGCGCCCGGTGTTCCGGGGCCAGCGGTGCCGGAACGTCAAAGTAGGGCGAGGCGTTCAGCCGTTCGGCCACATAGTCGTGGTTGGCGAGCCCGTCGCGCACCCGGCGCGCCAGCTCCGGCAGCTGCGGGCGGATCACGGCGGCGGACAGGTTGCTCATCCGCAAGTTATACAGCGGCAGCTGGTTCTGCCACTTGGCAAAGGCCTGCTCCAGGTCCGGGGTGTTTTCCCCGTGCGGGCCCCTGTGCTTTTTCCAGTTGTGCTCATAAGCGCCGGACATGATCACGGCGCGGGCGATCAGGTCGGCGTCGTCGGTGATCAGGATGCCGCCCTCACCGGCGTTGACCATCTTGTAGGACTGGAAGGAGAAGCAGCCCACCTTGCCGATGGTGCCGATGTTCCGGCCGTGCCACGTGGTGCCCAGCGAATGGGCCGCGTCTTCGACCACCGGGATGCCGCGGGCGTCGCACAGCGCCATGATCGCGTCCATGTCGGAGGTATGGCCGCGCATATGGCTGATGATCACAGCCTGCACGCTGTCCAGCTTGGCTTCGAAATCGCCCAAGTCGATGCGGTAATTCTCGCCCACTTCGCACAGCACCGGCACGCAGTCCGCATGCACCACCGAAGAAGGCACTGCGGCAAAGGTGAAGGCCGGGATCAGAACCCGCGCGTCGCGGGGCAGGCCAAGCGCCTTCAGCGACAGGAACAGCGCCGCCGAGCAGGAGGAGACCGCCAGCGCGTATTTGCTGCCCAGAAGCGCCGCGTATTCCTGTTCCAGCAGCGTCACTGGCGCATCTTCCGGCGCGGTATAGCGGAACAGGTCGCCCGATTGCATCAGGGCGTCGATGGCATCGCGGGCGGCTGCGGGGATGGGTTCAGCGTCATGAACGTTGGGCGGCAGGGCCATATTTCAAAATCCTGAATAGTTTCTTTGGGAAATTTAAAACTAAGTTTCCGGGATGCCAAGCCCGGACGCGGCGGAATTTGCCGCGCCCGGCGAAATTTCACAGAACTGTTGCGGAGTTGCGCGTAAATCAGCCGGCCTGGCGGGGGTGTCAGACCCCCAGCCGGTCGCGCATGGCAAACCAGGTCATGGCCAGCACCAGAAGCGGCGAACGCATCCGCGGCCCGCCGGGGAAGCGCGGGGCGGGGACGCGGGCCATAGTATCAAACCCTTCGGCCTGCCCCTGAATGGCCTGCGCCATCAGCTGGCCCGCATGGGTGGCGGTGCCGACGCCGTGGCCGGAGTAGCCGGAGGCGGTCAGCACATTGGGCGCCAGCCGCGCCAGGTACGGCATCCGCTTCATGGTGATGCCTAGGGTGCCGCCCCAGGCGTAGTCGATCTTCACGTCTTTCAAGTGCGGGAAGATCTCCGTCATCGGCTTGCGCACGGTGGCGGAGATGTCTGCCGGGAACCGGTAGCCATAGCTTTCGCCGCCGCCGAACAGCAGCCGCTTGTCGTGGCTGAGGCGGAAGTAGTTGACCACGAATTTGGTATCCGCAACAGCGACGTCGCGGGTCAGCACCCGGGCAGCGTCCTCTCCCAGCGGTTCGGTGGCCACAACGAAGTTGTTGATCGGCATCACCCGCGCAGCGACCTTGCCGTTGAGCCCGCCGAGGTAGCCGTTGCAGGCAAGGATCAGGTGATCCGCGGTGACGGTGCCGCCTGCAGTACGGATGCGCAGCTGGCTGCCTTCCTGGATATCCAGAACCTCGCTGCCCTCGTGGATGACGGTTCCGGCAGCCGCAGCCGCGCGGGCTAGGCCCAGCACATAGGCGAGCGGGTGAAGATGCCCCGCGCCCATGTCCAAGGAGCCCCCCATATAGGCCGGCGACGGGCAGAGGGCTTGCATTTGCTCCTCGTTCAGTGGTTCGATCTGGCTATAACCGTAACGGTTTTGCAGATGTTCCGCATAGGCGTGCTCATGCGCTGTTTCGCCCTTGGAGAAACAGGCGTGGGCGATGCCGGGCTTCAGGTGGCAGTCGATCTCGTGGCGGGCAACAAGGTCCTTCACCAGGTCCTTGGCGCCTTCGGCGAGGTCCCAAAGCTTGCGGGCATCATCCTGGCCGACCAGTTTCTCAAGCCCGTCCTGCTCCATCCGCTGGCCGCTGCCCAGCTGGCCGCCGTTGCGGCCAGAGGCGCCAAAGCCCACCCGCTGCGCTTCCAGCAGAACGACGGACAGGCCGGCCTCCGCCAGATGCAGGGCGGCAGACAGGCCCGTGTAGCCGCCGCCAACGATGCAGACGTCCACCTTTACATCGCCTTTCAGCGCCGGAAACCGCTCCAGCGGCGCGGCGGTCGCCGCATACCAGCTGTTTGGATACTCGCCCTTGCGGTCATTGGAATAGAGCAGGTTCATCGCCATCCCGCACCTCACCTGTTGGCGGGAGGCTCGCTCAGAGTCCCGCTGTTCTTCTTTGCCCAAATACTCAATTGCACTGGCGCTGCACCGGGGCGCAGCGCCAGAGGCTTTAGACGTTCATCAGCAGGTGTTCGCGCTCCCAGGGGGAGATAACCTGCAGGAACTCCTCATACTCTGCGCGCTTCACGATCGAGTAGACGCGCGCGAAGTCCGGGCCCAGCACCTCGTGCAGTTCCTTGGCCTCGTCGAACAGGTCCAGCGCCTGACCCATCACTTGCGGGATATCGCCTTCGCCCTCATAGGCGTCGCCCTTGAACTGCTTGCGCGGGCGCTCCTCGTTGATCAGGCCGAGATAGCCGCAGGCCAGCGACAAGGCGATGCCTAGGTAGGGATTGCAATCCATGCCGGCGATGCGGTTTTCCACCCGCCGGGCCTCAGGCCCCGACAGCGGAATGCGGATGCCGGTGGTGCGGTTGTCGCGCGCCCATTCCAGGTTGATCGGCGCGGCGTGGTCCTTCACGTAGCGGCGGTAGGAGTTCACATAGGGCGCCATCACTGCAATGCCCGCGGGCAGGTGGTTCTGCAAACCGGCGATGAAGTTGTAGAACGCGTCCGTCTCGCCGCCCTGCGGGCCGGAGAAGATATTCTGGCCGGTCTCAACATCCAGGATCGAATGGTGGATGTGCATGGCCGAACCCGGCTCATCCTCGATCGGCTTGGCCATGAAGGTGGCAAAGCAGTCGTGGCGCAGCGCCGCCTCGCGGATCAGCCGTTTGAAGTAGAACACCTCATCCGCCAGCTTGACCGGGTCGCCGTGGCGCAGGTTGATCTCCAGCTGGCCGGCGCCGCCCTCCTGGGTGATGCCGTCGATCTCAAAGCCCTGATGCTCTGCAAAATCGTAGATGTCGTCGATCACCGGGCCGAATTCGTCCACCGCGGTCATCGAATAGGCCTGGCGGGCTGCGGCCGGGCGGCCGGAGCGGCCCATCATCGGCTCGATTTCCTTGGCCGGGTCGATATTGCGGGCGACCAGAAAGAATTCCATTTCCGGCGCCACAACCGGCTTCCAGCCTCTGTCGCGGTACAGCTGCACCACGCGCTTCAGCACGTTGCGCGGGCTGTAGGGGATCGGCTGATCGTGCCGGTCATAGGCATCGTGGATCACCTGCAGGGTCCAGTCGCCCGTCCAGGGCGCAGCGGTTGCCGTCGACATGTCCGGCCTCAGGGTCATGTCCTTTTCGATCCAGCCGTCCTCGTCCGCCGCATCAGCCCAGTCCCCGGTGATGGTCTGGTAGAAGATGCTGTCGGGCAGGTGAAAATAGTCGGTCTTTGCGAATTTGGATGCCGGTACCGCCTTGCCACGGGCGATACCGGGAAGGTCCGAGATAACGCATTCGACTTCGTCGAGACGACGCCCCTCCAGATAGGCTTGTGCTGCTTCGGGAAGGGTGTCGAGCCAGGCTGACATTAGGTCCTCTCTTTCCTGTAAAACTCTGCGAGGAAGGTTGCGATTTCTTGGTTGTCCACGGGGGCATCCAGCTGTTCGGCTGCACGGTCCAGCAGGTCGTCGGGCACCACGCCGCGGCCGCGTTTTTCAATCAGGCCGCCAACGAAGGCATTGGGGAATTCCGGGTGGGGCTGCCAGGAGATGATGTGGTCGCCATAGGCGAGGACGCCGTTCTGGCAGAAGTCATTGCCGCCCAGCACCCGTGCGTCTTCGGGCAGCTTAACAACCTGGTCCTGGTGCCAGGCGTTCAGCGTCAGGTCCTTGCCGCCCACCTGATAGGTGACGGGACCCACTGCCCAGCCGCCCTCGAACTTCTCGACCTTGCCGCCGAGCGCCTGCGCGATGATCTGGTGGCCGAAGCAGATCCCGGCCAGCGGCTGCTTGCGCGCATGGATGGCGCGGATCAGCTCCTCCAGCGGCGGGATCCAGGCGTGGTCCTCATAGGCGCCGTGCTTGGAGCCGGTGATCAGCCAGGCGTCGGCTTCCTGGGGCCCGCCGGGCAGGATGCCGTCCACCACCGCCCAGGTCTGAAACTCGAACCCGTGGCCGTCCAGCATGTCGCGGAACATGGCGTCGTAGTCGCCGAACGGGCCGAACAGGTCTTCGGGGGAATGGCCGGTTTGCAGGATGCCGATTTTCATGAGTCACCAAATTTGATCAAATTAAGCCTAGCCGAGGACGCCTGAGCGGGCAAGAGCCTTGCCTGGCGCCTCGGGCAAAGCGGTTTTATACCGCTTCCAGCCAGGACAGCCAATGGCTCTCCGGGGGGCGCTCCGCAAAGCCTTTCAGCTCCTGCCGCTTGGTCATCACCAGGTTCCGGATGGCCAGATCGGGCAGAATGCGGGCGATCAGCGGGTCGGTGTCGAACCAGTTGATCGCGGTCTCCCAGTCGGAGGCCAGTTGCGGCAGGCCCTCGATCTCGTAGATGTTGCCGTCAGAGGGGGCGGGCGGCTGCATCTTGTCCTCGATCCCGGCCAAGGCCGCACCCAGCACCGTGGCCAGCATCAGATAGGGGTTGATGTCGCCGCCTGCGACCCGGTGCTCGATCCGGCGCGCCTTGGGGCTGCCGCCGGGAATGCGGATGGCGGCAGTACGGTTTTCATACGCCCAGGCCGCACTGACCGGGGCATGGGCGCCCGGCACCAGCCGGTCATAGGAATTGCCATGCGGGGCAAAGATCAGCGAGCTGGCAGGCATCGCCGCCAGACAGCCTGCCACCGCGTGCAGCAGCAGGTCGGAGCCCTGTTCGCTGCCGTCATTGAAGACGTTGTTGCCGTCCTGATCCTCGACCGAGAAATGCACATGCATGCCGTTCCCGGCCTCTTCGGCATAGGGTTTGGCCATGAAGGTCGCGGCAAATCCGTGTTTGCGCGCAAGCCCTTTTACCAAGGCCTTGAACAGCCAGGCATCATCCGCGGCGCGCATCGCCTCCTGGTGGTGGAGGTTGATTTCGAACTGGCCAAGGCCGGCTTCGGAAATGGCGTCCTGGGCGGGAATGCCCATCGCCTCGGCGCCGTCGTACAGATCGGAGAAGAACTCGTCAAAGGCGTCCAGTTCGGCAATCGACAGCACCGATTGCTGATCCAGTTCGCGCCCCGTGAGCGGGTCGATCGGCGGGGCCGGGCGGGCGCCGCTGTCATCCAGCAGGCTGAACTCCATCTCGGTCGCGGCGACAACGGTCCAGCCGCGCGCGGTGTAGCGCGACAGCACGTCGGCCAGCACATGGCGCGGATCGCCCAGGAACGGGGACCCGTCTTCCCAGTACATCGCCATCGGCACCAGCGCCGAGGCGGTCTTGAGCCAGGGCATCGGCACCGGGCCGCGTTCGGTGGGCAGCATCACGCCGTCGGCATCGCCGGTTTCAAAGACCAGCGGGCTGTCTTCGACGTCGCGGCCCCACAGATCAACGTTGAGGGCAGACACCGGCATCCGCGCGCCGCCGCTGTCCAGCTTCCCGGCCTGGCTCGCGGGCAGCCGCTTGCCGCGCATCTGGCCGTTCATGTCACAGGCGGCAATGCGGATTGTCTTCAGTCCGGGCAGGTCCATAGGGGGCTCCATGAATTCGTTGCGCCAACCCTAGCCTAAGGAAATCCATTCGCCAAGATAATTTGATCAAAAGTTTGAAGTGAAGGCTGCGAGGGAGGTTTTCCGAGGTAAACTCAGGGGGCATCACGGCGCGGCACACTTGCTGGCAGTCCGCCCCCTCAAAGAAAATGGCTCCCGAAGGAGCCATTCTGCCTTTAGCGGATCAGGTTGGGGCGCCAGCGGAATTTCTTGCGCCGTTCCTGCGGCAGGTGCCTGTTCAGCCGCCGGTTCACAAAGCCGAACAGGGAAATGATCACCAGCGTCAGCAGGATGAAGTAGAAGGCCAGGATCGGGTAGGGAACAAACGGGTTGAAGGTCTTGTCCGCGAAATAGCTGGCGTAATACAGGGCGTCGCCCTGCTGGCGCCAGGCCGGGAAACCGGAGAAGAACACCAGCGTGGTGGCGTGGAACAGGAAGATCGCCTCGTTGGTGTAGGCGGGCCAGGCCAGCCGCAGCATGGTCGGGAAGGTGATGCGGCGGAACCGGTTCCAGCCGGTCATGCCATAGGCATCGGCGGCCTCAATGTCGCCCTTGGGGATCGACAGCAGCGCGCCGTAGAAGATCTCGCCCGAGTAGGCCGCGGTATTGCAGAACAGCACGATCAGCGCCCCCAGCCAGGCGGAGGTGAAGGGATCGAAGAAGCCGGACACGCCCTTAAGGCTCAGGAAGCAGGCGTAGGCGAAGAAGAACTGGATGAACAGCGGGCTGCCGCGGAACACGAAGATGAACCACTCCGCGGGCTTGCGGAACATAGGGTTCGGGCTTGACTTTCCGACTGCCAGGGCGACCGCCAGAAAGAAGCCGGTCATCAGCGCCAGCGCGCCGAAGTAGACATTCCAGAGCAGGCCGGAGCCGATCAGGGTGAAATGCTCGCACAGGGTATATTCGCCGCGCGGCAGCAGCCGCTCGCCAAAGCCGAGGGAGCGGAAGGCATAGGCCTGGATGGTTTCAACGCAACTCATGCCGCTGCCTTTCGTTGTGCTTCACCCGCTGCGGTGGCCTGGCCCCTGGTCAGACGGGTCATGACCCGGTCCAGCACAACCTCGGAGACTTTGGTGAAGCAGAGGTAGAACACCAGAAGCGCGGCAAAGTACCAGACGTGCCAGTTCGGGTGCGGGTAATCGGTGAAGCGTGCGGTCTTGGTGCCGCCGAGCTCGCGCGCCCAATAGACAATGTCCTCAACCCCCAGCAGGAACAGCAGCGGCGTGGATTTGATCAGCACCATCCACAGGTTCGACAGGCCCGGCAGCGCATAGACCCACATCTGCGGAACCAGGATGCGCCAGAACGCCTGGCGGTGGGTCATGCCGTATGCCTCAGCGGTTTCGATCTGGGCGCGCGGCACCGCGCGCATGGCGCCGTAAAGGACATTGGCAGCAAAGGCGCCAAAGACGATGGAGAAGGTCAGCACCGCCAGGAAGAACCCGTAAGTTTCATGCACCCATTGCGGCGCAGTGGAAAGCGGCAGCTTGGCCGCGTCGCAGACCACGAAGTCAATGCCCTGGCGGATCGGCTGGTCCCAGTCCGGGCATTTCACCTTGTGGCGCATCCACTCAAACGCCTGGTCCAGCGCGATGACGAAAAACAGGAAGAAGGCAATGTCCGGCACGCCGCGCACGATGCTGGTGTAGCCCTTGCCGAACCAGCGCAGCGGCAGGAATTTGGACCGCGCGGCGCTGGCGGCGCCGAAGCCGAACAAGAGCGCAACAGGGGCGGTGATGGCCAGCAGGGTCAGAACCACGAAGACCGAGATGTAGAGGTTCACATGCTTGCCGGTGGTCAGGTAGCAGCTGAGCCAGCTCAGCCCCTCAAGCGTTGATGGGTCCGTGCAGTAGGAAAACATGTTTGAGCCTGTCTTTCTCCGGTCGTGCCCGGCGCAATTCGCACCGGAAGAGAATGAATGAGGCCCGCGCGCCGCAGCGGCGGGCCTGCAAGATCCTGAAACAGGATCAGATTACCACTGGGAGGACACTTCCCACTTGGCGATCAGTTCGTTCAGCGAGCCGTCGTCTTTCATCGACTGGATCGCCGCATCGAACTTACCGCGCAGCTCAGCGTCCGATTCCCGGAAGCCCATGCCAACGCCGCCGCCCAGGGATTCGGATTTTTCCAGCATCACCAGGCCGTCGCCGATCACAGTGTCGAGGAAGCTCTTGTCGGCCAGAACCGCGTCGGCTTCGCCGTTGCGCACGGCCGCGACGGTTTCTTCCGGGGTGGCGAATTCGACCAGGGTCCAGCCCTGCTCAGCGATGAAGGCCGCCTGGATGGTGGTGGCCTGGGCTGCGATCACGCCGCCTTCCAGGTCGACGTCAGCGGACTGCGCCACATAGGCCGACGGATCCGGCGGCGTGTAGGGCTGGGTGAAGTCGATGACTTCGTCACGCTCGTCGGTGATCGACATGCCGGCGATGATGGTGTCGTAGTTGCCGGAAACCAGGTTCGGAATGATCGAATCCCAGTCGTTCTTGACCCACTCGCAGGTCAGTTCGGCGCGCTTGCACAGCTCATCGCCCAACTCGCGCTCGAAGCCGTCGATCTCGCCGGCGTCGTTGACGAAGTTCCACGGCGCATAGGCGCCCTCGGTGCCCAGGCGCACGGTGTCCGCCAGGCCCATGCCCGCGGTCAGCGCCAGGGCGGCGGTGCCAAGGATCAGTGATTTCATCAAGTTACTCCCATTTTGGTTGGTTATTGATTTCATTATTATTGCTCGTGGCGGGTCGATGACAAGAACGCCCGCAGCCGTTCGGAGCGGGTGCCGCCAAAGACTTCGTCCGGTGTGCCCTCTTCCTCGATCAGACCCTGGTGCAGGAAGACCACATGGCTGGACACATCGGCCGCCATTTTCATGTCGTGCGTCACGATCAGCATGGTGCGGCCTTCGGCGGCCAGATCCTTGATCACCTTGACCACTTCCTGCTCCAACTCGGGGTCCAGCGCGGAGGTGGGCTCGTCGAACAGCAGCGCCTCGGGCTCCATGCACAGGCCGCGGGCGATCGCCGCGCGCTGCTGCTGGCCGCCGGACAGCTGCGCCGGGTAGACATCGCATTTGTCGCCGATGCCGACCTTGGTCAGGTAATAGCGGGCCTTCTCCTCGACCTCAGCCTTGTCGCGGCCCAGCACGGTGACCGGCGCCTCCATCACATTCTGCAGAATGGTCATATGGGCCCACAGGTTGAACTGCTGGAACACCATCGACAGATTGGTGCGGATGCGCAGCACCTGCTTGGCGTCGGCAGGGCGGCGCGCCAGCCCCTGTCCGGTCCAGGTGATGGGCTCGCCCTTGAACAGGATTTCCCCCTGCTGGCTGTCCTCCAGAAGGTTGCAGCAGCGCAGCAGCGTGGACTTGCCCGATCCCGAAGATCCGATCAGCGACACCACATCGCCCTTCTTGGCGGTGATGTCGACGCCTTTGATCACTTCCAGCTCGCCATAGGATTTATGCAGGCCGCGGATTTGCAGAACGGGCGTAGTATCGGTCAAGGTGTCTTTGTCCCTGTGAGTGGAAATTCGTTCTTATTGGACCGAAAAAAAGAACGAATGCAACGTTCAAACCGCACAAGCTGGCACCTCAGGCGTCAAAATGGCGGGGTAAGAGGCCCAAATCGGAAGGGGGCGTTACGTCAGCTCCGTTGCGCGGATGCGTTGTTCGGTCAGCACCGGGCCGGGCGGGGTCGGCACCGCCAGATAATCACTGGGGGTGAACCGTACCAGTCCCTTCAGGTGCAGGCGGGCTCTGGTGTCCTCATCCAGGCTGCGGATGGCCGCCTCAATGGCTGTGAAAAGCTCATCCGCATCCCTGCCGAGGGCGGTGATGTAGGGCAGGGTGGGGGTCGGCACGGTGCGCTCGATTTCGCACAATCCGGTCGCGAAACCATCATACTGCTTGATCATTTCCCAGGTCAGCGCGTCGAGGGAGGCAAAGTCGGCGCGGCCCTCTGCGACGGCCTCGGCAGACAGCCGGTGACCGCCGCTTTCCACCAGTGCGCCAGGCAGGATGGAGCGTTCATGCAGATGCACCATCGGCGCGGCCCAGCCCGACTGCGACAGCGCTTCGTTGTAGGCAAAGCGGCGGCCGGTAAAGGCAGAGAGCGGCTGGCCCGTGTCCTCCTTGCGGGCGACAAATACGCTGTTGTAGTAGCCGGGCTCGCAGCCGGGCAGGCCGTAATCGGGGGTGCCCACCAGCTCCACTTCGCCATACAGCCGGGTGCGGTAGGGGCAACCGCAGGTTTGCGACAGCAAGAGGTCCGGGGATTTCCACACTTCCCAGAAATCGGCGCCGCGGGTCAGCTGATCCGGCCCGCCGCTCAGGTTTTTTCGGATCCCTGCCCAGAACGTGTCATTGGCCGCCTCGGTTTCCGGGCGGTCGTACATGCCTAGATGTGCAATCATTTCGCAGCCTCTGCCCGTTTGCGCGCCATGGCGCTGTCCACGTCCGAAACCCCAAGCAGGCTGGAGGACAGCCGCAGCAAAGCGTCCTCGTTGGCGTCCCGGCGGCCATCGGCCAGCGCCACCTGCCACAGCGCCTCGATCACACCGGTGCGGTCCTCATAGGCCACCGCGTCCTTGATCGCGCGGGTAAAGCGCACGGTGTCGGGGGCCTCGGCCTCCATCGCCTCTGCCTGTTCGCGCAGGATCAGCGCGCCGCCGGTGTCCAGCCCGTAGCGGGTGGTCAGGATGCGGTCGATGCGGTCCTTCTCCACTTCGGAATAGTTGTGGTCGGAGCGGGCAATCCGCACCAGCAGGGCCGTCAGCGCCAGCCGGGCGCCTTCGTTATCCAGCTGCGCCGGTGCCGGCACGAGCAGCCGGTTCAGCAGTTCCTTGAACATCAGCTGTCCTCCGCCGTGGGGCTGAATTTCTTCATCGCGCGGGCGCGGGCTTTTTCGCTGTCGGCATAGGACAGGCCCATGGCCTTGCGCGCATCCTCGATGATGGTGACTTCGCCCTCGTGCTCGTTACCATCGGCCAGCACCACCTCCCACAGCGCATCCAGCGCCGCCAGCCGTTCCTCAAGACCGGTGGTCTCGCGGATCAGGCGGCCGAAGGTGTCGGTCTCCGGCGCGGCGGCATGCAGTTTCTCGCATGTGGCGCGGACCTTGGCGGCTTCGATCGCATTGTGCTGGTAGAGGCGCGCCAGGATCCGATCGATCAGGCTGATTTCCTCCAGCTGGTATTCGCGGTCGGATTTCGCCACCCGCACCAGCAACGCCCCCAGCGCCAGCTCGGCATCCGGGTCCGGCAGTGCAGGCGGTTCGGAGGGGCGGAAAGCTTGGAAGAATTTCTTGAGCAAGGGCATCAGCAGACCTCAGGCAGAGCAGCAGGGCAGGCGGGGTCAGCCGCCGTATCCTTCGATGATGTGCATATCACCCGTCGAGACCAGATCGCGAAAGGCCTTGGCGTTTTGATAAGCCACGGAATCATAGCAGGCTTTTGCGGTTTCGAAATCCTTGAATTCAAGGACCACGGTGCGGGACCGGAAGGCGCCTTCGCGGACTTCCCGCTCGCCGCCGCGGATCAGGAACTTTGCATCGTATTCCGCCAGCACCGGGCGCGCGGCTTCGATATAGGCCTGATAGCGTTCCATGTCGCGCACATCCACGTGGGCGACCCAGTATCCTTTGGGCTTGTTTCCATCGGGCATGGGCTGCAGCCTCCCTTGTTCTTATGGTTGAGGGCAGGCTGATACAAAAGCGCGGCAAAGACAATGGGGCGGTTACCAGGAAATTCCCCGTATTGCCGGAAAATGTAATGGTTTCAAAGCGCTGCGGCAGAAAGCAAAACGCCCGCCGGAGGGGCGGGCGTTTCAAGGCTGCTTGCAGGCAGGGTCAGGCGATCTCGGCCAGGCGCGCCAGCGCTTCCTTGACCATGGCTTCTTCCTCCTCGCGCGCGGCGAGGTTCTCGCGGGCTTCCGCCACAACCTCTTCCGGCGCGGAGGCCGCGAATTTCGGGTTGTTCAGCCGCCCGCGCAGGCCCCCCAGTTCCTTGGCCAGCTTGCCCAGGGTCTTCTCCAGCCGTGCCTTTTCGGCGTCCACGTCGATCACATCCGCCAGCGGCAGGCCGAAGGACGCACCGGGGGCGGCGACCGAAGCGCAGCCCTTGGGGAAGCTCTCCACCTGCTCCAGCGAGGTGATGCGGGCGAGCTTCTGGATCATCGCCTCGTTCTTCTCCCAGGCCGTGCGGGCCTGATCCGAGAACTCGGTCACCACCATCGGGATCTTGGCGCCGGCCGGCACATGCATCTGCGCGCGGGTGGAGCGGATGTTCTCAATCGCGGTGATCACCCAGTTCATCTCGGCGTCGGCATCCGCATTGACCAGCTCGGTGCCGTAGGTCGGCCAATCGGCATGCACCAGCATCTTCTCGCGCTTGGCGGTGTTGCCCCACAGCTCCTCGGTGATGAAGGGCATGATCGGATGCAGCAGGATCATGCACTGGTCCAGCACCCAGCCCAGGGTCTGGCGGGTCTCTGCGATCACCGCCTCATCATCGGAGTTGAACAGGGGCTTCGACAGCTCGATGTACCAGTCGCAGACCTTGCCCCAGACAAAGGCATACAGCGCATTGGCCGCATCGTTGAAGCGGTAGGCCTCAAGCGCCGCGTCCACCTCGACCCGCACCTTGGCGGTTTCACCGATGATCCACTGGTTCACCGCCGCCTTGGCATCCGGGCAGGCGTAGGCGGGGACGGTTTCGTCATAGACGTTGTTGAAATGGGCAAAGTTCACCGCATTCCACAGCTTGGTGCCAAAGTTCCGGTAGCCCTTGAGCCGCTCCATATCCAGCTTCAGCACGCCGCCAAGCGCCGCCATCGCGGCGGAGGAAAAGCGCAGCGCGTCGGCGCCGAATTCTTCGATGATCTCCAGCGGGTCGACGACGTTGCCGGTGGATTTCGACATCTTCTTGCCTTTGGCGTCGCGCACCAGGCCATGCAGGTAGACGGTGTCGAAGGGGATACGCTCCTTGACCGGCAGGTTTTCGTCCAGCACCGCCAGCTGCATCATCATCATCCGGGCAACCCAGAAGAACAGGATGTCCTGACCGGTGACCAGGGTCGAGGTCGGGAAGTATTTCTGCATTTCCGGAGTGGCGTCCGGCCAGCCCAGGGTGCCGATCGGCCAGAGGCCGGAAGAGAACCAGGTGTCCAGCACGTCGGGATCGCGCCAGATACCTGTTGCGAAGTCACCACCCAGGACACCATCAGCCTCCTTCCAGTCTGCGACCTCGGTAACTGGGAAACCGTAGTAATCGGATGCCTTTGCGATGGCTTCTTCAGAAGACGAAGCGCAAAAGATGACCAGATCATCTGGTTGATACGACAACATGAGCGTGCCGTCGTCATTTTTGTTTATGTTTCCAGGTCCATACCAAACCGGGATCTGATGGCCCCACCACAGCTGGCGCGAGATGCACCAGGGCTCGATGTTCTCCAGCCAGTGGTAATAGGTCTTCTCACCGGATTCCGGCAGGATCTTCACATCACCGTTGCGCACTGCATCCAGCGCCGGGCCGACAACCTTTTCCGCGTCCACGAACCACTGGTCGGTCAGCATCGGCTCGATCACAACCTTGGAGCGGTCGCCAAAGGGCTGCATGATCGGCTTGTTCTCGACGTAGGGCTCCAGCACCTGGACGTCTTCGCCGCTCTCCGGGTCGGTCCTAGTGACGCTGTGCATCACCGCCAGGCCTTCGCTGGTGATCTGCTCGACCACCAGTTTACGCGCCTCGAACCGGTCCAGACCGCGCAGGTCGTCCGGCACCAGGTTGACGGCATCGGCCTCGTTCTCACTCAGGGTCTTCTCGCCCTTGGCCACCGCCATGGCAATGCCTGCGGCCTCGTCATAAGGCGCGCCGTCGGCCCGCATCTGGCCCTTGGTGTCCATCAGGCGGTACATCGGAATGCCGCCGCGCTTGGCAACCTGGTAGTCGTTGAAGTCATGCGCGCCGGTGATCTTCACGGCGCCGGAGCCGAAATCCTTGTCCGGGTATTCATCGGTGATGATCGGGATCAGGCGGCGGTGCTCCTTGGGGCCGACCGGGATTTCACACAGCTTGCCCACGATGGGGGCATAGCGTTCATCCGAGGGGTGCACAGCCACCGCGCCGTCGCCCAGCATGGTCTCGGGCCTTGTGGTGGCGATGGAGATATAGTCGCGCTCCTCCTCGAGGATCACGTTGCCGTCTTCGTCCTTCTCCACATAGGTGTAGGTGGCACCGTTCGCGAGCGGGTACTTGAAGTGCCACATGTGGCCTGCAACCTCGATGTTCTCCACCTCCAGGTCGGAGATCGCGGTCTCGAAATGCGGGTCCCAGTTGACCAGCCGCTTGCCGCGGTAGATCAGGCCCTTGTTGTACATCTCCACAAACACCTTGATCACGGCGTCGTGAAAATTGGGGGAGTTCTCGTGGCCCACACGGGTGTCGCCATGGGCGCCCGCCATGGTGAAGGCGGTGCGGGAGAAATCGCAGGAGGCGCCAAGGCGTTTCAGCTGCTCGACGATGGTGCCGCCGGATTTCTCCTTCCACTCCCAGACTTTCTCCAGGAATTTCTCGCGGCCCAGCTCGCGGCGCGACGGCTGCTGGGATTTGGCCAGCTCGCGCTCCACCACCATCTGGGTAGCGATGCCCGCGTGGTCGGTGCCCGGCTGCCACAGGGTGTCGTAGCCCTGCATCCGCTTCCAGCGGATCAGGATGTCTTGCAGGGTGTTGTTGAAGGCATGGCCCATGTGCAGCACGCCGGTGACGTTCGGCGGCGGGATCATGATGCAGTAGGTGGAGGCCTCCGGCTTGGCATTTGCGCCTGCCTTGAAACAGCCTGCTTCTTCCCAGGCCTTGTAAAGGCGGCTCTCGGCTTCGGCCGCGTTGAATGTCTTTTCCATCGCCATGCGCTCGATCCTGCGTGCGTGTTATTTCGGGTCGCGCTATCCCTTACCGAAAGGGGCGGCAAAGGGAAAGTCCCAGCCGTGCAGCTGCAGGCAGGCTGCGTGCCAAAGCGAAATTTTCCGGGAACCTGAGGCGGGCGGATGCGTTTTACCGTCACCATGCGCCGCGCGGCACCGCGGGACGCATCAGGCTTTCAGGCGTCCCGCTGCGGCGCGCAGACAAAGACGCCCGGCCCCTGCTGACGCGCATTCCGCGGTACGGGCCGGGCGCACGATTTTTCCTGCTGGGCAAAGGTTTGCCCGGCGCTGTTCGCGCAGCGGCCGTTAAAGCTTGTCCAGTGCCTCGTGCAGTTTTTCCAGTTCGCCCTCATGCATGGAGATCGCCTGCGCCTTGTAGGGGAAGTTCCTGGCGCGCACTTCCGACTGGAACTTTTGCAGCGCCTCGACCCGTTCCTGGTACATCTGCTTGTGCAGGCGCCCGAGGTCGCCGAAGGCATGGGCGTGGCGCGGCGGGCTTTCCGCTTCGCCGCAGATATCGGCCATGAACAGGAAGATCACATCGCCTGCATTGCCGGAGCCCAGGGATATGGTCACGATGGATGTGCGGCCGTTCAAAAGCCGCAGGGTGTCCTCGGCCACGCATTCAATCTCGCAGGCAAAGGCGCCGGCATTCTCGTAGCGTTTGAAGGTATCGTGGATCTGCATCGCTTCGTCCGCGGTGCGCCCGAATGCGCGCAGGCCGCCGCACCAGTGGCTGAGCGAGGGCACCAACCCCATGTGCACCTGCACCGGGATGCCTTCCCTGGCCAGCATTTCCACAACGTCATAGGAGCGGTTGGTGAAATACATGTCGGCGCCGTTCTCCATGCAGGTGATGGCATGGCGCATGATCTCGTCATTGGTGGCGAACTGGCCCCAGTTCATCGCGGTGCCTGCGAAATGGGTGGGGGCGATTTCGCGCGCCATCTCCAGATGCACGTCCCACAGCGTCAGCAGGTCGATGCCCGCGTCAACGCAGGCTTGAATCTCGGCCTCGTTGGCCGGGTTGCACATGGTCAGGCGCTCGCCGGTTTTCTTCAGGTCGATCAGATCCTTGACCGTGTAGTTGCGTTGCGCCGGGCGGCGGCCGAAGGTGTAGATGTTCTTCATGGGTTTCCCCTGTCGTTCAAATGGGAAAGCCGGGCCGCTGCGGGCCCGGCGGTTTATTTTGATTTCTGGTTACTCGGCTGCCCAGATTTTGCGGCGGCGCTCCTTGACCATCTCGTTGCCTTCGTCGGTGCCATCGTGGAAGGTGTTGAACCACTCGTCCCAGGGGGTCTCCCAGGTGCCGTAGTTGCAGTCGAAGAACCGGTGGTGCAGCTGGTGGAAGAAATCCCCGACCAGGAACTTGGCCTTGTCGCCGAACTTCAGATGCTCAAAGCCCGCGTGCGAGGTCGGGGCGCCGATCCCGTGGTGGAACAGCAGGAAAACCGCGTGCACCGGGTGCGAGGGCAGCAGGAAGAAAATCATCGTGTCGAACATCAGGAAGAAGCTCTCCACCGGGTGCATCGCCAGGCCGGACCAGGGGCCGGTGTTGATGTTGCGGTGATGCCACGCGTGCACCTTGGTATAGAGCACGCCCACATGCAGCAGCCGGTGCAGCCAGTAGAAGTGGAAGCCCGCCCAGATCGGGATGAAGACGGTCATGACCGTGAACCAGACCGGATTGCTCTCCAGCGTGATCATCGTCACCCAGCCGTTGGCATAGGCATAAAGGATGAAGCTCTCCCAGAAGGTCCAGAAGGTGAGTGCGGGGCCAAGGGTCCAGAACATGTTGTCCCAGACCTGGTTCTTGAAGGTGAAGACCTTGGCGCCCTTCATCATCGGGCGCATGTCATAGCGGTACTCATCCGCTTGCGTCCGGAACTTCCACAGCGCCAGATGCAGCCCGCCGGCCACCACCATCAGGATGCAGAAGTTGCGGAACCAGATCTCGAACACCCAGTCCCAGCTGAAGGTGGCGATGCGGTCCAGCGAGGGGGTGAAGAAGGTCCAGGTGATGATCGCAAAAACCAGCAGCAGCGCCCTGAGTGCGAGCGGGTTCCAGCTTTGCAGCAGGTATCTGATCGAAGCCAGCGGTTTCATCGGCCAATCCCAATAGGGGGAGGTCTGGATTGGAAGCTGGGGGGTGAAGTTCCAAATCTTCCGCTTGGGGCGCGGGGCGTTGGCGGGACTTGTCATGTCTCGTGTCTCATATGGCTGGTGAATTTGCCGCCGAAGCAGCGGGTGTTCGCTGCAGAGAACCCTAGGTGAGGGGCTGGAATTCCCAGCACGGTATGTCTTGCCGGTTAGGCTAAGTTCTGCTTAGCCTGCTTCCATGGCGACCCGGATCCCCTCCCTGAACTGGCTGCGCGTGTTTGAGGCCGCGGCACGCACCGAAAGCTTTGCCCGTGCCGCGGCGCAGCTGAACATGTCGGCGGCCGCCGTCAGCCAGCAGGTGAAGGCGCTGGAAACGCAGCTCGGCACACCGCTGTTTCACCGCCACGCCCACGCGGTGACGCTGACAGAGGCCGGGCGGGCCTATCTGCCCTCTGTGCAGCAGTCGCTGCTGATGCTGGAAACCGCCACCACCGGCCTGTTCGGGGAGAGCCGGGAACAGCGGCTGTTTGTGCAGTCTGTATTGCTGTTTGCCCACGGGGTGCTGGCGCGGGGGCTGCCGCAGTTCCAAGCCGCGCATCCGCAGGTCAGCCTGGCGCTCAGCACCGGCAATATGGCGGCGGACTTCGCCAACCAGTTCACCGACTTGCAGATCGTATTTGGCAACCCGTCGCTGTTCGGCACCGAAGGCGACGAACTGCTGCGGGAGGTGCTCTATCCGGTTGCGCCGCTGGAGATTGCTGCGCAAATCCAGTCTCCGCAGGACATTTTCCGCTTTCCCCTGATCGAAGTCTCGACCCACCGGGCCAGCTGGGTGCAGCTGTTTGAGAACCTGCGCCTGTCCCATGGGCAAGCGCGCTATTTTTTTGCCGACAACTCGCTGATGGCGGCGGAACTGTCGGCGCAGGGCATGGGGATTGCATTGGCGCGGGCGCCGGCGTCGGATGCGGTGGTCAGGGCCAGCGGGCTGGTGCGCTGCCTGCCGGACGTCGACGTGCCGGGGCAGGAGGCTTATCACCTGATCTATCCCGACCGCGGCGCCATGCGTCCCGCAGCAAAACTGTTCCGGGACTGGCTGCTGGATTACGTGAAAACGGTCTGACCCTTATTGCCCGGTCCGGTCCAGCTTGGTGGCCAGATGGATCAGGCTCTCGGAAGATCGCACGCCGCGGGCCTCTGCGATCCTGTCGATGGTGTCGTCCAGTTCCGCCGTGCTTTGCGCAACCACCTGCGCCAGCAGGTCGAACCGGCCGGAGGTCGTGTGCACCACCTCCACCCCCGGCAGGCTGCGCAGGCGGGCCAGCACCTCAGGCCCTGACCGCGGTTCAATCGACATCAGCACCGTGGCCTGCAGCGGCGGGCGGGCAGCGGCGGAGGACTTGAGCGTGTAGCCGGTAATGACGCCGGAGGTTTCGAGCCGCTCAATCCTGGCCTGCACGGTGGTGCGGGCGAGGCCCAGATGGCGGGCAAGTTCAGCCACCGGGCGGCGGGCGTTTTCCCGCAGCAGGGTGACAAGGCGCTGATCTGTGTCGTCGGTTTGCATGAATTGCCTGCGATGTGACGGTTGTTTTCGTCACTATAGGCAAAGTGCCAACCGGAATCGACGAAGAATGCGCGGAAAATATGCAAAACGAATGAGGATTACCCGATGCAGCAGATTCCCCCGCTTTGGCTTTCGCCTGAGTCCCACCTGGCCCGCAGCACGCCGGATCATCCGATCCTGTATTTCTCGCCGCGGGTCCTGCATGAGGTGGCGCGGCGGTTCCGCGAGGGGTTTCCGGGGCTGGTGACCTACGCGGTGAAGGCAAACCCGCATCCGGCGGTTCTGTCCAACTTGGTGGCTGCTGGGATCACGGCGTTTGACGTGGCCTCGCCCGCGGAAATGGAGGCGGTGCGCGCCGCCAGCCCTGATGCGGTCATGCACTACAACAACCCGATGCGCTCAGAGGCGGAGATCGAAGCCGGCATCGAACACGGCGTCGCCAGCTGGTCTGTGGATGAGCTGAGCGAGCTTGAGAAGCTGGACGCGGTGCCGCGCGACTGCGAGATCGCGGTGCGCTTTGCCCTGCCGGTGGCGGGCGCGGCCTATGATTTCGGCAGCAAGTTCGGTGCCGCACCGGAGGAGGCAGTAGACCTGCTGAAACAGGTTGCTGCCCGCGGCTGGACCCCGGCGCTGTGCTTCCACCCCGGCACTCAGTGCGAGGACGAAAGCGCCTGGGTCGAATATGTCCACGCCGCCAAGCGGATCATTGATCAGGCCGGTGTGAAGATTGCCCGGCTGAACGTCGGCGGTGGCTTTGCAGCCAACCGCGACGGCGTGGCACCGGATCTGGAGAAGGTCTTTGCCGCCATCGGCGAGGCCTCCGATGCGGCTTTTGGCATAGAGAAGCCCAGGCTGATCTGCGAGCCGGGGCGGGCGATGGTCTCTGAGAGCTTTACCCTGGCCGCCCGCATCAAGGGGATGCGCAAGGAAGGCGAGGTGGTGTTCCTCAATGACGGCATCTATGGCGGGCTGGTCGACATCCGCGACATGGGCCTGCCGGGCCGCGTCGAGGTCGTCGGCTCCGATGGCAAGCATCGCGGGGGCGAGCGCAAGCCGCGGGTGGTGTTCGGCCCAACTTGCGACAGTCTCGACCGGCTGCCGGACGGGCTGCCGCTGCCTTGTGATGCGGCGACAGGCGACTATGTTCTGTTCCCGGGGCTGGGCGCCTATTCCTCCGCCATGAGCACGCAGTTCAACGGCTACGGCCTCAGTGACGTGGCGACGGTGATAGAGCTGGCTGGACAACCGGCCAGCTAAGGGTAGTCTCGCCCCCGAACAGCCAGTCAGCGCGGACAGGGGGCAAGCATGGACAAATTCGGGAAGAGCCAGCCGGTAAAACGGGTCGAGGATGTCAGGTTCCTGACCGGGCAGGGCAACTACATCGAAGACGCTGCCCCGGCAGGCGCCTTGCGCGCCTGGGTGCTGCGCAGCCCGGTGGCGCATGGGATGATCACGGCGCTGCACACCGAAGACGCGCTGGAAGCCGACGGCGTCCATGCGGTGATCACACTGGCAGAGCTGGAGGCGGCGGGTATCGACGTCTCGATGGACAGCACCACGGTGAGGAACCGCGACGGCTCAGACGGTGCCTCGCCGGAACGGCCGATGCTGACACGCGACCGGGTGCGCTATGTCGGCGAACCCGTGGCTGTTGTTGTCGCCGAAACGCTGGAGCAGGCGCGCGATGCGGGTGAACTGATCGAGCTGGAAGTCGACGACCTGCCGGTCAAGCTGGACCTGATGCCCGGCGGCGAGCCGCTGCATGACGGCGTGCCGGACAACAAGGCCTTCGACTGGGGCATGGGGGATGAGGCCGCCACGGCCGAGGCCTTCAGTGCAGCCGCCCATACCGTCGCGCTGCAGGTTGAGGACAACCGGATCATGGTCAGCACCATGGAGCCGCGCGGCTGCTTTGCCGAATGGCAGGAGGGGCGGCTGCATTTCACCTTTGGCGGTCAGGGGGTCTGGGGCATAAAATCCCAACTGGCCGCCAAGCTGGGGCTGAACGAGGAGGACATCAGGGTCACCACGCCGGATGTCGGCGGCGGCTTCGGAATGAAGGCCTTTGCCTATCCGGAGTATTTTGCGGTGGCCCATGCCGCCACCGTGCTGAGCCGCCCGGTGTTCTGGATGTCGGACCGCAGCGAGGCAATGCTGAGCGATAATGGCGGGCGCGATCTGACCTCGCTGGCGGAGCTGGCCTTTGATGCGGACTTGAAGATCACCGCCTACCGCGTCAGCACCCGATGCAACCTTGGCGCTTACAACGCGCATTTCGGGCAGCCGATCCAGACCCAGCTGTTCAGCCGGGTGCTGGCCGGTGTCTATGACATTCAGACCGCCTGGCTGCAGGTGGAGGGGATCTATACCAACACCACCCAGGTCGACGCCTACCGGGGCGCCGGGCGGCCCGAAGCGATCTATGTGCTGGAACGGGTGATGGACCGCGCTGCGCGGGAGCTGGGGGTTGATCCGCTGGAGCTGCGGCGGCGGAATTTCATCAAGCCTGCGGCGTTTCCCTATGGCACCGTGACCGGGGAGACCTATGACGTTGGCGACTTCGATAAAGTGCTGAGTCGGGCTGCCGAGGAGGCGGATCTGAAGGGATTCGCCGCCCGCCGCGCGGAAAATGGTAAACGGGGCAAGTACCGGGGCGTCGGGGTCTGTTACTATATCGAAAGCATTTTGGGCGATCCTTCAGAAGGCGCGGAAGTGGAGTTTCTGGAGGATGGCCGGGTGAACATCTATGTCGGCACGCAAAGCAACGGGCAGGGGCATGAAACCGTCTATGCCCAGTTCCTGGCCGACCAGAGCGGCATCCCGTCCGAAAACATCCAGGTGATCCAGGGCGACAGCGACCGCATTGCCCAGGGCGGCGGCACCGGCGGCTCGCGCTCTGTCACCACCCAGGCCAACGCGACGCTGGCCGCGGTGGAGACCATGATTGCCGCCTTTACCCCCTTCCTGGCGGAAGAGATGGGGGCGGAAGAAGACGCCGTGGAGTTCGACGGCGAAACCTTCCGGGCACCGGGATCAAACCTGACCCCGACCATGCTGGAAGCGGCAGAGATGGCCCGCGCGAAAGGCCGCGCTGACCTGCAGCGCCACGCGGCGCGGGCACGGCTGCCGGGGCGTTCGTTTCCGAACGGCGCACATATTGCCGAAATTGTTATCGACCCGGAGACTGGGCAAGCCGATGTGGAGCGCTACACTGTAGTTGACGATTTCGGTAATCTGATCAACCCGATGCTGGCCGAAGGCCAAGTGCATGGCGGGGTGGCGCAGGGGCTGGGACAGGCCATGCTGGAGCGCGTTGTTTACGATGAGGATGGACAGCTGCTCACGGCTTCGTTCATGGACTATGCCTTGCCGCGGGCCAGCGGCGTCCCCATGATTGGGTTTACCTCCGAGCCGGTGCCTTCGACACAGAACCCGATGGGGATGAAGGGCTGCGGCGAGGCGGGCACCGTCGGTGCGCTGGCAGCAGTGGCAAACGCGGTGCAGGACGCGGTCTGGGACCGCGGCGTGCGGCAGGTGGACATGCCGTTCACCCCGCTGAGGATTTGGGAAGTGCTTAGGGATGTTTCTGAAGCAGCTGAGTAAGAGGGTTTTAGGGTGGCTTGGGCGGCCGCTGCGATCGGAGCATTCCGGTGAAACCAAGCTGCGCGGGCCGCAAGCCCATGTGATCATTCTGGACGGCACCATGTCGACACTGGAAAGGGGCCACGAAACCCACCCCGGCCAGCTGTTCCGCCTGTGCCGGAAAATGAGTGGCCAGGTGTCGGTCTTCTACGAATCCGGTGTGCAATGGAAGGGCTGGGGCAGCGCCCCGGATGTGATGATGGGGCGCGGCATCAACCGGCAGATCCGCCGCGCCTATGGCTATCTGGCGTCGCGCTACCGGCCCGGCGACAGGATCTACCTGTTCGGATACTCCCGCGGCGCCTATGCGGTGCGCTCGCTGGCAGGGGTGATCGACCGGGTCGGATTGCTGAAGCCCGAACATGCCACCGTCCGCCACATCCGTACCGCCTACCGGCACTACCGGCTGAACGGGCGCTCCAAGTCCGGGGCGGCCTTTACCACCGCTCACTGCCATGATGAGGTGGAAATCGAGATGGTCGGCGTCTGGGATACGGTGAAGGCGCTGGGCCTGCGCCTGCCGCTGCTGTGGCGCTGGGCGGAACGGCAGCATAATTTCCACAACCATACGCTGGGTCCGCATATCAAGAGCGGCTACCACGCCTTGGCGCTGGATGAGACGCGCGACGTGTACAAGCCGGTTCTGTGGGACTGCCCCAAGGGCTGGAACGGCCATGTCGAGCAGGTCTGGTTCCGTGGCGCGCATGGCGATGTGGGCGGCCAGTTGGGTGGGTTCGAAGACGCGCGGCCGCTGGCCAATGTCTCGCTGATCTGGATGCTGGAGAAGGCAGAGGAGCGCGGCCTGCCGCTGCCCAGCGACTGGCGCATGCGTTTTCCGGTGGACCCCAAGGCGCCCTCGGTCGGCACTTGGCAGGGGTGGGCCAAGATTTTCCTGCTGCGCAGCCGCCGCCGGGTCGGGCTGGATGCCAGCGAACGGCTGCACAGCAGTGTCGATAGCGGCCGCCAGGGGACGCCGGCGGCTGGCGGCTGGCTGGCCAGATTCTCAAAAACCTGACGGGTACAGACGCTGGCAGTCCGGAACCCCCCGATCCGGTTTTCAGTTTCGGGAAGCGGCGGCGTTACTGACCGGCCGCTATGCGCTGCTGCAATTCTTTTTGCAGCCGTTTCAGCGACCGCGACACGATCAGCTTGTGCGCCGGGCGGACCGGCAGCATGTAGAGGCGGCCGAACAGGTTACGGGTTTTCACGGACGAGGTGATGCTCAGCACCCCGCTGCTGCTGGTGACGCAGGTCATCACATCCAGATGCCGGTCCCGGACCGTCAGGGTCAGAACCTCGTCCGATACGGCCTCCACCAGAAAAAAGTCGAGCTTGCTGCCAACTGCCACATCCTCGTGCCGCCGGCCGGAGAAGCTGCCGATCCGCTTGACCCCGAACAGGGCGGAGATGGCGTCGCGAAGGCGGAAGGCCAGCTTCAGGCCGGGCAGGGGCCGGGAATGCATGATGTTCCAGGCCTCCAGCGGCGTGACCTGAACCGGCAGAACCAGTGATTGGGTGTCCAGGAAGTCCAGCTCGCTGACAGGCGCCAGAACCTGGATGCGGGCGGTTGCGGCCCGGGCGAGGCTGTTTGGCGGCATGACCAGCCTTTCTGCTGTTTTTCATATGCTTGCACATACTTAGGTGGAAAGCCGCAGCAGACAAGGCCGCACCTGGCGGCCTAGGGCTCAGCGCGGTGCGATCTGCATCACGATACAGGTGGTGGAGCCGGTGGCGTAGAGCTTTCCGTCCTCCAGCCCGCGGATCTCGCCATGGGCCACACCGGTGGAGCGGCCGACATGGTCGATGCTGCCGGTGCAGTCGATCGTGGTGCCCAGCGGGATCGGCCGCAGGATGTTGATCTTGTATTCCAGCGTTGTGTAGACCGCGCCCAGCGGCACCTTGGTCATCACCGCGCAGGCCATCGCGCTGTCCAGGAGCGTGCCGTACCAGCCGCCATGCACGGTGCCCATCGGGTTGCAGACATGGAAGTCCGGCGTGCCGCGGAACACCACCTGGCCGTCTTCGACACTGTGCAGGCGATAGCCCAGTGTCTCGGCAATCGGCGGGCCGGGCAGACGGCCGTCGAGAATGCCCTGCATGAAATCGAGGCCGGAAACCTGGGATATCTGATCGATTGTCAGCAGATCAGAGGGCTGTTTGGCATAGAACATGGCGCGCGGGTCCTTGGCGGGCAGATGCCGCCATTAGAAACCGCGCGCCGTTTTGCGCAACGCTTACGCCACGTTCTGAAGCGACACCTTGGGGGTGACACCCAGGGCAAAACAGACGTCGCGGGTCAGTTCCGGCCGGTTCAGCGTGTAGAAGTGCAGCTTGTCCACGCCGCCCTCCAGCAGGTCTGAGCAGAGTTCAGTGCAGAGCGCGGTTGCAAGCAGCTCCTCGCGGCCGTCGCGCAGCGCCTTCTCAAAGGCATGCTCGACCCAATCGGGAATGACGGTGCCGCAGCGCTTGGCAAAATTGCGGGCGCCTTTCCAGTTTTCGATCGGCAGGATGCCCGGTGTCAGCTTGGCTCCGTCGATCCCGGCCTTCTCGCAGGCATCGCGGAAGCGGAAGAAGGTCTCAGCCTCGAAGAAGAACTGCGTCAGCGCCTCATCGGCACCGGCATCCAGCTTGCGCTTCAGCCATTCCACATCCGCAGCCTGATCGGCAGCATCCGGGTGGCGGTCCGGATAGGCGCCGACCTTGATGTTGAAGTCGCCGCGCGCCGACAAGCCCTTGATCAGCTCGACGGAATTGGCAAAGCCGTCCGGGTGCGGCGTGAACCTGCCTTCGCCCTTGGGCGGGTCGCCGCGCAGGGCGACGATCTCGGTGACGCCGGCCTCGGCGAACTGGTCTGCGATCTCCAGTGTTTCCGCCTTGGAGGCGTTCACGCAGGTCAGATGCGCGGCCACGTTCAGGCCGGAGGAATTGTGCAGCGTCGACACTGCGTCGCGGGTCAGGGTGCGGGTGGTGCCGCCGGCACCATAGGTCACCGAAACAAAGCGCGGGTCCATCGGGGCGAGGACCTGCACGGTGTCCCAAAGCCGGAAGGAGGCTTCGAGATTTTGCGGCGGGAAGAATTCGAAGGAAATCTTGGGCGTCGTCATCTCAGGTCTCTCGCTAGGTTGATGTCAGCTCTTGTTGCATGCGCAGTAATGTGAGACAATTTCATAATACTCAAGATTAACATGAGCGATCTGATAGAATGCATATCGAATTCCGCCACCTCCGTACCATCAAGGCCATCCATGAGGCTGGCGGTCTGGCCCGCGCTGCCGAGCAGCTGAACATCACCCAAAGTGCGCTGAGCCACCAGGTGAAGGGGCTGGAGGACCAGGCTGGAGTGGAGCTGTTCATCCGCCGGTCCAAGCCGATGAAACTGTCGCCCGCAGGTCTGCGGCTCTTACGTCTGGCGGAACAGGTGTTGCCGCAAGTGGAAGCCGCGCAAGCGGAATTTTCCTCTCTGCGCGATGGCAATACGGGCCGGATGCACATTGCCATCGAATGCCACGCCTGTTTCGAGTGGCTCTTCCCGGTGCTGGAGGGGTTCCGCAAGAACTGGGGTGATGTGGATGTGGATATCCGTCCGGGCCTGGCCTTTGACGCGCTGCCCGCGCTGCTGAAGGAAGAGGTGGATCTGGTGGTCTCCTCCGATCCGGAAGACATCAACGGCGTCGATTTCATCGAGCTGTTTGACTACAACGCCGTCTTCGTTGCCTCGGCGCAGCATCCGCTGGCAGAAAAACCCTATGTGGAAGCAGAGGATTTCATCGGTCAGAACCTGATCACTTACCCGGTGGATAAGGTCCGGCTGGATGTGTTCAGCCAGCTGCTGATTCCTGCGGGGGTGGAGCCGGCCTCGATCCGGCAGGTGGAACTGACAGCGGTGATCCTGCTGCTGGTGGCCTCCAACCGCGGTGTGTCGGTGCTGCCGGACTGGGTGGTGCGGGAGGTGAAATATTCCTCGGACTATGTGACCCGGCCGCTGACCAAATCCGGCATCACCCGCAGCCTCTATGCGGCAATCCGCACTGAGGACCGTGAAAAGCCCTTCATGCAGGAACTGATCCGGCTGGCCAAGGTCGAGGCGCGCAAGCTGCAGCATCAATAGATACCGCCGCCTGAAGCGGCGCGGAGCGGCCTGCGCCGTTCCGGCGCCTGTGCCCGCTCCGCGCGGTTCCGTGATCCGGCGGGGCCGGCGCGCGGCTCAGACCAGCTTGACGATCTGCTTGCCGGTATTGCCGCCCTGCATCATCGACAGGAAGGTCTTGGGGGCGTTTTCAAGCCCCTCAGCGATATCTTCCAGGTAGTTGATGTCCCCGCTGGCGATCTTGGGCGCGACCTCCTGCAGGAAGTCGCCATAGCGGTCGTAGTGGTTGAAGATGATGAAGCCATTGACCGACAGGAACTTGGTCAGCACCGAGCGCCAGATCGCCGGAGCCGTCAGCCCGGTTTCGGCGCTGTTGTACCAGGCAATCATGCCGCAGACCGGGATGCGGCCGAAATTGTTCATCAGCGGCAGCACCGCCTCCAGCACCTTGCCGCCGACATTTTCGTAATAGATGTCGATGCCGTCCGGGCATTCTGCGGCCAGGGCCTCGCTCAGCGCGTCGGCGCTGGCATAGGCGCGGTGGTCGAGGCAGGCGTCAAAGCCGAATGTCTCCACCGCCAGCTTGCACTTGTCCGCACCGCCCGCGATGCCGACGACGCGCAGGCCCTTCTGCTTGGCAAGTTGCCCCACCATGGACCCGACCGGGCCCGTGGCCGCGGCAACCACCAGGGTTTCGCCCGCCTGCGGGCGGCCATAGGCGTCCAAGCCATGCCATGCGGTAAACCCCGGCATGCCGAGAACGCCAAGCGCGGTGGTGAGCGGCGCCATATCCGGGTCCAGCTTGCGGATCTCGGACGCCTTGGCGCAGGCATGGCTGGCCCAGCCGAACATGCCCAGGGCGAAGTCGCCGGGCTGGTAGTCCGGGCTGCCCGAGGCGATCACCTCACCAACCCCGCCTGCGGTCATGGTCTCGCCGATCTCCACCGGCGGCGCATAGGATTTGCCTGCGTTCATGCGCCCGCGCATATAGGGGTCCAGCGACATATAGTGAACCTTTACAACCACTTCTCCGTCGTCGGGCTGAGGCAGGTCCACGCTCTCCAGGCGGAAGTTTTGCTCGCTGGCCTGGCCTTCGGGGCGGCTGGCCAGCACGATACGCTGCATCTGGTCGGGCATGGGGTCACTCCTTGTTCTGTTTGCAGCAAACACTGGGCGCGGCGGCGGCGGATTTCAACCGCCCGCGTGCCCGGCGCCGCGGCGTCAGTCCGGATCTGCGGTTTACGGCATAAGCCCTTGGCATTCGGGGGCAGGGCGCGTATAGGCACGCATTGACCCGGCATCTCCCCGACGTGACAGGATTCTGCAGACATGATTGGCAGCGCAAACCTCAATGTGATGATCAAGGCCGCCCGCAAGGCAGGCCGTTCCCTGGTGAAGGACTTCCGCGAGGTGGAAAACCTGCAGGTCTCGATGAAAGGTGCAGGCGACTTCGTCTCCAAGGCCGACATCGCCGCCGAGAAGATCATCAAGGAAGAGCTGCGCAACGCCCGCCCGACCTATGGCTGGATCGCGGAAGAGGGCGGCGAGATCGAGGGCGAAGACCCCACCCGCCGCTGGATTGTCGACCCGCTGGACGGCACCACCAACTTCCTGCACGGGCTGCCGCACTGGGCGATCTCCATCGCGCTGGAGCACAAGGGCAAGATCGTTGCCGGCGTGGTCTATGACGCCGCCAAGGATGAGATGTTCTTTGCCGAGAAGGGCGCGGGCGCCTGGATGAACGACACCCGTATCCGCGTGTCGGGCCGCCACCGGATGATCGAGTCGATCTTTGCCACCGGCGTGCCGTTCGGCGGCCGTGCCGACCTGCCCCTGACGCTGCAGGACCTCGCCCGCCTGATGCCGGCCTGCGCAGGCGTGCGCCGCTGGGGCTCTGCCGCGCTGGACATGGCCTATGTGGCCGCAGGCCGCTACGAGGGCTTCTGGGAACGCCGCCTGAACCCGTGGGATCTGGCCGCAGGCATCATCATCGTGAAAGAGGCCGGCGGGCTGGCCGAGGCAATCGACCCGGAAGCGGGCATTATCGACAGCGGGTCGGTGGTCTGCTCGAACGAGCCGATCTTCGAGAACTTCGCCAAGGTCATCCGCGGCTGAACCGGCGCGGAACTTTGAGCATCGGAAACGCGGCCATTGAGCCGCGTTTTTTGATTTTATGGGTGGTGTCGCATAGTGAGGGCTGTCGGCAGGATCACTGATCCGACGGATGGTTCACCCCGTCGTTCCAGGGGATTTCGCCATAGGTTTCCGGATGCGTCCGCGGATTGGCGCCCTCGATGCAGCCCAGGTTGACGCCGCATTCCTTCGGGTCGGAGCGGCGCTGGTGGTGGGTGTAGATGCCGCAGGTTTTGCAGAAGTAATGTTTCGCCGTATGGGTGCCCCAGGTGTAGAGGCTGAGGTTCTCCGCCCCCTTCAGCACTTTCAGGCTGGCGGTCAGGGCGGTGACAGCCGCCGCCCCGCGGCGGCGGCAGAAGGAACAGTCGCAGCGCGCGGCAGAGGCGAGGCCCTCGGGGAACTCCGCCTCGATCTCAACAGCGCCGCAATGGCAGGTGGCTTTCAAAAGTGTCACGGCTATTCCCCTTGCTTGGCAAACATTGAGTAAAACCTTCGATAATTCCCCGTAACCTTCTCCGGAGCGGATCTACCATTCCCTTACCCCGATGCCCGTCGGGGCGGCGGCCTGCGTGTTAATCAGTAGCCTGTTCCCATGGTTCCGCAGGCCGTCTTTGCTCTCCAAAACTGAAACCGAAACACCCCTCCGCAAGCCCGCTCACTTCCCCCAAGGCCCCGGATTCCGCTTCTTGCGCGGCAGCTTAGGGATGCGGCTGGCAGAATACTCATACTCGTTCTCCGGATGCGGCGGGGTGCCGTGGGTGCGGTTCCAGAACGAAGGGCCGCCGCGGCGCAGCCACAGGGGCAGGCACAGGATCAGCCCCACCGCAAAGCCGCCGGCATGGGCCCAATAGGCGACGCCGCCCTGGTTTGGGTCAGAGCCAAGCCCGCCGAAGAACTGCATCGCCAGCCACACACCCAGCATGACAAAGGCGGGGATGGTGAAGATGCGGAAGTAGATGATCAGCACCAGCAGGATATCGACCCGCGCCTTGGGGTACATCAGCAGGTAGCCGCCCATCACACCGGCGATGGCGCCGGAGGCACCGACGGTGGGCACCATCGAACCCGGCGCCGACATCACATGGATCAGCCCGGCGCCAAATCCGCTGAGGAGGTAGAACAGGAGGAAGAGGAGGTGGCCCATCTCCTCCTCCAGGTTGTCGCCGAAAATCCACAGGAACAGCATGTTGCCGCCCAGGTGCATCAGCCCGCCGTGGATGAACAGGGAGGTGAACAGCGTCCCGTACCCGTAATCGTGGCTGATCTCGGCAGGCACCACCGCATAGGCGTCATAGAAATAGGCCAGCGCCCGGGGGGAGGCGTAGCTGGCCGTGTAATAGATATAGGCCAGGACATTTACGGCAATCAGCGCATAGACGACATAGGGCCTGCGGCCGGACGGGTTGTGGTCGCGGATCGGAAACATGTGGGAACGCTGGGCCGGAAACGGCCCAGCGTCAAGTGCTTAGCGCGGAAAGCTCAGGCCATGCCGCCCAGCAATTGGGCGTTGCCGCCGGAGGCGGTGGTGTCGACGCAGACGTGCCGCTCCGCCAGCACCCGGGCGCGGTCCGGCTTGCCCGGGATCAGCGGCACGATTGCACCGTCGCGCTTGGCCAGGCTCTGTTCGATCTCGCGGCCGGTCGCCTCGTCGCCCCACCACAGGACGCCTGCGATGCCGTGGATGCTCTCCAGCTGGCTGAGGTCCAGCAGGCCATGCGCCTCAATCGCTGTGCCGCCGAGGCTGATCACCTCCTTGGCCTGCGCAGCAGCGGCCTCGGCCCCCGGACCCATGCACAGCAGCGGCGGGCGGGCAGAGACGGTCAGGCGGTTCGATTCACCGGTCGGGCCGGGCAGGGAGGTGGTGACCGGCTGGCTGGGCACGCCGCTGGGCGCTTTCAGCTCAGTGATATTCTGCTCCCAGCCGCTGGCGCTGGACTGGCGGTCCGGTGCGCAGAACCGGCTGAGGTAAAGCGGGCCGCCTGCCTTGGGGCCGGTGCCCGACAGGCCTTCGCCGCCGAACGGCTGGCTGCCGACGATGGCGCCGATCTGGTTGCGGTTCACATAGATGTTGCCCGCATGCACCCGGTCGCAGACATGCTGCACCCGGTCGTCGATGCGGGTGTGCAGCCCGAAGGTGAGACCATAGCCGGTGGCGTTGATGTCGGAGATCACCTTGTCGAGATCCTGCGACTTGAACCGCGCAACATGCAGCACCGGGCCGAAGATTTCCTCTTCCAGCGCACTGATGCCGGGAACCTCGATCATCGTCGGCGCCACGAAGGTGCCGCCCTGCGGCGCGCGCATCTCCTTCAGCACCCGGCCCTCGGCGCGGGCCTTGTCGATATGCGCGAGGATGCCTGCGCGGGCGCCCTCGTCGATCACCGGGCCGCTGTCGGTGGACAGGTGCCAGGGGTCGTCCAGCTGCAGGCAGTCCATCGCGCCCTTCAGCATTTTCAGCACGTTGCCGGCAACGTCGTCCTGCAGGTAGAGGCAGCGCAGCGCCGAGCAGCGCTGGCCGGCCGACTGGAAGGCGCTTTCGATCACGGCCTGCACCGCCTGTTCCGGCAGCGCGGTGGAGTCGACGATCATCGCGTTCAGGCCGCCGGTTTCCGCAATCAGCGGCGCGCCCGGCTGCAGGTTTTCGGCCATCGCCTTGCGGATGCGCAGGGCGGTGGCGGTGGAGCCGGTGAAGGCGACGCCGTTCACACGCGGATCAGAGGTAATGGCGGCCCCGACCACGCTGCCGCGGCCCGGCACCAGCTGCAGGGCGCTGCGCGGCACACCGGCCTCATGCATCAGCTGCACGGCGCGGTGGGCAATCAGCGGCGTCTGGTCGGCGGGTTTCGCCAGCACGGCGTTGCCCGCGGCCAATGCGGCTGAGACCTGGCCGGTGAAGATCGCCAGCGGGAAGTTCCAGGGCGAGATGCAGGAGAAGATGCCTGCGGGCGGCGCATCGGGAATGCGGGCTGCATAGTAGCGCAGGAAATCCACCGCCTCGCGCAGTTCGGCCACTGCGTCGGGAATGGTCTTGCCGGCCTCGCGGGCGAGGATCACAAACAGCTCGCCAAAATTTTCCTCGTAGAGGTCGGCGGCTTTGTTCAGCACAGCAGCCCGCTCCGCTGCCGGGGCGTCCCAGGGATCGGCCAGCGCCAGCGCCAGTTCGATATCCTCCGGGCTGCACTGGCTGACGGTGCCAACGACGCTCTGGTCGGTGGGGCTGGTCACATCCTTGGCGGCCTCCGGCTGGGCGTCGCCCGCCAGCAGCGGTGCGGCCTGCCACTGGTGATTGCGCCAGGGCGCGCGGGCCTCTTCGATCCTTGCCAGGGTCGGCGCGTGGCCCAGATCGAAGCCCTTGGAGTTCGGGCGCTCCGGCGCATACAGCTCAGGTCCGGTCGGGATCTTGCGGGTCACATCCGTGATGGCAGCAAACGGGTCCGCGGCCACCACTTCCGGCGGCACGTTTTCATCAACGATCTGGTTCACGAAGGAGGAGTTGGCGCCGTTTTCCAGCAGCCGGCGCACCAGATAGGCCAACAGGTCGCGGTGGGCGCCGACGGGCGCGTAGATCCGGCAGTTGGTCTTGTTCTGCTCCAGCACCATCTGGTGCAAGGTTTCGCCCATGCCGTGCAGGCGCTGGAATTCATAGCGTTCATTGCCGACGTCTTCGGCCATATGCAGGATGGCGGCGACGGTATGGGCGTTGTGGGTGGCGAACTGCGGATAGATCCGGTCCGTCATGCCCAGCAGCTTGCGGGCGTTGGAAATGTAGGAAACATCGGTCAGCGGCTTGGAGGTGAAGACCGGGAAGCCGTCCACACCCTCGACCTGGGCGCGTTTGATCTCGGTGTCCCAATAGGCGCCCTTGACCAGCCGCACCATGAAGCGGCGGTCGTATTTCTCCGCCATCTCATGCAGCGCATCAATCGCCAGGCCGGTGCGGGGGCCATAGGCCTGCACCACCACGCCAAAGCCGTCCCAGCCGGCCAGCGCTGGGTCAGAGACCACCGCCTCGATCACCTCCAGCGACAGCGACAGGCGGTCGGCTTCCTCGGCATCGACATTCAGGCCCATCTTGGCAGCTTTCGCCAGCAGCGCCAGTGCCTTCAGGCGCGGCACCAGCGCTTCCATCACGCTGTGCTCATGCGCCAGCTCATAGCGCGGATGCAGCGCAGACAGCTTGACCGAAATGCCGGGGTTCTTGCGGATGTCATCGCTGTTGCAAGCGGCAGCAATGGCGGAGATCGCCTTGGAATAGGCCAAGTGATAGCGCGACGCGTCGGCCTCGGTCCGGGCGGCCTCGCCCAGCATGTCGTAGGAATAGGTGTAGCCCTTGGCCTCCATGCCGGCGGCGCGGTTCATGGCGCTTTCGATGGTCTCGCCCAGCACGAACTGGCGGCCCATTTCCTTCATCGCGCGGCTGACGGCGGTGCGGATCACCGGCTCGCCCAGGCGTTTGATGGCGCCGCGCAGGGCGCCGATCGGGCTGCGTTCCTCGTCCAGCACCTTGCCGGTCAGCATCAGCGCCCAGGTAGAGGCGTTGACCAGCGACGAGGTCGACTTGCCCAGATGCTTGCCCCAGTCGGAGGGGGCGATCTTGTCTTCGATCAGCGCGTCGATGGTATCGGCATCCGGCACCCGCAGCAGCGCTTCGGCCAGGCACATCAGCGCGACGCCCTCATCGGTCGACAGGCCGTATTCGGCCAGGAACACCTCCATCAGCCCCGGCGCGGAATGGCCGCGGATGTCCCGCACCAGCGCAGCGGCGTTGGCGCAGATTTTTTCGCGGTCGGCGTCGGTGAGGGCGGCCTGGGCCACCAGCTGGTCGCGCATCGCGGTCTGATGGGCATAGGTGCCAGCGTCGATCCGGTAGCGCAGCTTGGTTTGAGCGGTCATGCGGGGAACTCCACGAAAGGTGTGCAGGGCTTTTGTTAAGAATACACCCTTTCCAGAAGGACAATCGCCTAAAGATGTGATAAGAATAGTTCAGGTGAGCAAATTTTTGACCCTCAGGTAGTCCAAATGAACTCCATCGATCTTGACCGCTTCGACCGGGCGATTCTGAATGTGCTGAGCGAGGACGGCCGCATCTCCATCGCCGACCTCGCGCGGCGGATCGGACTGTCGAAAACCCCGACCCAGACCCGGCTCAAGCGGCTGGAGGCGGAGGGCATCATCACCGGCTACCGCGCCCTGGTGGACCCGATCCGGCTGGGGCTGGACCATGTGGCCTTTGTCGAGGTGAAGCTGGACGACACCCGCGAGGCGGCACTGGCCAAGTTCAACGCCGCTGTGGCGCGGCTGCCGGAGATCGAGCAGGCGCATATGATGGCCTCGCATTTCGACTATCTGCTGAAGGTGCGCACCCGCTCGATGACCGATTACCGGGCGGTGCTGGGGGAGAAGATCTCCTCGCTGCCGCATGTCGCCTCCACCTCGACCTATGTGGCGATGCAGGCGGTCAAGGAAGACGGCGCCCTGGGTCCGCTTTAGGAGGGGCACGGGCGGCGCACGCCCAGTTGACTTGATTGAAACCGGAATTGTGCGAGCATGGGGCATGTTGTTTGCCTTTCTTCGCGCCCCGTTTTCCTTCGCTGCCCGTGCTGCGGTTCTTGCTGCCGCTTCTTTCCCGGTGCAGGCGTCGGAATGCCCCGACGCCCCCGACCACAGCACACCTTTGGAGGCGCTGCTGACCGAGGTTCAGGAGGCCGAAACCGAATCCCAGGCACGGGAAATCGCCAACCGCATGTGGGAATACTGGGCCGATGCGCCCAATGCGCAGGCGCAGGCCATGCTCGACCGCGGCATGACCAAACGCTCCGCCTTCGATTTCCTCGGCGCTCTGGCGGACTTCGACCAGCTGATCGCCTATTGCCCGGACTATGCCGAGGGCTACAACCAGCGCGCTTTCGTGCATTACCTGCGCCGGGATTTCGCGTCCGCCCTGACGGACCTGGACCGGGCGCTGGAGCTGTCGCCCCGCCATATCGCCGCGATGAGCGGGCGGGCGCTGTCGCTTTACGGCCTGTCCCGGCTGGAGGAAGCGCGCACCGCGCTGGCAGAGGCGCTGGCGCTGAACCCGTGGCTGCCGGAGCGCTATCTGGCGGAACCCGGCGGGCCGCTGGCGCCGCCCGGAGCCGGCGATGTGGAGTTGTAGCACTGCCCGCACTGCGGGAAAATTTTGCCATCCTGACCGAAAACGGATTGTCCGCCTGAAATCAGGAGGCTAGACCTGCGGCCAGGGCGCCATGTGCCGGCGCCGTGTGCGGACGTGGTGGAATGGTAGACACCGGAGACTTAAAATCTCCTGGCCGTATGGCCGTGCGGGTTCGAGTCCCGCCGTCCGCACCATTGATTTTAAAGGGTAATTCCGGATTTTCGCAAGGGTGGAATTTCACCGGGTTCCCGCAACTCCCACACCTTACTCCCACAATCACGTTCCGTTCCTGTTCTGGTCCCGGCTATGTTCGGCGCTGCTGGGCCGACCGGGAAAGGGCTTTGCGGCTGGCGCGGGCGCGGTAATAGGCGACCATTTCGGCGCTCTGGTTCGTCACCGCCTGGATCTCGGCATCGCTGCACCCGGCTTCGGCCAGACGGATGATCGCCAGCTTGCGCAGGCCGTGCAGCACGTACTTCGCAGCTTTCGGCCCCAGATCATCCCGCCAGGCCCGGAACGCCTTGGAAACGGCCCAGTAGCCGCGCGGCTGCGTCAGGTTCTTCGCCAGCACATA
The DNA here is from genome assembly GCF_040704725.1 of Leisingera sp. JC11. Taxonomy (NCBI): domain Bacteria; kingdom Pseudomonadati; phylum Pseudomonadota; class Alphaproteobacteria; order Rhodobacterales; family Roseobacteraceae; genus Leisingera; species Leisingera sp. JC11. Next base: position 163,918 of record NZ_JBFCVS010000011.1, read on the forward strand.
GGCACCCTTGCGCGAGGCTGAAGCAATGAAGGCGCGCAGCTCAGCCGGGCAATAGACCTCCATCCGCTCATCGTTCTTTTCGTCAAGGACGCTCATCCAGTCGCCGTCGAAGTCGGAGAATTTCATGGTGATTGCGGCGTTCGGGCGCTGGCCGGTGTTCAGGATCAGGAAAGCGGCTGTGCGCACGTCCTCGGGCGCCTTGTCCAGCGCATCCACCATCCATTGCGGCCACGGCTCGTATTCGCGCTGCTTACCGTAGTGGTCAACGCCCCTTGTCGGGTTGTCGCCAAGCGGCCAGTCCAGCTTGTTCGCCCCGTAGTTCCACAGCAGGCTGACGGTTTGCAGGAAGCGGTCGGCCTTGCGCGGTGTCTCTGCCAGCTTGGCATGGGCCGCCCGCACTGCGGATTTTGTGAGGCGGCGCACGTCCTTGTCGGCGTTTTTCTCCAAGATGCTTTCCATGTCGCGCCGGTAGGTCTTTTTCGTGCCTTCGGATAGCTTGCCTTGCACCCGAGGGTCTTTTCTCCAGGCGTCGATCAGGGCGCGCCATGTTTGCTTGGCCGGGGCCTGTTGCTTCTCGTGCTTGCCTGCCGCGCACTCCCAATAGAGCGCGTCGAGGCGCTCCGCATCGCCCTGCCAATCCAGCTTCACGGCGCGCTCCCGGCGCTTGCCGCCTTCTGTCCACGTCACCCGGTGATATGGCTCCCAAACGCTGCGGCGCTTGTTCCAGGCCCATTTCAGGTGCGGCTTGGTGATCCTGGGCTTGGCGGGTTTTCTCACAGTTCGAAGTCCTCGGCAGGTCGGGCAGCTTCACCGCTCAGAATGGCCCGTAGATCATCTGTGCGCCAGCGCTCCACGCCATCGGCCAAACGCACGGGCCGCGGCAGTGCGCCGCTGCTCACCAGCTTGCGGAAGCGGGAAACGGAGAGATCGAGGTAGGCAGCCGCATTGGCTTCTTTGAAGGCCGCCGGCTCATATTTTCCCATCAGGTTTTCTCCTTCTCCAGCATGGCGAGCAAATCGGGTGCTGCCGGATACGCGGTAGGCATGCTCCCCGGTCCTACGGCCGCGGAGCTGGTGTCGATGTTCATGCCGCAGCTTCTTTTTTCTCAGCCCAACCGCCCCATTGATCTGCGGCAGCATTCATCATTCCCGGGAAGGATCGGCTGCGCAGTCGAGCACGTTCTTCGCTTGGCGGCATCCGATGGACCCGGTTCCAAACCTTCCACTCGGCTGTGCCGCGTTCCGGCTCCTGCAGCAGGTCGGTAGCGAACAGAGGCGGCAGACCGCGCAAATACCAGCCGGTTGCTTTATAGGCCCGCTCACCAAACCAGAACGGCTGGACCATTTGGGGTTTCGGAAGGTCAGCGGGCATCCGGTCCCGTGCCAGGTCATTCATTTCCGGGTTCTCGATGGCCACACGCTGGATTGGGGCGGACCAGCAGGCGGTGAAGATGCTGACGCCTTCCTCGAACTCGGCGCGCATATCGTCCAAGCTCCGCCCCTTGGGGAGTTGCTTTGGCTCAGTCCATTTCCCGGGGCCAGACATCCAGCGGCGGCCGGAGCGGCAAAGCCGGGTGCAGGGCGGATGCATCACCGCAAGCAGGTCCCAGCCTTCCTGCAGGATGCCATTGCGGATGTCGCACCGGATGTGGCGATTTGAGCCGTCTTCGGCTGCTTCGATATCGCAAGACCATACGTCATGGCCGCGGTCTGCAAAGGCGCGGCGGGCAATGCCGCTTGTCTCGCAGCCGATGAGAATCCGAAGTGGCTTCATGAATTCCTCCAAGGGGTTAAACTGCGTCTTGAAAGCAACCGGGCGGGTTTGCGGCAAAGAGAGGTGAACCAGGTCTGGCGGGTTTCTGCAGGGCGCGGGTTGCGGCTGCTTCACACTGGTTCTTTTGCCCGGTTGCTGTCAGGGCGCAGTCAGCGGCGAACAACTTCGCCTGTTATCTTTTTCTTCCATTTGGTGTTTTTGCTGCCGGGGATGGTGCTGCCGGTCTTGAGCAGGCCAAGGTGTTTCGCGCGCTTCCTGGCTTCCACCGACTTCTGCGCGACGTCCGCATTCGTCTTGGCACGGTGGCATGGCCGGCGCAGGGCGCGCAGGTTGCTCTCCCGGTTTTCGCCGCCGAGGATCAGCGCGGTTTCGTGGTCGAACTCGATAGCCTCACCAGCCGCACCCAGCTTCACGCCGCAGCCACAGCCGCACAGGCCATCTTGGGCCATGATGATCCGGGCCTTGACGCGAGCGGGTGCCTGGGCGGTTTCGGCCTTTCCGATCCATTCTTTGACAGGGCGGGTCATGCTGCTTCCTTTCGTCCTGCATTGGCCAGCTGGTCAGGTGTCACACCGAGCAGCTGAGCGAGCCATTCCAGGATGGCTTGCTTGCTCTCTTGGAACGCCTTGGCGCCCATGGTGCGCTGGCTCTGGCTGTGCGGGGTGTGGCAATAGACCACCGGTCCCTCGATGCTGGTCACAGCGTAGCCGTGGAGCCGGGCGGCGAGACGGGACATGGAGGCGGCAACCCGGTCTGCGCGCCGCGGGCAACCTACCGGAACCATCTCGGTGTCGCAGAAGCCCGTCGCGATGAGGGCGTGCTTGCGCAGGGTGTCCGCGTTCTTGGCGAACGGCGCATTCTTCAACGTTTCCGGCAGGTTCTGCCACGCAGTTCGCACGAATGCGAATTGGTGCTTATGGCTCTTTTCGGACCGGTCCGGGTCGAGATCCACATTGATGACCTCGCCCGCGCCGAGGCGGTCGTGCAGTTGGTGCATGGCATAGTTGCCGTCCGGTTCCAGCGCCTGGCCGGTCCACACAACGCGGATGAGGTCATTCTGGCGCATCAGTCTTCCTGTCCCGCCTTCTGGATCATATCCAGCGCCTGCTGGTGCAGCTCAGGCGCCTCGGCCTTCATCTTCTCCAGTGCGTCCGCATGGAATGTTGCTGTTGCTTCCGCCGGGGCGCCATCGGTCAGATCCTGCTCGATCTGCTCGAACGCCTTGCGGTGTTCTTCCGGAACCTCGGGTTCGGACTGCTCCTTTTCCTTCGGCTTTTTGGCGGCGGGCTTTGCCTCTTCGGCTTGCTGCTCGGGAGCGGCGTCTTCTGCATCCTCTTCAACAAACTCGTCGTCGATGGTGGCGCCGTCATCGGGATTCATGGCGAAGGAGGCGTAATCCACCCGGGCGCCGGCATCGTTGTCGATCTGCACAGCGTCGACGAACTCCACAGAGAGGGGCAGGTATTTAGCCAGGGCGCGGATAGCGGTCTTCTTGGCCATGGCGTCTTCATGCGCCATCCATGGGCTATCCGTCTTGTTGAAGCGGACGGCCGTTTTGTAGCCTTGCGAGTTGTCCCGGGTCTTCATCACCTGCGCCCAGGGCAGGACCACATAGGCGTGGCCGCCATCTGTGAACTTGGCGATGGCATAGGCATGGAGTTTTTCACCATCCTGCGGGCCAGGGCGGTGCCGCAGGCGGGCCTCGGTGCCTTCCTCGTATTCCCAGAGCTCATCATCCGAGTAGTGAATGTTGGCGCTGATGCTGGTGATATGGCCGGAGCGGCGCGCGAGGTCGATCAGACCCTTGTAGCCGACCACCACCTGCACCTCGTTGACCCTCTTGCGGCCGTTCCAGAAGGGGATCAGGTAGGCATGGCCCAGAACGGTGTTCGGCTCCAGCCCCAGCGCCGCGCACTGCATCAGGCCGCCCAGGAAAGAAAGCGGTTCGCATTCCTGAAGCTTGGGCGTGGTGCGGATGGCATTGGCGGTCACGCGCATCAGGCGTTCCGGGTTCATGTGTTTGGCCGCGACGGCGGACAGCTGCTGGCGTGCCTGGTCGTTCTGGAGCAGGTGCTGCACGCTATCGACCTGGCGCAGAGGTTTCTTTGCAATGGCGGTGCTCATTAGACGGCCTTCCGTTCGGTGGTGATCTCAATGCCTGGGATCTTCATGGTTTCCGGGTCGAAGTCCTTGGAGCGGATCTCTGCATCCGCCAGCGAGCGCAGGCATTCAGCGAGAGCGGGGTGATCCTGGTAGTGCATGAAGGCAGCGCGCACGTTGACCACCTTCGCAGTGTGGTAGGTGCGCAGCGCTGCCGTGCGGCCGCCGCCGGTGGCGCTGGCGACGTTGGCTTTCGTCTTTGCCTCGCGCGCCAGATCCTTCGCCTTCTTCTCGGCCTCTTCGCGGGCGGCCTGGGCGTCGATCTCGCCGCTGATATCATTGCGGGCCGCTGCCTGCGCTGCCTTGCGGTCAGCTTGTTCCTGAGCCCGGCGGGCTTCCTCTTGCTGGCGCCGGAGATCTTCCTGCCGGGCTGCCTCTTTCTTCTGCAGGTAGGCTGTCAGCATCGGAGAGGTACGGCTGATCACCGTTTCCAGCTTGGTGATGATCGGGTTATAGGCGGCCTGCACGGCCTTCCCGGCGTCGTCATGGGGTTTCTTGGCCGCTTTGCGGGCCTTGTCGGTGGCCGTCTTGCGTTTCTTCACACCAGCGATGAAGTCGTTAAGGCTCTGGGCTTCGCCTTCAGTGGTGATTTCGCCCTTCTTGATCCATTCGCCACTGACGTCCAGAAATTCAGCTGCTGCGGCGTCATGCTTGTCGACCTCTTCCTGATCGAAAGCGGGCGGGTTGTTTGCCCCAATGAAGGCGCGGGGATTAAGGTCGTTCATGACTTATGCTCCTGGTCGAATAGGGGTTGTGGAAAGGTCCACCGGTGCATGCGTGGCGGCCATCAGTGGCAGCTCGCGCTGGCGCGCGGTGAGGTCGTTGAATTCCCGGGATGAAATCGGCCGGCAGTGCGTCCAGATCGGAACCGGGTCGAATGCGGCGCCGTCCTGTTCGGCAACATAGACCTCAGGCTCGGTCAGCTCGCCCGTTTCCGGGTCGATGGCTTGCACCAAGCGGATGCGCAGTGGCACCCATGGGCCGTTCTTCACCATCCGGCGCTTGTAGTAACCCGCCTGCGGCTCGCCGTCGTGGCGCGGTGTGCGCGGGTCGCGCAGCGCAGCGTTCCACCAGGCAAAGGCCTTTCTCGGCGGCGTCGGCTGACGGATCATGTTTCGCTCCTTTCGGAAAAAAACCTGGCGGCAGCCCGCGGACTTGGCCGCTTGGTCGAATTGGCCGCCGCCAGGGAGGAGGTGCGGGCGCTCAGGAAGAACGCGCCCGTCGGGGAGGCATCAGTGGTGGCAGATGGGCGGGAAAAGGTGCGCCCAAGCTGCACTGGCCAAGAACAGGGCCAGGAGGGCGAGGGCGGCGGAAATCAGCACCGCCGCCCCCCAGGAGCGCAACCAAGGCTGCGGCTCCTCCTGGCCCCCGTTGTAGGCCTCGAAGACCTGCGCTGATCGGCCCCTGACTTCGGGGTCGAATTCATCCCGGCGGCGGCTTTCGTGAGTGGTGGCATTTGCCGCCGGGGCGCTAGCGGCCATCCGGCGCGCCAGCTGGATCATTGGGGTGTCGGTGTTCATGCCTCTTCTCCCTCGGGAAGCTCCAGCCACTTGCGCATCTTCTCGGCGCGCTCAGGATCGGTGGCGGCTAGCTGTTTCAGCGTTGGCTTGAAATCTGGGTGGGTCGCGAAGTCAGGTTCGCAGCTGAGTTCGTGCAGGCGGGCCTCAAGCTGGTCCGCCAGTCCTGTTGTGAGCAGGTCCAGCATGGCGGATCACTCCGCGGCCATGAGGAAGGGTTCCGGCTGCGCCTGATGTGCTGCGGCGGCTTCGCGAGCAATATCACGGGCCTCACGGCGCCAGCGGGCGGCGCCCTCAAGGGCAAAGGCTGCTTCTTTGGTCTGGCCGTTCAGGCGGGCCTCCCGTGCGGCGCGCAGCATGCCGCCGGCGATGTATTTCGCGCGCTCCGGGCTTTGCAGGCGGCGGAACAGCTGCAGTGCACCAGCAACGCCGCCCTTGGTGGCGCGGCTTTCGTAGTGGGCCATCGGGTTTTTGCCGGCGCCAACAAAAGCGCTGATCCGGTTGCGGGTAGCATCAGCCGCCAGCGCCTCAGCCGGGTGCAGCCAGTCAATTCGCTTGGCCGCCAGGTAGGCCGCAGCGTGAGCTTCCGTAAGTTCCTGAACGTTGGTGCTGTGCATCTCAGTTCTCCCTTTGCTGAGAACTAAGGTAATGTAGGTTAAATCCTACGTCAATACGAAATGCAGGAAAAATCCTACACACCCCCACCACACCTCTGCAACACTGCCTCTGTCAGCGCAGGGTGCGCGCAAAGACAAGCCCCGCCAGCTAAAGGAGGGG